>NZ_JBHVYO010000030.1:0-108371 GCF_042880655.1 Streptomyces sp. NPDC058295
CCGCTACGAAAAACGCGCCTACATCTACCTCGGCACCGTCACCCTCGCAGCCCTCACCATCTGGCTCCGAACATGATCCGAGAAACAGTCCCTAGTTCACGATGATGATCTCCGGTTGCCCGTGGCGGGGATTTCCGTTGCGTGGCCGAGGTGTTCGCCGCCAGGTACGGGAAATGCCGCGCCTGGGCGCTTGCGGTCGACCGCTTCGCCGAGGGTTGTTGCGCGGGTCATACAGCCCTTGCAGCACCTGTACGACGAGTGAGGAAGGGCCGATGCAGCACACGAGAACGCCTGACGGGGTCCGTATCGCCTACCAGGTCCTGGGCGGGGGAACGCCGCTCGTTCTGCTGGCGGGTCAGGCGAACAACCACCCCTGGTGGGACGGGGTACGCGACGACTTCCACGCCGAACGCAGCACCGTCACGGTCGACTACCGGGGCACGGGCGAGAGCGACAAGCCCGACAGCCCCTACAGCACCGAGATCTTCGCGCAGGACGTGATCGCGGTGCTCGACGCACTCGGCATCGACCGGGCCGACGTCTACGGCACGTCCATGGGGGCACCCACTGGCTAGGATCATCCGGATGCCAGGACCGACCGCAGGAAGCGTGAGCCGTACCCGTGGGTAGGGCCCGGACGCTCGCTCAGGTGTACCGGCACTTCGGTGAGGTCGACGCCGCCGGGACATCGCCGCTGTACGAGCGCGTCGCCGTCGCCCTGAGCGAGTCCGACGAGGCGCTGCGCGCCATCCGGACGGCACCGGCACGCAAGCGGCACCCCACGGTGATCCTCGCCGCGCTGCACGACCTCGCCCTCGCTGGCCGCGCCCCGGCGCTGGCCGCGGCCTACGCGTCGGCGGACGGCGACGCCGCCGCCGACGCGGCGATCGACACGCTGCTGCGGATGACCGACCCGGTCGTGGCGATCGCCGCGCGCCGCACGACGCGGGCCGACGAGACCGGCCGCTCCGCGGTGCTGTATCCGGCGATCGCCGAGGCGGCACGCCGGGTGGGCGCCCATGCGGTCGGGCTGATCGACGTGGGCTGCTCGGCCGGGCTCAATCTCCAGGTCGATCGCGTCGGCATCACGTACAGCAACGGACAATCGCTGGGCGATCCCTCGTCTCCCGTCCAGCTGTCGGCGTCGATCGTCGGAGCTCGGCCCCTCCCGACGCGGGCGATGCCTGAGGTCGTCGCCCGCGTCGGCGTCGACCTCGATCCGATCGACGTGACGGACGCGGAGGACGCCCGATGGCTGCGCGCCTGCCTCCGGCCCGATCAGCTGGAGCGGGCCGCGAGGCTCGAAGCAGAGATGGCGTGGGCGGCGACAGCCCCTGCGCTGCTGCTGCGAGGCGACGGCGTCGAGGTGCTGCCGGACGCCTTCGCCCGGGTGCCCGCGGACGTCCTGCCTGTCGTCACCACGACGTGGGCCCTGTCGCGCTTCCCGCTCGAGAGCCGTCTGCGCTTCCTGCGACGCCTCGAGGAAGCAGCGGCCGGCCGGGCGGTGGCGTGGGTGTCGGCGGAGGGGGTCGGAGTCGCGCCGACGGTACCGACACTCGGCGATCGCCGCGCCTCCGGCCACAGCATCATCGGCCTGGTCGTCTTCGACCGCTCGGCCGTGCGCTCCGAGGCCGTCGGCCGCTGCTGGTCGCGCGGTCGCTTGCTGGCGTGGCTGGCGGATTCCTAGCGCTCCGACCGCATTCCCGACGGTGATTCCTGGACGGCTCCGGATGAGCGCCGGTCACGCCCTGACGGCACCGTGCCGGGGGTCGCGAACGGGTCGACGGCAGCGCTCCGTCGCGGACGTCGATGGCTCCGCCCGTCTCAGCCGCCGTCAGGTTCTCGGCGCCCTGTGAGGGCGGTTCGGAGGGGCACGAAGGCGGGGTGACCGCGAGGACGCCCACATCGGCGCAGCCCAGGTCGATAGGTGCCGCCGGGGAGCCCCGCAAGATCCGCCGATCGGGCGGCTCCGGGGTCGGCCCGACCGCCTGGCGTCGAGCTGTCGGTGCGATGTGCGCGAACGTCCGCAGCGCGCATCGCTCCGTACAACCGTGGAAGAAGGGCCCCATGACTGCACTCACGGAACAGCAGAACATGGCCGACTTCTACGACTTCGAGTCCGCACTCACGGAGGAGGAGCGCAAGGTCCTGCTCAGGACCAGGTCGTTCATGCGCGACGAGGTCCAGCCCCTGGTGGCCGAGCACTGGGCCGACGGCACCTTCCCCATGGAGCTGATCAGTCGTTTCCGTGCGAGTGGACTGGTCGGTCTGTCGTACGAGGGCTATGGCGACCACGGCCCTGCCGCCAGCCATCTGCTGACCGGGATGATGGCGATGGAGATGAGCCGTGTCGACGCTTCGGTCGCCACCTTCTTCGGCGTCCACAACGGACTCGCCATGTACGCGATCCACGCGGGCGGCGACCAGGCCCAGCGCGACCGCTGGCTGCCCGGCATGGCGAGGATGGACACCATCGGGGCGTTCGCCCTCACGGAGCCGCTCGACGGTTCCGACATCGCGGCCGGCATGCGCACCACCGCCCGGCGGGACGGCGACACCTGGGTGCTCAACGGAGCCAAGCGCTGGATCGGCAACGCCACCTTCGCCGATCACATCGTCGTCTGGGCCCGCGATGTCGATGACGACCAGGTCAAGGGATTCGTCGTCGACCGGGGCACGCCCGGATTCGAGGCGGAGAAGATCGCCCACAAGACGTCGTTGCGCATCGTCGAGAACGCGGACGTCACCCTCACCGACGTCCGGGTGCCGGAGACCGGTCGGCTTCAGAACGCGTCCTCCTTCCGTGACGTCGCGGAAGTCCTGCGCGCCACGCGCAGCGGGGTCGCCTGGCAGGCCCTCGGCGTCATGATCGGCGCGTACGAGCTGGCCCTGCGCTATGCCACGCAGAGGCAGCAGTTCGGCCGTCCGCTCGCGGGCTTCCAGCTCGTGCAGGACCTCTTGGTGAAGAGCCTGGGCAACATCACTTCCAGCTGGGGCATGCTGCATCGGCTCGCCGGGTTGCAGGATGCCGGGGTGTTCCGGGACGAGCACTCGTCCCTGGCCAAGGCCCACGTAACCGCCCGCATGCGCGAGGTCGTGGCCTGGTCGCGGGAGATCTTCGGGGGCAACGGCATCGTCCTGGAGTACGACGTGGCGCGCTTCTTCGCGGATGCGGAGGCCATCTACTCGTTCGAAGGCACCAGGGAGATGAACACGCTGATCGTCGGTAAGGCGATCACCGGGCAGAGCGCCTTCGTCTGATCGGCCGGGGGAGTGACGCCGTGCACGGATGGGCGTACGGATCAATGAAGACGGCCGGCCGGGGTACTCGGTACTGCCCCAGGTTCCTCGTGACGAAAGTGAAGCCCGTTCCCATGGCCGACATGCCTGACACGCCCGACACGCGAGACGTCGTCGCACTCATTCTCCAGGATCACCGAAGAATGGAGGACCTCTTCCGCCTGATGCGCAGCGTCGAAGCCGACCGGGCAGCCGCCCTGCGGGAGTTCGCCGACCTGTTGATCGCGCACGCGCTCGCGGAAGAGGCGAAGGTGTACCCCGCCCTCAAGCGCTTCAAGAAGATCGACGACGAAGAGGTCGAGCACGGCGAGGAGGAGCACGAGGAGGGCAACAAGGCGCTCCTGGAGCTCCTCGAGGTCGACGAGGTGGGCTCCGAGGAGTGGGACGAGAAGCTGGAAGAGCTCGCGAAGGCCATCGCCCACCACACCGACGAGGAGGAGCGCACGATCCTCAACGGTGCCCGTGAGAACGTCGCCATGGAGCGGCGGGAGGAGCTGGGCGAGGCGTTCCTTGAGGAGAGGGAGCGTCAGCTGAAGGCCGGCTGCGGCGCTGTGGACAACGTGCGCAGCATCGTCCGCTCCTGACCGCGTCTCGTCGCGTTACCTCCGAATCCCGGCCGGCGAGCCCTTGCGGGAGCAACTCACGCCTCGGCTCGCCGGCGGCGACGCACCGTCGCGCCGCACCCGCCTTGATGCCTGCGGATTCGTGAGCTCAGACAGAGATTGAGCTGGGGTTGGGGCGGGCGTTGGAGCCGGGCCGGAGCCGGGATCGGCACCGAATGCGCAGGGCGGTGACTCGGCGCGTGGCGGCTTGCCGCCCGAGGCCTTCGTCGTCGGCCGATGGTGCCGACCTGCCGGCGACCCGCGGCTGGGTGGCGCCATCGGCACGATCCTCGCCTCAGTCGTCCGGGCCGTCGGCACGAGTGCGCAGGGCCTGGTACACAGACCACAGCACGGCCACCAGCGGTACGGCGACCACGGCGCCGATCACCCCCGCCGCGACCGCTCCGCCGACGACCGCCAGCGCGACCACCACCGGGTGCAGCCGGACGGCCCAGCTCATCACGATCGGGTGCAGGAGGTGGCCCTCGATCTGGCCGATGACCACGATCAGGGCCACGACCACCAGGGCGATGACCGCGCCCTTCGACGCGAGTGCGACGACGGCCGCGATCGACAGGGCGATCGGCGAGCCGATCAGGGGAATGAACGCGGCCAGGAACTCCAGCAGCGCCAACGGCACCGCCAGGGGCACCCCCAGAGCGAACAGCGCGATACCCACGAGGACCGCGTTGGTCGCGGCCACCAGCAGGATGCCGTGCGTGTAACCGGTGAAGGCCCGCCAGGCGGCCCGGCCCGCGACCGTGACCTGCCGCCGTGCCCCCTCGTGGAGCTGGTCGCACACCCACTGCCATTGCCGGTCGCCGGAGTACGTGAAGAAGACCGCGCAGAACACGGCCAGGGCGAGCACGGTCAGGACCTCGAGCAGTCGGCTCGCGCCGCTGAGCGCCGTACTGATGAGGGTGGAACGGTGGCTCGACAGGAGCTTGCCGATCCGGGACTGGAGATCGTCGAACGCGTCCGGGGGAAGGCGGAAGGGGGGTTCCTCCAGCTGGCGTTCGATCCGGTCGATTCCCGTGACGAACTCCCTCTCCAGCCCACTTCGCTGATCCGCCGCGGTCTCACCCACCAGGGCCAGCGCGCCGAGGACGAGGACGACGCCGCCGATGAGCGCGGCGGCCACCGCGAGCGGCCGGGGCATGAAGCGTGCGAGAAGGCCGGCCACCGGGCGGAGTACGGCGGTGATGACAAGCCCCAGGAAGACGGCGACGGCGATCCGGTGAAACTGCCCGAGCACGGAGAAGGCGACGTGGACGACGACGCCGACGGCGATGATCCGCCACGCGTACGCGGCCGCGGTCCGCAGCAGAGCCGGTACGTCCGGCTCCTCGCTGCTTGGACGTTCGAGCGGCACGGTGGGCTGATCGGGGGGTGTGGGCATCTCATGCCCGTACCACTCGCCGGCCGTCGGAGAGCGGCGGAGCCCCGAAGTTCCCCCGAAGGCCGGTAGGGACTGTGTCGTCTCACCGCGGCCGGGTCACAGTGCTTTGCCGAACCGGCCCCTGGGCGAGGGCCTCCGCCGTGCCCACCGTGGCGCCGGGACCCTTCGCGCATCACGTCCAGGGCCTGGTGCGCGATGGCGGCGCGGGGTGCGCATGGTGTTGTTCGGTCGACGGGCGTACCAACGCCGACGGCTCCCACCCGGAGGAAAGGGTAGGAGCCGTTCGGATGCCTTACCGTCTACGACGTCGGCGGTTCACGCGTGGCGGTGCGAACGCCGGTTGCCGGTGACGAGGCGGTAGATGGCGAGCAGGATGAAGGAGCCTATGATCGCGGCGATCCAGGTGGAGAGGTCGAAGAACCCGTCGATGGAGTCGACGCCGAAGATCTCCTTGCCGAGCCAGCCGCCGAGCAGACCGCCGGCGATGCCGATCAGCATGGTGATGATGATGCCGCCGGGGTCCTTGCCCGGCATCAAGGCCTTGGCGATGGCGCCGGCGAGCAGACCGATCACGATCCACGCGATGATGCCCATGGTGTCTCTCCGCTTCGTCGTGTAAAGACAGTGTCAGCTTCTCGTGTGCACCAATTGCCTTCGAACAAACGCCTATGGCGAATACTTGGTGGGATGAAAAGCGACGCCCGGCTTCGACGGGGGTGGGGAGGGCGGTGCGGGAGACGCGGTCGCGGTGCGGGTGTCTGTGGTGACGCATGATCTGCGCGGCTGCCTCCCCGATCCGGCCGACGGACTGCCGGGCCCCGACGCTGGTGGACCGTCACGGCCCCGACAGCCGGTGCACCGTCAGGGATCCGACGGCTGGTGGACTGTCAGGGCCCGACCGACCGGCGCCCGGTGTTCCGGGCGAGCGGTCCGGAGGTCGAGGTCCTCGGCTCTACAGCGAGGGTGCCGAGCCCGGCAGCGGCCGCCCCGCCGACTCGGCCATGAACCACACCGCCACTCCGCCGATCACGGCCGCGGCCATCATGTAGTACGCGGGCATCATCATGTTCCCGGTCGCCCCGATCAGGGCCGTCACCACCAGCGGGGTGGTGCCACCGAAGAGCGACACGGAGACGTTGAAGCCGATCGACAGCGATCCGTAGCGGACCTTCGTCGGGAACAGCGCCGGCAGGGCGGCCGGCATCGCGGCCGTGAAGCAGACCAGCAGCAGGCCCAGCGCGCCCATGCCGAGCGCGACGGCGAACAGGCTGCCCTGGCGGATCAGCAGCAGGGCGGGGACGGACAGCAACAGGAATCCCGCACACCCCGCGGCGATCACCGGTCGGCGGCCCACGCGGTCCGTCAGGGCTCCCGCGAAGGGCTGGACGATCATCATCACGGCCATCACGCCGAGTACGACGAGCAGGCCGTGCGTCTCGTCGTAGTGGAGCTCACCGGTCAGATAGCTCGGCATGTACGACAGCAGCATGTAGTCGGTGACGTTGAAGACCAGCACCAGGCCGACACAGAGCAGCAGCGCCCGCCACTGGCCCACGATCATCTGCCGCAGCGGCACCTTCGGGCGGTTCGACTCGGCCTTCTCGATCTCGGCCGCGAACGCCGGGGTCTCCTCCAGCCGCATCCGCAGGTAGAGGCCGACGATGCCCATCGGGCCCGCGATCAGGAACGGGATCCGCCAGCCCCAGCTCAGCAGGTCCTCCGTGGACAGCAGAGCGGTCATCACCGTGACCAGGCCGGCGCCGCCGATGTACCCGGCGAGCGTGCCGAACTCCAGCCAGCTGCCGAGGAAGCCGCGCCGCTTGTCGGGCGCGTACTCGGCGATGAAGGTGGAGGCGCCCGCGTACTCGCCGCCGGTGGAGAAGCCCTGCACCAGGCGGGCTGCCAGCAGGAGCACCGGGGCTCCGACACCGATCGACGCGTACGACGGGATGAGGCCGATGGCGAAGGTGCCCGCGGCCATCAGGATCATGGTGACGGCCAGCACCTTCTGACGCCCGACGCGGTCGCCGAGCGGCCCGAAGACCATGCCGCCGATCGGTCGGACGAGGAAGGCGGCGGCGAAGGCGCCGAAGGTGGAGAGCAACTGGGTGCTCGGGTTCCCGGACGGGAAGAAGACCTTGCCCAGGGTGACCGCGATGTAGCTGTAGACGCCGAAGTCGAACCATTCCATCGCGTTGCCCAGCGCGGCGGCCCTCACCGCGCGTTTCACCAGTGCGGGGTCCGTGACGGTGGCGTTCTCGGGGGCGGTGGCGTCCTTCGGGAGGGATGTCGGGGGAGAGGCGACTGTGGCAGTCGGCAAAGCTTCGCTCGCCTACTTTCGTCGGGGGCAGTGACGGGTCTGCTCGACGGCGCCGGCGGCAGGCCAGAGAGCGACGATAGGCGGACATGTCCCCTTCACGGGCTGTGCACACTTCGCTGCATACTGCAGGTAAATGCGGTGTGTGCAGGCCCGTAGCGCCGCTCCGGAGGGCACTTCACGGGATCATGTTGTGACCCATCTCGCGTCCTGCGAACGCAACCGAACCTCGGGGCCGGGCCGAGGGAGCTCGGGGCCGCGGCCCGGTCACGGACTCGGACACTTGAGGCAGCCTGTTCCGTACCCTGGCGGCATGCGCATGCGCCCCACTCTGAGCTGGACCCCCGCCGAGGACCTGCCGCCGGGCACGACCGATCCGGAGCAGGTCGTCGACGCGCTGAGCGCCGGCGGCGTACTGGTGCTCAGCGGGGCGGGTATTTCCACGGAGTCGGGCATCCCCGACTACCGGGGTGAGGGCGGGAGCCTGAGCCGGCACACTCCGATGACCTACCAGGACTTCACCTCCGATGCCCAGGCCCGGCGCCGGTACTGGGCGCGCAGCCACCTCGGCTGGCGCACCTTCGGGCGCGCCCGCCCCAATGCCGGGCACCGGGCCGTGGCCGCGTTCGCGCGGCACGGTCTGCTCTCGGGCCTGATCACCCAGAACGTCGACGGCTTGCACCAGGCCGCCGGCAGCGAGGACGTCGTGGAACTCCACGGGAGCCTGGGCCGGGTCGTCTGCCTGTCCTGCGGCGCCTTCAGCCCGCGTCACGAGCTCGCCCGGCGGTTGTCGGAGGCCAATGCGGACTTCGAGCCCGTGGCGGCGGCGATGAATCCGGACGGCGACGCCGACCTCACCGACGACCAGGTGGGGGACTTTCGGGTGGTGCCCTGCGCGGCCTGTGGCGGCATCCTCAAACCGGACGTGGTGTTCTTCGGCGAATCCGTTCCGCCGCCGCGCGTGGAGCACTGCCGCACTCTGGTCCGCGAGGCGGCTTCGCTGCTGGTCCTCGGCTCCTCACTGACCGTGATGTCCGGGCTTCGGTTCGTCCGCCAGGCGGGCCAGGCCGGGAAGCCGGTGCTCATCGTCAACCGGGACCCGACCCGGGGCGACCAACACGCGCTCACCCGGGTCGCGCTCCCCTTGGGAACGACCCTTACCACCGTGGCCGGGCGGCTGGGCATCCTGCTCGATGACCAGGCGGCCCCCGCTTAAGCCCGTGACGCCGAGGGTTCCCGCGTGTCGCCCTTCGTTCCTTCCGCGGGTGCTACCTGCCGAGGTCGCGCAGCACCTCCCTGGCAGCGCGCGCGCCCGAGGCCATTGCCCCTTGGACCGAGCCAGTGGCCCGATGGTCACCGCACACGTATCGGCCCCGGGACACCCGGGTCGTGCGGCTGAGTTCCTGAGGGGGCGCCATCGCGGGCAACGCGTCGGGCACCGTACGGACGGTCAGCAGCTCCCAGCGGCCGGCATCGGTGTCGTAGACCTCGCTCAGCGCCGCGCGCAGCGTGCGTTCCCGGCCTGCTGCGTCCGCGCCGAGCACCGAGGTGGCCACGAGTGCCCGGCCGGGGGGCGCGTAGGTGGCGGCCACATTGCTCAGCACGCACGTGTTGAGGAAGCGGCGCCGGGTGTCCACCAGCAGAGTGGGCTCGTTCAGCGGCGGGTCCGGCATGGCGTGGTAGTAGGTCGTCACCACGCGGTACGCGGGCACGGTGACGTCGGGCAGCAGGGTTCCGGCTGGTCCCGGGCCCGTGGCCACCACCACGGCGCGCGCCGGGACGAGTTCACGGTTGGCGGTCTCCACGCCGTCGTCCGTCAGACGCTCGACCGGCGTCTCCCGTCGCACGGTGCCCGTCGGCAGCGACGCGGCCAAGGCGAGCGGTACGGCACCGATGCCTGCGGCGGGCAGGCTCAGGGTGCCGCGCAGCATGCTGCGCCACACGAGATGGAAAACCCGCGCGGACGTCTCCAGCCGGTCTTCCAGAAACACCCCGGACAGGAAGGGCAGGAAGAAGCGCTCGACGAACGCGTCGGTGAAGCCCGCTTCGGCAAGAGCCTTGCGTGTGCTGCGATCCGGCCGCCGCTTCAGCCGGTGCGGCGGTCGGATCGCGTCCGAGGCCGAGAGGGCACCCAGCGCCGCCAGGTCGCGCGGTCCTGCCAAGCGCCCTGACAGGAGGTCGACGAGCGTGGCCGGGTGAGCGCGGGGGTCGGTCAGGCGGCGCCTGCCTGTGTCGGTGTGGATGAGGATGCCCCGGTCGAAGGGACGGAGGTCCAGCCCGTCCCCTGCCAGGCGTCGCCGGAGCTGTGGGTAGGACGGGTTGAAGACCTGGAAGCCACGGTCGATCACGAAGCCGCGCACACGGTCGGAGCGCATCCGGCCACCGACCCCGTCGGAGGCTTCCAGGATCCGCACGCGGACGCCGGCGGCCAGCAGGTCCTGAGCACAGGCGAGGCCGGCCACCCCTGCTCCGATCACCACGACGTCCGGTGATCGTTCGGTTGCGGTCACGTTGTCTGCCTCCCTCACCGGGTCGCCCACGGGCACGAACGCACCCGTGCCGGTGTGCGGCTTCGTGCCGTCCACCCCACTTCGCTCCGGACCGGGGGAGCGGATGCGGCTCGGCTCCGCTCTCAGGAGTCGTGGCGCGCGGCGGAGCCGAGTTCGGTCGTGTCACGCGCGGCGCCGAGTTCGCGTCCGGCAGGCGGGTCCGGCCGGAACGTCAGGTCAGCCACCGGCCGTCGCGCATCAGCTCGCGGCCGGACAGCTCGTTCTCCTCGCGCCAGGCCTGGATACGGCGCGGGACGATCCGGAACCAGCGGTACGAGGTGGCCTGCGTACGCGGATCGAAACCGGCGCGTTCGGCGAACCGGTCTCCTCGCTCCCCCGGCAGCCCGTCGAGGTCGAGGACTTCGACCTCGCCGTCGATCATGGTGACGTCGCGGGTGCGGCCGAGCGCCAGCCGGACGGTGCGGGTGGCGGCCAGGTTCCTGCCGGTGGGGCTGTTCGTCGGGGTGGCGGCCCACACGGCCTCCCCGTCCCAGTCGAAGGACAGCGGTACCAGGTACGGCGCGCCGTCCGCCGAGGCACTGGCCACCCAGACGTCCACGTCGTGGGTGAGCCGGTGTTCGGTGTCGTGCCGACGCTGAGCGTGGGAGCGGGGTTCGGCGTCCATGGGTCCTCCGGAATTCCTCGTGGCCACGATCGGCGGAAGTCCGGTCGTGGGTCGCGATCGCCCGGGGAAGCCCGCCGGGCCGATCGCCGTGGTCACAGACTCTCGCGGCACGGCTGCGGGCCGCCTCCGTGCCGACCACGGAAACCGCCACGGACACACGGATAATGAGGCGGTGATCAGTCCAGAGATAACCGCCCGGGAAGCCCAGGTGCTCGCACTGCTCGGGGAGCACCTGAGCAACGCGGAGCTCGCCGCGCGGTTGGTCATCTCCGTACGCACCGTCGAGTCGCATGTCTCCTCGCTGCTGCGCAAACTCCAACTGCCGGACCGGCGGGCGCTCGCCCGGCACGCGGCCGAGTTCGGCCGAACCGAGCCGTCGCGCCCGTCACCCGCCCTGCCGACACCGCTGACCGCGTTCGTCGGCCGGGTGGCGGAGCGCGGGCAGTTGGCCGAGGCGGTGACGGCGCACCCACTGGTGACCGTGGTCGGCCCGGGTGGCGTGGGCAAGACGCGCCTCGCGCTGGCGGTGGCGGCGGACGTAGCCGACGACTTCGCCGACGGGGTGTGGTTCGTCGACCTGGTCCCGGTGACCGAACCGGGCCGGGTGGGCGCGGCCGTCGCGGCGGCCGTGGGGGTGGGCGAGCAACCGGGACGGGGCATCGACGACGCGATGCTTGCCGCACTGGCGGACCGCCGGACGCTGCTGGTGCTGGACAACTGCGAGCGGGTGAGCGACGCGGTGGCGCCGTTCCTGGAACGGCTGTTGGCGGCCTGTCCGCGGTTGCGGGTGCTCGTGACCAGCCGGGCCAGGCTGATGGTGCCGTTCGAGCGGGTCTTCCAGGTCCCGCCGCTGTCGCGGGCCGGCGGTGACCGGTCGGAGGCGGTGGCCCTGTTCATGGACCGCGCGTCGGCGGTCGGCCAGCCGCCTGGTCCGGCATCGAACGAGGAGGTCGTGACCATCTGCGAACGGCTCGGTGGCATGGCGCTGGCGATCGAGCTGGCGGCGGCGCGGTGGTCCACCCTCGGACTGGACGGCCTCACGGCAGGCCTCTCCGATCAGCTGCGGATCCTCACCGGCGGGCCCCGCGCCGACGACCGGCACCGGTCGGTGCGGGCGGTGCTGGACTGGAGCCATGACCTGCTGGAGCCGCAGAGCCAGGCATTGCTGCGCCGGGTGTCGGTGTTCGTGGCGCCGTTCACCGCCGAGGCGGCCGCCGAGGTCGCCGGGTTCGGTCCGCTGGATCCGGCCGCCGTCGTCGACGGGCTCGGCAGACTCGCCGAGCAGAGCCTCCTGTCCGTGACCTCGTCGGCCACCGGGACCCGGTACCACGCGCTGGAGACCATCCGCCAGTACGGGACGGAGCGGCTCACCGACGCCGACGAGCTCGACCGGGTCCGATCGCGCCACCTGGACTGGTGCTCGACCGGCGCCCGTGTCCTCGTCGGAGCGTCGGGCGCGCACTGGCGTGCCCGGTTCGAGGCCGTGGCGGACGACCTCCGGGCCGCCCTCACCTGGGCGGCCGACCGGCCGGATCGGCGCGCGGACGCGCGTCGTCTCGCCCTGTCCCTGGCCGAGCTGGCCTTCTTCCGCAACCTGCTCGGCGAGTCCCAGCAGCGGTACGAGCAGGCGGCCGGGCTCTCCGACGACGCCGGCCGGGCCGCGGCACTGCGGCAGGCCGCCGCGGTGGCCGGGTGCCGAAGGCTGGGTGACGACATGTTCCGGCTGCACCGTGCCGCAGCGGACGCCGCGCGCCGGGCCGGCGACACCGCCGGTGCGGGCCGCGACCTGGCGGCCGCCGCCACCAACGCGTACCGCTTCTCCAGTACCTTCACGCAGGTCCCCCCCAGGGAAGAGGTCACGGCCCTGCTCGCGGCGGCGCAAGAGCTGGCCGGCGACGCCCCGGCCGCTCAGGCGGCTGTCGCGCTCGCCGAGGCGGCGGTGGTCGCGGACGCGTTCGGCGCCGTTCAGGGCGACCTGGACAACACCGTGGAGGAGACCGTCGTACGCGCCGAACGCGCTGTCGGCCTCGCCCGGTGCGCGGGCGACCCGGTGGCGGAATCGGCCGCCCTCGACGCGCTCTCCGGCGCCCGGAGCTGGACCGGTGAGGCCTTCGCCGCCGCGGCTGCCGCGCAGCGCCGGATCGACGTCCTGGACCCGGCGCCGCGTACCCCGGCCGGCGCGCACGAGCTCATGGACGCCCTCGCCATGGCCGCCGGAACCGCCGTCGGCGTGGGCCGGCTGCCGGAAGCCCGCCGGTGGGGCGGACAGCTCGCCGACCACCCGCTGCTGGCCGAGGTGGGGCACCACGCCACGTCCTGGCTGCTGGTCGCGGACGCGTTCGCCGGCCATACCGACCAGGTGCTCACCGGCGGTGCGCGGTTCCTCGACGCGTGGGAGCGGAGCGGCCGTCAGCGCTCCTTCTCGCTCGGCCCCGCCGCCGCTTCGGTCGCCATGGTGCACGGCCTGCGCGGCGACCACGACGGCCGGGAGACCTGGCGCGCGATCGTCGACCGGGCGGGCAACGCACCGGAGCACCGCCACGGCTACGGCGCGGTCTTCGACGCCATGGTGCTGCTCCACCACGGGGACGCGGACGCGGCGTCGCAGCGGGTCGCCCCGGCGCCGGAACAGGTGTGGAAGTGGGTGTCCTGGGTCTGGCTCCACTGGTACGTGGCGCTCCGGGCGGAAGCCGCGGTGCTCGCCGGGCACCCGGACGCCCGGGCCCGGATCGACGCCGCCCGGACCGTGGTCGTCGGCAATCCGATCGCCACCGCCCAGGTGGACCGCGCGCAGGCCCTGCTGGACGGCAACCCGGAGCGGCAACTCGCCGCCGCCGCGGCTTTCGAGGCGGCCGGCTGCCCCTACCAGTCGGCCCGCACCCTGCTGCTCGCCGGGGGCGAGCAGGCCGCCGCCGGTGCGGCCGTGCTCGCCGACCTCGGTCTCGCACCCGTGGCCGTCCGGTAGCCGCTCGACCCGTGCGGCCGGCGCGCCATCAGCTCACCGCCTGCTTCACCAGTGCGGCGATCCGCGCCTCCGCCTCGGCCGTCACCTCGGTCAGGGCGAAGGCGGTCGCCCACATCGTGCCCTCGTCCAGCTTCGCCGGGTCGTTGAACCCGAGGGTCGCGTAGCGCGACTTGAACTTGGCCGCGCTCTGGAAGAAGCAGACGACCTTGCCGTCCAGCGCGTATGCGGGCATCCCGTACCAGAGCTTCGGCGCGAGGGCCGGGGCGTTGGCCGTGACCACGGCATGGACCACCTCGGCCATCGTCCGGTCGGAGTCCTGCATCTCGGCGATCTTCGTGAGCACGTCCCGCTCCGCCTCCGCCGCCTTGTCCGCAGGCGAACCGCGACGCGCCGCCTTCTTCTGCCCCTCGGCGTGCTCCTTCATCGCGGCCCGCTCCTCGGCCGTGAATCCCTCGTACGTGCTGCCGTCAGTGCTGGTCATGTCTGCTCCCGTGGTCAAGGCGTGGGCCGCGATCGGCCCGGCGGATCCTGCCGGGCCCGTCGCTGTGGGTCACAGCCTCTCCCGGCCGGCCACGGAGCGCCTCCGTGCTGACCACGGAAACCACCACGGAGAGGGGCGGTGCCAGCCTCGGGGGGCAGGGTGCGCACGATGTGGTGAGCGGACACCCCGAGTTCGTCTTCCTCGACGACTCCGGCGGCACCCCGGAAGAGATCCGGCTGCGCACCTCTCCCGGCGACTACATCTTCGTCCCCCCGTTCGTGCCGCATCTGTACGTACTGGGGCGCGAGCAGGACTGACCGGCCGGGGACTCCCGAGTGCGGGACGGCTCAGTACGGGCTGGTCTCGCCCTCGGTCGTCACGCCGAAGGTGTTCAGGAAGTTGCTGACGAGCTGGTAGAAGCCGACCGTGATGACGAGGTCGGAGAGCTGACCCACCGTGAGGAACTCCAGCACCTCCGCGCGCTCGGCGTCGCTCAGGGTGTGCCGGGCGAGCAGGCGGTCCGTGCAGCGCAGGACCGCCGCCTCCTCGTCCGACAGCCCCTCCGTGGAACCGGTGGCGGCGGCGTCGATCGCGGCCTGGCCCAGACCGACCAGACGGCCGATGTTCTCGTGGTGGTGGACCTCGTACGGCGCCCGGTAGACGCGGCCCACCCGCACGATGGCGAGCTCGCGCGACCGGTCCGGGAGCGAGTTGCGCTGCAGGATCGCGTCGGCCATCTCCAGCAGTTCGGGGGCGAGTCGGGGCGAGTGCATGATCATGCGGAAGACGTTGAGCGAACCACGCGCGGTGACGGCGTCCCGCAGCTCCGCCGGCAGGGCCGTCAGGTCGGGGTACTCCATGGTGAACTCCTTCGTCGGGGGCGGCTCGGCCGGACTGCCGGATCGGATCGGTGCCGTCCCACTGTGCCGCGAGACCCCGGGGCGTCGCGAGGACACCACCCCGGGGCAGGGCACGGTCAGGGAGTTGCAGGCGCTCGGCCGGGCGGTCAGTGCGCGTCCGTGTCCCCCTGGCTGCGCACGACCTCCTTCACCTTGGCCACCGCGAAGCCCCAGCCCTGCGCGACGGTCGGCTTGGCCGGAACGGCGATCTCGTCGGGGTTGGTGAGCACGTCGAGCAGGACGGGCCCGGGGGTGCTGAAGGCCCGGCGGACGGCCTCCTCCAGTTCGGCCGGGTCGGTCACACGGATGCCGGTGATGCCCATGGCCGTGGCGACGGCCGCGAAGTCGGGGTTGTCCAGCACGGTGCCGAACTCCGGCAGCCCGGCCTGTTCCTGTTCGAGTTTGACCATGCCCAGCCGGCGGTTGTCGAAGACGACGAGCTTGACGGGGAGCCGGCTCGTCTTGAGTGTCATGAGGTCGCCGAGGAGCATGCTCAGCCCGCCGTCGCCGCAGAAGGCCACCACCTGGCGGTCCCGGTCCAGGCACTGGGCGCCGAGGGCCTGGGGCATGGCGTTGGCCATGGAGCCCAGGTTGTAGGAACCGATCAGCTGCCGCTCGCCGCGCATCTCGACGAAACGCGAGAGCCACACGGTGGCCATGCCCGTGTCGGAGGTGAAGACGGCGTCGTCGTCGGCCAGGCGGTCCACCACGGCGGCCAGCGCCTCCGGGCGGATGTCACCGGCGCGGTTGTCCAGCGCGGAGCGGAGGCGGCCCACAACCCCCTTGTCGTGGGCCGGGTCGGCGAGCCGCGCCTGACCCTCGCGCCACCGCTCGAAGCGTTTGCGGGCGTCCTCCAGGTGCGAGCGGTCGCGCGCGCCTTCGCCTCCGGCGGGCGCGGCGGCGAGCTGGGCCAGGAGATCCCGGACGGTCGCGCCCGTATCACCGACGAGCCCCACCTCCACGGGGACCCGGCGCCCGATGTGGGCGGCCTCGGTGTCCACCTGGATGACGGTTCGGCCCTCCGGATACCAGTCCCGGTAGGGGAAGTCGGTACCCAGCAGCAGGAGCGTGTCCGCGTCCTGGAGGGCCGACGCGGCCGCCGGGTTGCCGATCAGCCCGGTCTGGCCGACCTGGAAGGGATTGGCGTCGCCCTCGAACCCCTCCTTCGCCTTCAGCGTGAGCACCATCGGCGCGGCCAGCCGGTCGGCCAGGGCCAGTACGTCCTCTCGCGCGGCGCGGGCGCCCCGTCCGACGAGCAGCGTGACCCGCCGCGCCCGTTCGAGCAGTTCGGCGGCCCGCCGGACGGCGGACTCATCCGGTCGGCTCACCGGGGCGTTCAGCGAGAACCGGGCCGGCCGGTCCGCGCTCAGCTCCCGTTCCCCCAGGTCACCGGGGACGGTCAGCACGGCGACGCCCTTGCGGCCCAGCGCCGTGCGCACCGCCGTCTCCAGCATCTGCGGCAGCTGGTCGCCCGAGGTGATCGTCGCCCGGAAGACGGCCACGTCGCTGAAGAGCGCGTCGTTGTCGACCTCCTGGAAGTAGTCGCTGCCGAGTTCGGCGAGCGGGACCTGCCCGGCGATCGCCAGCACCGGCGTACGGCTCTTGGCCGCGTCGTACAGCCCGTTGAGCAGGTGCACCGAGCCGGGGCCGACGGTGCCCATGCACACGCCCAGAGTGCCGCTGAGCTGCGACTGGGCGCTCGCGGCGAAGGCCGCGGCCTCCTCGTGCCGACAGCCCACCCACTCCAGGCCCTCGGTGGTGCGGATGGCGTCGGTCAGCGGATTGAGGGCGTCACCGACGACGCCGAAGACCTGGCGCACGCCAAGTTCGCTCAGTGCGTCCACGATGACGCGCGCGACGGTTCGGGCCACGGGATCCTCCAGATCAGACGGTGAAACGGTCGGGGTCGGCGGCGTTCCAGTCGGCCGCCCAGGAGGCGGGCGGCTCGGCGAGCAACTGCCCGGGCGCCAGCCACTCGTAGAGCTCCTCGAAGGAACATTCGGTGCGGGGGTCGATGCGCCGGCGGAGCATATGGGGACGCAACTGCGCGGGATCGTCGACGCCCATGGACGCCATGATCTGCAAGGCGCTCGCCACCGTCGCCTCCTGCAGGCGCCGGACCCGGAGCGTCTTGTCGCCGACATGGAGTGCGCGGGCCCGCCGGGGGTCCTGCGTGGTGACACCGGTGGGGCAGGTGTTCGTATGGCACCGCTGCGCCTGGATGCAGCCGACGGCGAACATCATCGCCCGTGCGGCGTTGCCGTAGTCGGCGCCCTGCACCATGCGCTTGACCAGGTCGGTACCGGTGGCGATCTTGCCGCTCGCGCCGATCCTGACGCGGTCGCGCAGACCGGTGCCGACGAGGGCGTTGTGCACGGTCAGGAGCCCCTCGGTGAGCGGGGTGCCGACGTGGTCGGCGAACTCCAGGGGCGCGGCCCCGGTGCCGCCCTCCGCCCCGTCCACCACGATGAAGTCCGGGGCGGTGCCCTCCGCCAGCATCGCCTTGCACACGGCGAGGAACTGCCGGCGCGACCCCACGCAGAGTTTGAAACCGGTCGGCTTTCCACCGGACAGTTCCCGCATCCGGGCGATGAAGCGCACGAGTTCGCGCGGCGTGGAGAACACCCGGTGGTAGGGCGGTGAGATCACCGTCCGGCCTTGGGGCACCTCCCGCACCCGGGCGATCTCGGCGTTGACCTTCGCTCCGGGCAGGACTCCGCCGATGCCGGGCTTCGCACCCTGCGAGAGCTTGAGCGACACGCATTTCACCTGCTCGTGCGCGGACTTGTCGGCGAACTCCGCCGGGTCGAAGTCGCCGTCGTCGGTCCGGCAGCCGAAGTAGCCGGTGCCGATCTCCCAGACGAGGTCACCGCCCGGCCGCAGGTGGTACTCCGACAGTCCGCCCTCGCCGGTGTCGTGGGCGAAACCTCCTGCCGCGGCACCCCCGTTGAGCGCCAGGATCGCGTTCGCGGAGAGCGAGCCGAAACTCATCGCCGAGACGTTCAGCAGCGCCATGTCGTACGGACGGCCGCAGTCGGGTCCGCCGATCCGCACCCGTGGTGCGGTCTCCGGCACCGGACACGGCGCCATCGACGGCACCAGGAACTCGTAGCCGGGACGGTAGACGTCCCGCTCGGTGCCGTACGGCTGCTCGGCGGCGGTTCCCTTCGCCCGCTCGTAGACGATGGTGCGGGTGTCCCGGTCGAAGGGACGGCCGTCGAAGTTCCGCTCGATGAAGTACTGCTGCAGTTCCGGGCGGATCTTCTCCAGGAGGAAGCGGGCGTGCCCGAGGACGGGATAATTGCGCAGCACGGAGTGCCGGCGCTGCATCAGGTCCCATACGCCCAGCAGGCCCGGCACGAGCAGCGGCACGGCGGCGAACCACCACCACGGCGAACTTCCCCACGCGGCCGCGGCCGCCGCGAGCGCGACGGCCAGAACGAGGACCACCAGTGCGATACGTGTCACCTCCCCCGCCTTGCCCGACAGCCGACGATCATGTCCCCCGTTCCTTCCGGAGATCGTCAAGAATCGGACGCC
This sequence comes from Streptomyces sp. NPDC058295, assembly GCF_042880655.1. NCBI lineage: Bacteria > Bacillati > Actinomycetota > Actinomycetes > Kitasatosporales > Streptomycetaceae > Streptomyces > Streptomyces sp. NPDC058295. Next base: position 18,678 of record NZ_JBHVYO010000030.1, read on the forward strand.
GGGATTGACGAGGTGACCAGCACCCCTGCGTCCGAGGGTGGGCGTTGGCGCGGTAGCGCTGAGCTGTCGGTGAGGGAGGGGACGGCGGGCGAGTGCGCGGGGGACCTCGGGGACGCGCGGCCGCGCGAAGGGGCCGGCTGCCACCGGACACGGACGAGGGCCGGGCGCCGCAGCCGCGCGCCGGCCGCTCGCTCACGGACCGGCGCGAGGTCGCCGGGGCCCGGAGGCGGAGGAACCCGTACGCCGGGCCGGACCGGTGCTACCGGGTGACCACGTTGAACACCGGATAGGTGCGCGGTTGTACGTCCCCGAGACCGAGTTCCCGCAGGATCGGGACGAGGGTCTCACCGAACTGCCGGAACGCCTCCTCGGACTCCCACACGTCCACGACGAGCCAGCCGCTGTCGGTGGGGGCGGAAGTGTGCGAGATCAGACCGGCCACCGGCCAGTCGGCGGGGCTCTTGACCGGGCCGGGGCGGCCGGACACCTTCTCCGCGCTCAGTTCGTACTGGGCCTGGGTCATCCCCGGCATGTCGAGAACCACGACGACGGCCATGTTGAGTCCCTTGCAGAGAGATACGGAGCCTTCCGGCCAGTTGACCAGCCTGGTGAGCCGTCTGCGCGGGGGATTGGGCCGGACAGGGCACGGAGAGCGATCGGGACATCTGCGGCAGCCGGCCCACGAGCGCGGGAAGCGCGGGAGGTACGCCGCACCGGGCTTCGGCAAATCGATTGCTGTGTCCGGCATATAAGTCGGATAACCGCCGCGTGGACGGGGTAGGACGAACGCCGGGTGCCTTCCGGTCGTGGACGGCCCCGCACACAGGACAGCCGGGACCTCCCGGCAAGGATCGAAGGACGAGCAGCATGGCCAGCGGCACCGTGAAGTGGTTCAACTCCGAAAAGGGCTTCGGGTTCATCGCCCAGGACGGCGGCGGACCGGACGTTTTCGCCCACTACTCCAACATCTCCGGCAACGGCTACCGGGAGCTGGTCGAGGGAGAGCCGGTCACCTTCGACGTGACCCAGGGGCAGAAGGGGCCGCAGGCCGAGAACATCGTCCGCGGCTGAGACGGCCGCACGACGCAGCACCCCGTGGATCACGTGTAGGGTGGCATCACCGACGCGGGGTGGAGCAGCTCGGTAGCTCGCTGGGCTCATAACCCAGAGGTCGCAGGTTCAAATCCTGTCCCCGCTACGAGAAGAAGGGGCCCGGCATCGCCGGGCCCCTTCGCTGTGGGCACCGAGGGCTCGACGGCGGTCACGCGCCGGGTGATGATCGACCGGTCGGTTCCTGGACCTCGGCGACCGTGCCTGTTCCGGCTTTGTCGGCGGGGACCGGTGGCCGCGGGCGGCCGGGCAGGAGCAGGCACAGCGGGACGGCGACGGCGGTGAAGGCCACCGACCACCAGAAGGCGGCGTCGAAGCCGTCGGCCAGGCCGCCCGGGGTGCGGGCGTCCCCTGCGGAGTGCTGGAAGGTGACGGCGAGGACGGCGATCCCCACCGAGCCGCCGTTCTGCTGGGCGACGCGGGTGATGATGCCGGCGTCCGGGATCTGCTCATCCCGCAGGACGTCGGCGCGCTCGTCGCGCGCGGACTGGCAGGCAGGTACACCGACCGCTTCGGCCCCCGCCGGGTCGCCTTCACCGCGTTCGCCTTCGTCACCGTGGCCACGGTGACGTTCGCCTTCGTCACCGCCGAAACACCGACGAGGTCCTGCTCATGGGCGCACTGTTCGTCCGCGGCATCGGCTGGGCGCCGCCATGATCGCGCCCTTCGGCGCCGCCTACATGGGCCTGCTACCCGAGGAGCCGCAGATTGGCCAGCGCCCCGGCACGCGGCAGTGCCCAGGCGACGAAGCCGCCGACCAGGGCGAGTCCGCCGATCACCGGGATGAGGACGTCGGCGCTACCGGAGTTGCTTCTCGCGGCGGTCGCTCCTGCCGGCCCCGAGATCAATGATCGGAGAGGTCCTGGTTCGAAGGGCGCTCCGGGCCCGGTACGAACAGGCTCAGCCGATAGGTGGTGGGCTGCACCAGTCGCCCGCAGAGCGTGTCGACCCGGGTCATCGCCCAGTCGATCTGCTCCTCGGCGGAACGCAGACGGCGCAGATGTGAACGCCATTCGGACGCGTCCTGAGTTTCGAAGAGCACTTTCCAGTAGCCGGTGCCGGAAGCGGTGCGAGCGGCAGCCCGCCGACTCGCGTCCTGCTGCTGCCGTTTTCTCTTGCGCTGTCCTGGCACCACCACAGCATCGTCGGCTCGGTGCCCGCCGGCAACGGCAATTGCCCCACCGGAGGCCCGCCTCGTGAGGGCGCCGGTCCTCCGAGGTGGATCACGGCTGCGGACGGGCGGGCACCCGACGGCATCGCCCAACGGTCATGTCCTGGCGCCCCGTTGAGGACGCCTTCGCTCGCTGCGGGCAGGCCTCAGCCGCGTGCGGCGAGTGCCTCGCGCCACGCCGGGCTGTCGACGTAGTGGTTGTCGAACCGCTCCGAGGAGTCCTTGATCTCCTGCGGGTCGGCCTCGCCGCGCATGACCCGGCCGAGGAGCCGCAGGTAGTCGAAGCGGTCGGCACCCGGGGTGAAGACGAACAGCACGTCGGCGGTCCTGCCCGGCGCCGCGGCGAAGGCGTGCGGGGTGTGCGGCGGCACGACGAGGAAGTCGCCCGCCTCCAGGACGATGATCTCCTCACCCACCAGTACCTGGAGCGCTCCGTCGATCACGAAGAACGCCTCGGACGCCTTGGTGTGCAGGTGGGCGGGTGCCCCGACCGCGCCCTCGGCGAACGACGACCGGTAGCTGGTGAGCCGCCCTCCGGTGTGGGCGGAGTCCGCGAGCAGAGTCATGACACTGCTGGGATCACGGGTCGTCTCGGCGTCGGCGGCGCGGGTGAGGATCGGGGCGACGGTCGCGGTCTGAGCGGTCCGGGCGGGCTGCGTGTTCTCGTTGTTCTTCGTCATGGCTACGACTCTAGGGAGTCAATCGACCGGAGCCTGGGTGCATTTTGGAGTCAGAATCGTGGGTCAATTTTCGACCCCTCCCGTCTGCGGACGAGGTCGGCACGAGGAGGAGCTCGGCGTCGGAAGTAGGTTGTGCCGATGACCGAACCCCTGCCGCCCGGCGGCACTGTGCTCGATGCGGACGAACTGCACGCCCGGTGGGCGGATGCCTGGGCGCCGGAGCAGCTGGCGGCGCGGTTGAGTGGGGTGGATGCGCCTTGGTGCATCGCCGCGGGGTGGGCGCTGGATCTGTTTCGCGGGGCGCCGTCGCGGCCGCACGGTGATCTGGAGATCGCGGTGCCCGCGGCGGGATTCCCCGAGATCCGGGACCGCTTCCCCGAATATGCCTGGGACGCGGTGGGTTCGGGACGGGTCTGGGCGGAGGCGGGAGCTGAGGCACTGGCGGCCACGTACCAGACCTGGCTCCGGGATCCGCTGAACGGCCAGTTCCAGTTCGACGTCTTTCGCGAGCCGCACGAGGGCACGACGTGGGTCTGCCGGCGGGACGAGGGCCTGCGGCTGCCGTACGACGCGATCATCGAGCGGACGGCGGACGGGATCCCCTACCTGGTGCCGGAGTTGGTGCTGCTGTTCAAGGCGAAGGCGATCCGGCCCAAGGACCAGGCGGATTTCGACGGGGTGCTTCCGCTGCTGGGCCGGGCGCGGCGGGATCGCCTCAGCGGGTGGCTGGACCTTGTGCACCCCGGACATCCGTGGCTGGCGGAGCTGGCCCGGCGGTGATGCCGCGGAGTCCTTCATCCCTCCGTAAGGCCGTCATGGAGGTCGAGGATCCAGTTCTGGCTGACGAGGTCGGGGCCGAGACCGTGAGGGGGCTCTTCGTCGGCGAGGAGGAAGCCGAAGTGTTCGTAGATCCTGCGGGCGGACAGGAGGCACTCTTCGACGAGACGGGTGCCCGGACCGGGGCCCCGGGCGGCCGGGGTGACGAGCAGGACACGCGGCGACCCAGCCTGCCTCGTGGCCGGGGAGCGCCCTGCCTCGTACTCGGCCACGATCCTGGCCACCAGGGCCTTGAACTCGGTGTTCCAGCCGAACTGCTGGACGTACACCCGCTCCCTCGTCGAACCCGACGGCCCCTGGGCCGGGTTCGCCAAGGCCACCGTGGACGACTGGCTCGACGTCCTGGCCGCCTGCCAGCCGCCGTCGGAACGAGACACCGAGGACGGCATCGTCCGCCGCACTCTGACACTGGCGGTGCTCCGAGGGGCCCTGCTCGACCTTCTCGCCACGGACGACGAGCGCAGGGTCACCGCCGCCGTCCAGCGGCAACTGGCCCTCCTGCGCCGCGAGGACGGCGACGAGTCATGACCGGTTCGGTGGCCACCCGGCCCCGGTGGGCCCCTCCGCGCTCCCGGACGGTAGGAACCGGTCGCGTGAGCGCCTGCGCAGCGCGGCGACGGCCCGGCATGTCGTCGGTCTCCCGCGCCGCGGCCGCGCAGCCTCAGCGGGCGGGCGGGGCGAACTCGGGCTGGTCGAGCACACGCAGCCAGGTCCCGTCAGGCTGGCGTCGGACGACCTGTGCCCGGGCGCCGGCCCCGTCCCTAGGCGGGGTCGAGGTGAGGGCGATGTCGCCGCTGATCAGCGTCGGCAGCGGCGGTTCCGGTTCGAAGCGGGGACGGTTGGCCAGCACCTTCTCCCACAGCGCACGGATCGCGTCCCGTCCCACCGTCAGCTCCCCGGGCGGGTAGGCCATCACCGCGTCCTCCTCGTAGAGCGCGGCGACCCCGGCCGCGTCACCCGCGTTGGATCGTTCGACGAACAAGCGGGTGATGTCCTCGGGTCGCACGGCCTTCTCGTACTCCTGCACGGGTTCCTCCTGAGATCCGGCTTAGCTGCTCCCTAGCCTTGTCGGCCGCCGATCAGAAGTCCAACAGATGGATTTGCTAGGAGCTAGAATCTGCAGTCATGGACCTGAGGCAGCTCGAATACTTCGTCGCGGTCGCCGAAGAGCGGAACTTCACCCGGGCGGCCGGGCGGGTCCACATCAGCCAGTCCGGCGTCAGCGCCCAGATCCGCCAGTTGGAACGTGAACTCGGCGCCGAGCTGTTCGACCGGTCGGGGCGTACCGTCACCCTGACCGTCGCGGGAAGTGCCGCACTCGAACACGCCCGCGCCGCACTTGCCGCAGCCGAGGCGGTCGGCCAGGTGGTGGGGCAGGTGACCGGTCTGATCCGGGGCCGGCTCACCGTCGGCATGGTCATCGGCTGCACCCTCACCCCGTTGTTCGACGCCCTCGCCGCGTTTCACCGGGTTCATCAGGGTGTGGAGATCTCGCTGCTGGAGGACAACTCCGACAGGCTCGTCGAGGGAGTGCGCGCCGATGTCGTCGATCTGGCTCTCGTCGGTACCGCGGGCGCCGCCCCGGAGGGGCTGGAATCGCTGACGGTCATCAGCGAGCGGCTCGTCGCGGCCGTTCCCATGGGGCACCCCTTGGCGAAACAACGCCGGGTCACTCTGCGCGACCTGGTCGCCCATCCGATCGTCTGCATGCCCGTCGGTACCGGTCTGCGCGCGGTGCTCGACCGCGCCTGTGCCGCGCAGAGCCTGCAACCCGCGATCGGGCTGCAAGCCGGCGCCGCGGATGCCATCGCCGATCTGGCTTCCCGTGGACTGGGTGTCGCAGTCCTCAGCGAGTCGATGGCCGCGAGCTACCGTGACCGGCTCACCGCCCGCGTCATCGACGACATCGAAACACCAGCGGTACTCGGGCTGATCTGGAAGAGCACGCACAACCCGGCTGTGCGCGAGTTGATCGTGCACAGCCGACGAGTATTCACCAAGGTCGACCCTGGCCCAGGGCCGTCGCCTGTCCTGTGAGCGATCCAGGCCTGTGTCTCAGGTCGTGCCGGCGAACAGCTCCTGCAACGGCTGAGCCGAGTCGGTGCCGGAGTGGCCGAAGGGTGCGTCGAAGCTCCAGACCATGAAGAGCAGGAAGACCACCAGGGCGCTGAACGCGGTGGCCAGCATCAACTCCCGGGCCGAGCGACGGATCTGGAGGGCATAGAGCAGGCCGAGGGTGACGAACCCGCCGGCGATCAGGCCGAACCAGACCACCCCCGGCAGGGTGCTGCCGGCGCTGTCGAGGCGCTGGTGGCGCGCGTCATCGGCGGCGGCGACCTGGTCGAGGAGCGGCTGGTAGGCCTGGGCCTGGAGTTCGTCGGTGGGCGTGTGGTGCGCGATGTCGCTCCGGATGCGGGTCAGCAGCCGGCCCCCGGTGGCGTCGATCGGATCGTCGTCCTCCATGGCGGGCCACTCGGCGGTCACGGCGTGCCGGGCGTAGGCGTCGATGTGCTGCTGGACCCGGGTGTGGAAGGCGGCGGGGTAGACGTCCAGGCGCTGGTTGATCTCGTACAGCGCCTGGGCCTCGCGCTGCACGGTGTCCTCGGCGGCGCCGCGAGCCTCCCAGACGCCGGCGATCGCCAGGCCCAGGACGATGGCGTAGACGACGCCGACCATCATCACCATGTACTCGAGCACGTCGGGTGTCTGCGAGGTGTCCTCGTCGTCCGCCACACGGCGGTGGCGCATCACGGTGGCGGCGACCACGAAGGCGCAGACCAGCGCGCAGGCCAGGGTGTAGATCAGCCATTCCGGCACAGCAGGACTCCAGGATGAGCAGATGAACAGATGAGCAATGAGAGATGAGCGGATGGTCGGATGGGCGAGTTGAGTGGACGAGGCGACGGGCGGCCCGGGGGTGGGTCAGCCGGCGTTGCGGCGTCGGGAGCCCGGGCGTAGCGCGGCGGCGGCCAGGATCGCCGGCGTGGTGATCACGACGGTGGTCATCGTGGTGGACAGACCGGCGGGCGCCGGACGTGCCGAGCCGCCGCCGTAGTGGAAGCGGGGCACCCAGCGGAAGGGTGCGGCGCGGGGCGCCGGGGCGGGAGCCGGTGCCGGGGCGGGCGCGTCGTCGGCCTCGGGCGGCGGTTCCGGCGCGGGCACCGGGCGTACGGCGGGCCGGGGGAGCGGGGCTGCCGAACGAGGCGGAGCCGGTGGAGCACCGACAGGGCGAGGTGCGTGTGCCGCCGGTGCCGGCTGTTCCGCCGGTGCCGAAGGGACCGGCGTACGCGGTGGCCGTGGTGCGGGCGGAGGCGACGAAGGGGCAGCGGGCCGATGCCGGGAGGGGGCGCTGATCTCGACCCAGCCGTCGGCGGAACACATCACCACGTGTGTGGTGGTGGGAGTGGTGTCGACGACGACCGCGGGGCCGCCCGCACCCGGCAGGGGGCAGAGCGCGGCGGCGGTGCCGAGACCGACGTTGATCCAGCCGCTCACCAATGCTGTTCCTCTCGGCTGACGGGGTGTGCCTCGGACGGAGGCGCACAGGAGTGGATGCCGATGCGCTCACCGGTCGGTGGCCGTTCGGCAACAGGAGTAACGATCATGCTCGGCTCGGGGACACGGCCGAGCCTGCCCTGCGGCCCGCCGCTCTCTCCACGGCCCCTGACCCCACGGCCCCTGTCCCGGGCGTCGGGGACGTCGTGGCCGTCGGTCCGATCTGGTCCAGGCCCGTATGGTCCGGGCCCGTCTGGTCCAAGCCCGGTCCAGGCTGGTCCGGTTCTGGCCCGGCCGTTCGGGCCGGGTGGGTTCAGTGGCTCCTGGGGCTTGGCGGTCCCGCGAGGAGGACGGCTTCGATGGCGGCGTAACGCTCCCGTTCGCGTGCGGTCGCCTTTCTGCCGGACAGGACGGTGCCGAGGAGGCCGCAGAGGAATCCCGCCGGTACCGAGACGAGAGCCGTGGTGGTGAAGGGGAACCAGTTGAAGTCGACTTCCGGGAACGCTGATCCGGGAGAGCCGGAGACGAGGTTGGTGCCGGTCATCAGGACGAGAACGCTGACCGACCCGCCGATGAGCGTGCACAGCAGGCCGGCGCGGGTGAAGCGCCGCCAGAAGAGGCTGTAGACGAGAGCGGGGGCGATGGCCGACGCCCCGAGGCAGAAGGAGACGGTGGCGAGCGGCTGGAGGCTGCGGTGCTGGGCGACGACGGCGAGCAGGATGACGGGGACGCCCACCGCCAGGGCGGCCAGCCGCGCCAGGGCCATCTCGCGCAGCGGCGAGACGTTCGGGCGGGCCGCGGCGATGTCGTGGGCCAGGGAGTTGGCGCAGGCCAGCGTCATGCTGGCGACGGAGGCCAGCAGGGTCAGGAAGATCGCCGTCGTGACGGTGGTGAACAGCAGGCTCTCCGGGCGGGACAGGTGCATCCCGAACGCGGCGCGCGAACCGAGCAGGTAGGCGGTGTTGCCGCGCGGGTCGGCTCCGGCGACGCCCGCGCGCCCGATGAGGGCCGTGGCGCCCACGCCGATGACGGTGATCACGGCGATGAACAGGGTGACCGTCGAGATCGCCCAGGACATCGCGCGGCGCACCTGGGGAGCGCTGCCGGCGGTGTACATCCGCATGGTGACGTGCGGCAGGCAGGCGCCGCCCAGCACGATGGCGCACTGAGTGCTCACCATGTCGAGGCCGCGGTGCGGCCCGTTGGCGAACTGCAGGCCATAGCGCAGGTAGTTCTCCTCGGCGCCGCTGCCGTGGGCCGCGGCCTGGAACAGGTTCCGGGGGCTCCAGCCGAAGGTGTGCAGGATGAGTCCGGCGACGACCAGGCCGGAGCCGAGCAGGATCACCGTCTTGAGGATCTGGATCAGGGCGGTGCCGCGCATGCCCCCGATGGCCGCGTAGCTGATCATCAGGGTGCCCGCCCCGACGATGCAGCCGGTCCGCATCGCACTATCGGAGAAGCCGAGGACGTACGCCAGCAACTGGCCCACCCCGGCCAGTTGGACGACCATCATCGGCACCAGCGAGGCGAGGGTGACCACACACGCGGTGATGCGCACCGCGCGGCCGGGCAGCCGTCTGCCGAGCGCGTCGGCCATGGTGAACCGGCCGGTGTGATGCAGGGGTTCGGCCAGCAGGACCATCAGGAGCAGCAGGGACAGCACGGTGCTCAGGGCCAGTACGACGCCGTCGTAGCCGCACAGCGCGATGACCCCGCCGATGGTGAGCACGGTGGCGGCGGAGATGTAGTCACCGGCGATGGCGAGGCCGTTGCGCAGGGGCGACAGAGAGCGGTAGCCGGTGTAGAACTCGTCGAGGTCGTCGCGGTCGGGACCGGTCAGCACGCACAGCATGAGCGTCAGGGCCACGACACTCGAGAACGCCACCAGGGACCAGGACTGCGCGGAGCCGTCGAAGTCCGTCACGACCGTGGCTCCTCGGACGGGACGGGGTCGGGTCGGCGGTGTACGCGCCGGGCCAGCGGGTCGACGTACCGGCGCGCCGTGTACTCGTAGAGGAGCACGGCCAGCCAGGTGACCGGCAGTTGGACCAGGGCGAGGCAGAGTCCGGTGGGAAGGCCGCCCGGTGCGAGGCGGGTCATGACGGAGGGCGCTTCGACGGTGAGGGTGAGGAAGACGGCGAAGTAGCCGAGCGCGGCGAACGTGGCGACGCGCCGCTGCCAGCGGCAGGCCCGGCGCAGCCGGCGGAGGTCGCGATGGCTGCCGTTCCACTGCTGGGCACGTTCGGGCAGGCGCGTGTCGTCCGGCAGGCGCGCGTCCTCCGGCGGGGCGGCCCACCGCGGGGTCGCGGTGGGGGAGGCGTGCCGTCCGGGCCGGTGCCGCACCGGGTATAAGTCGGAGGTGTCGGAGGACATCCCAGGATCTCCTACTGGGTCGTGGGCCCCAAGAGGTGCGGCCCGCGCGAACATGGGGAGGGGGCTCGTGTGTTCGGGTCACCGCACGCTATGCGGGTGTCGGACCGTGCGCAGAGACTTCCGTGAACTCCCTGGTGAGGACCGCTGCGGCGCTCTGACCTCGGATGTTGTGGGAGTGGCGGGTGTGATGAGGGGGCACGGCGGTGCTGTGCAGGGCCGCGCGGGTCGAATCGTTCGAACGGGTGCCGGGAGAGGTTCGTGGGGATTCGGCGGCTCCCGGCGCACCGACGCGTCAGTGTGGCGGCTCATCCGTGCGGTGGCCGGTCGCCGTGCGGTGGACGACGTGTGCGGCGGCCACGTCCAGGGCGGCGTGGCCGGTGGACTTGAAGACGGTGAGCTGGTCCTGGGAGGTCCGGCCGGGCACCTCGCCGCACAGGACGGAGCCGAGGAGCACGACGGCGCTGTCTCTCGACAACCCCTGCAACTCGTGGGCGCCGGAGGGCGGGGGAGTGGCGGCGGCACCGGGCCACTCCGTGAAGAGTGCGGCGTCCCGGACGGTGTCGTCGTCGAGTTCGGGTCCGTGGGAGCCGCCGACCGAGCTCACGTGGGTGCCCGGGGCGAGCCATGCGCGGCGCAGGACGGGGCGGGTCGCGCCGGTGCAGCAGTACACGGTGGACGCCTCGCGTACGGCGGTCTCGATGCCGTCCTTCACACGGCCCGCCGGGTGCAGGGCGGCCAGCGCGCGGGCCGCAACGGGGTCGCGGCCCGCGACGGTGACGGGTTCGGCCGGGCGGAGCGCGGCGAGGAGCGAGACCTGGGCCCGGGCCTGGGCGCCGGTGCCGACGACCACGACGGGTCCGGGCCGGGCCAGGGTCCAGGCGCTGTGCGTGGCGGCCGCCGCCGTGCGCCAGGCCGTCACGGGTTCGGCGTCCATGACGGCCAGGGGACGGCCGTCCTCGGGGTCGAAGAGGGCCACGATTCCCCGGTGGGTGCTGCGCCCGGGGTGGGCGGGGTCGGCGAACACCGACACGAGTTTCGCCGCGAGGCCGAGACCCGGCACGTATCCGGGCATGGCGCCCAGCAGACCGCCGGGCGCGAAGGCCGCTATCCGGGGCGGCGCGGACACCGTGTCCCGTGCCACGGCGACGAGCGCGTCGGACACGGCGGCCATCAGGCGGCGCGGGTCGAGGGCCGCCTCGGTGGCCGCCCGGTCGAGGACGAGCACGTCGTTCACGCGCCGCTCGCCGTGCCCGGGCCGGACAGCAGGCCGCGGAGGGTGTCCACCGCCGAGGCGAGTTCCTCCCGCAGGCGGCGCAGCCGGGGTTCGTCGATCTCGGCATCCGGGCCGACCACGGTGACGGCGCACACCGGTGCCCCGGGGACCGGGACGACGGCGCGGCTCAGCGAGGCGACGAACTGCTCGTTGCGGCCGTGCTCGACGGCGAACCCGTCGGCCTCGGTCCGTTCGAGGTCGGCGAGCAGACCCGCGTCGCCGTCCAGGGGATGTCCGGCCTTGCGGGCCACGTCGAGGTAGGGGCCGCGGGCCTGCGGGGGCAGGGCGGCCACCAGGGCGAGGGGGCCGGCGAACCGGTGGACGGGCAGGGCCTCGTCCCGGAGTGTGCTGATCATCGCCAGCCGGTCCGGGCGGATCACGTCCACCACCCGGGAGCCGTCGTTCTCGAGGACCTGGAGGTTGACCATCATGCCGGTGCGCGCGGAGAGGTCCTCCAGCACCGGGCGGGCCAGCGAGGTCAGCGAGTTGTGCGCCGCCCGGGCCGACAGGCGCAGGACGGCGGTGCCCGGCAGATAGCGGTCGTCGACGCGCAGCACCCAGCCGCGGCGGACCAGGTCCACCAGGACGCGGTAGGCGGTGGCCCGGTGCAGCCCGACCTCGTCGGCGAGGTCGGTGAGCCGGGGCGGCCGGGGGGCGCGGGCGACGGCCTCGACCAGGTCCAGCGCCTTGTCCACGGCCGTTCGCGTTGCTTGCGTCGCCTGCGGCATCGAAACCCTTCCCGGAGACCGGACGGACCGTCCCCGGCGAGGCGTGTCCGACGCCGGGATTCGGGGGTAGGGTATCGCGTGTTTCGAGTAGCGAGAGAGTTGTTACGTAGAGCGTAACAGATCGAGAGTGGTGACCTTGACGAACGAGAGTTCCGGGGCGGCGAACCCCTTCGCGCCGCCCAAGGCCGGCGAGTTGGTGGTCTACCGCGGCCTCACGCTGTTCGACGGGACCGGCAGCGCGCCCCGGCCCGCCGTGTCACTCGTCGTGGACGGCTCCGTGATCCGGTCCGTCGCGGACGAGACGGACGTGGCCGCCGCCCTCGCCGACGGCGCCGAAGTCGTCGACCTCACCGGTCACTTCGTCACGCCCGGCCTCGTCGACGCGCACCAGCACCTCGCCACTCCGCCCGACCGTCCCGCCGCCGAAGCGGTCCTGCGCCGCCTCGTCCACAGCGGGGTCACGGCCGTGCGGGACATGGCGGACGACCTGCGTCAGGTCGGGGACCTCGCGCGGGCCGCGCTGGTGGGCGAGATCGCCGCCCCGGACATCCACTACGCGGCCCTCATGGCGGGCCCGGGCTTCTTCGACGACCCCCGCACCCACCAGGTGACCCAGGGCGCCGTCCCCGGACACGTGCCCTGGATGCAGGCCGTCACCGACACGACCGACCTCCCCCTGGCAGTGGCCCTGGCCCGCGGAACCTACGCGTCGGCCATCAAGGTCTACGCCGACCTGGAGGCGGACCTCGTCGCCGCCATCACCGCCGAGGCGCACCGCCAGGGCATCCCGGTGTGGGCGCACGCGGCCGTGTTCCCCGCCACCCCCGGCGAGGTCGTCGCGGCCGGCGTGGACACCGTCTCGCATGTGACCCTGCTGGCCCACGAGGCCGCCAAGGAGCCGCTGACCCGTTACCGGGCCAAGCCGGCCGTCGACCACGAGAGTCTGGTCACCGGCGAGGACGCGCGGCTCGACGCGCTCTTCGCCCGGATGCGGGAGCGGGACGTCGTCCTGGATGCGACCGCCGGCATGTGGGCGAGCGCGGAACTCGCCGACGACGACCCGGAAAGCGCCGAACGCGCCAGCCGGCAGACCGAGTTGGCCATCGCGCTCACGGCGCAGGCGCACCGGGCGGGCGTGCCGCTGGCCACCGGCACCGACTACGAGACCGCTCCCGACGAGCCGTTCCCCGCCCTCTACGAGGAACTCGCCTTCCTGGTGAAGCGGTGCGGCATCCCAACCCCCGACGTGCTCCGCTCGGCGACCCTCGTCGGCGCCCGCAGCGCCGGCACCGCACACCTGACGGGCAGCGTCGAGCCCGGCAAGCTGGCCGACTTCGCGGTCTTCGCGCGGGATCCGCTGGCCGACATCGACCACCTGCGCACCATCACCCTCACCGTCAAGCGGGGCCGCCGCTTCCCGCGCGCCGACTACGCCACCACCCCATCCCGGGAGACCCGTTGACCGCCACACCCCTGATCGTCAACGCGCTGGGGCAGCTCGACAACCCCAACGCCCCGCAGTCGATGGAGGCGGCGGGAGACCTCAACCCGACCGGCGAGCAGTACACCGTCGACGCCCGGACGCTGGCCGACGCGAGAGCCTCCGGCCTGACCGCCGTCAACATCACCCTGGGCTATGTGATGGGTGACCTGCCGCCCTACGAGCACACCCTGCACGAGATCGACCTCTGGGACGGCATCATCGACCGTCACCCGGCCGACCTGCTCAAGGTGACCGGCGTCGCCGACATCCGCACGGCCGCCCGCGACGGACGCGTCGGCGTCATCTACGGCTTCCAGAACGCGGTGGCCGTCGGGGACGACGTCGCCAGGATCGCCACCTTCGCCGAACGCGGTGTGCGCGTGGTCCAGTTGACCTACAACCAGGCCAACCACCTCGGCGGCGGCTCGACGGCACCCTCCGGCACGGGGCTGACCGCGTTCGGACGCGACGTGGTCGACGCCCTCAACGAGCACCACCTCATGGTCGATCTGTCGCACAGCGGCGAGCGGACCTGCCTGGAAGCCGCCACCCACTCCCGTGTCCCCGTGTCGATCAACCACACGGGGTGCCGCGCGCTGACCGACCTGCCCCGCAACAAGACCGACGAGGAACTGCGGCTGGTGGCCTCCCGCGGCGGCTTCGTCGGCATCTACTTCATGCCGTTCCTCAGCCCCACCGGGCACGCGCGCGCCGCCGACGTGGTCGAGCACATCGCGCACGCCGTGGACGTCTGCGGCGAGGACCATGTCGGAATCGGCACCGACGGCCCCGTCACCGCGATCGACGACCTCGACGCCTACCGGGCCCGGCTGGCCGAGCACGTGGCGCAGCGCCGGCAGGCCGGGGTCTCCGCGGCCGGTGAACGGGCGGACACCTACCCCTTCGTGGTCGACCTGCGGGGCGTGGACCAGTTCCGCGAGCTGATGCGGCTGCTGGAACAGCGCGGCTGCTCCTCCGGCCGCATCGAGAAGATCATGGGGCGAAACTTCGTCGACTACGCGGAACGGGTGTGGGCGGCGTAGCCCCGCGACGTGCGCCGTGATGTATCCCGCACGTCTGTCACCCGCCTGAGCGGGCACTCGCAGGAACAGGACGACAGGGAGGACATCGTGAGCCAATACCGCGCACACCACGTGCCGACCGCCGGCCACACCCCGGACGACGACCTGACCGGATACCAGGTCGACGCCACGGACGGTCACGTCGGCAAGGTCAGCAAGTACTCCAGGGACCTCGGCCCGCGCTTCCTGGTGGTGCACACCGGCCTGTGGGTACTCGGCAAGGACGTGGTGATCCCGTCGGGCGAGGTCCTGGGCATCGACCACGACGCCCGCATCGTGCAGCTGGCCCGGACGAAGGCACAGGCCAAGTCGGCACCCGTCTTCGACGCCGACACGTACCTGGGCGATCCGCGCCACCGCGACCAACTGGGCGGCCGGCACGGATCCGGCCACTGACGGAAGCGGCCCGCACCCCCGATGGGTGCGGGCCGCTCGCCGTTAAGGGGAGCGCGGCCTCGGGGGAGCCCGCTCCGTGCGCGTGCTGCGTCAAGTGGCCCATGACCCCGGTGACTTCGAGCAGGCGGGTGAAGTGGGTGGGCTGGTGGTGCAGGGACTGCACGGCGGTGACCGCCTGGTGCGCGGTGGCCAGGTGGGTGGGGATCGAGGCCGACAGCAGCACGGCGGCGGGGTTGGCGAGCTGTTCCGAGACCAGGTACGCCCAGCGCGGCAAGACCGTGGAGATCACCGGCCTGAACGAACCCAGCGCTCACCTGCACGGAAAGCTCAGCGGCGAGTTGTCGGTCGGGCACTGACGCCGCACGCACGGCCGGCCGAACCGCGGCCACCTGGGCATCAGCCGGCGGCACAGGCCGGGACCGGCGGCACAAGGCACATGCCGCGAGCGATCATCACCCCCTACTCTTCGGCTGGTTGACGAATCACCGATAGAGGATCACGACGGGGGAAGGCACCATGACATATCGGCGCGCGGTGATACCGGCACTGGTCGGCGGCCTGCTGATCACGCTGTTGTTGTGGTGGGCGGGGGCGAGCGAGCAGGCACTCCAACTGCGCGGCACCACCAGCGTCTTCGACGTCCAGTCCGTGAGCGAACTCCGGCGATGGCTCGCGCCCTGGTCGTACGACCCGCCGACGGCGTCGCTGTCGGACGGCGCCGCGGGCGGCGACACGGCCTCGACCGGAGGCACCCGGTACAGCGATCTGTACAGCACCGCCCTGCAGATCAGGTTCGTGGCCCTCTTCGTGTTCTTCCTGGCCGGCGCGCTGCTCCTGGTCCACCGGATTCCGCCGACGAAGGGCCGCACGCCGGCCACGCTGCTCGCACTGTGGGCCTGGGCTCCCGTGGCCGCGACACTGGCCGTGACGGTCTCCGCGCCGTGGCTGATCGCGTCCCGGGGCCACGGCAGCTACCGGTTCCTGCCCCAGCTGGCGGGCGTGATCGCGTCGAGCGGGCCGGTCACGGTGTTCGCGGGGCTGTTGACCGCCCTGGCCACGGTGCTCGTCGCGCGACTCACCGCCAAGGACGCGGAGCCGCAGCCCCGGCAGAGCGTGCCGCCGCGCGCCGCCCGCCTGGCCGCGAGTGTCGGGACCGCGGTGGTCGCGCTGTCGGTGGTGATCCTCTCGTACCAGTCGGTGGCGGCCTGGATCCAGACGTCGTTCGGCGGCGGAGGCCTGCTGTCCGAGCCCGGCGACCTGCTGCGTCAGTGGCTGCTGCTCGGCGCGTGGACGAGCCCGGCGACCGGACCGCTCGGTGACTGGCTGCTGTACCGAGCCGCCGACGTGCTCATGCTGGCCGTGGTGTGGTGGGCGCTGCGGCTGCTGCCCGGCGTGCTGACCCGGACCACGGTCCCCGCGATGGCGGCGGGCGCGGTCTGCGCAACGGTGTGGGGACTGCTGGCGAGCCAGGTGCTGCACATGGCGCTCGACGACACCGTCGACGTGTGGGGTCCCGTGTACCTGTTCTCGAAGCTCGGCACCGGCATCCCGGCCGCCCTCACCTTCGGCGTCCTGGCAGGACTCGCGGCCCTGGTGACACTGCGGCTGGCCGGGGGCCGGGACACCGGCGAGTCCCCCGGGGAAGCGAGCCAGTGAAGTGAGGTGAGGAGGTGAGGGAGCTTATTTGCGGAGCCAGAAGCCGGAACGTTCCAGCCACAGGGTCAGCAGGTCGGTGTCCCCGTACACCTCGACGGAGGTGTCGGCCGGGGTGCGGCGGCCGTACAGGAGCAGCACCAGGTCGGTGAGGGGGGCGCGTACCGCCACCGCGGCCTTCTCGTGGGTGTGGCTCCAGGTGATCGGCTCACCCGTGAGGTCCACCAGCCACTCGGCCGTACGGACGTCGGTCGCGTGCAGGTGCAGCGTGCGGCCCGGGCCGGTGAGCGGCGGGGCGTCCGGCCCGGCGGCCTCCAGGACCCGGGGCAGCGACCCGAAGCCCATCCACTCGTCCAGGGCGTCCCGGGCCAGGTCCTCGCGTACGGCGAAGGGGGCGTCCGTGACGAAGGCGGCGTCGGCGGCGTGCAGGGTCGTCTCGTGGGTCATCCGCCGGGCCCAGAAGCGCGCGGTGCCGCTCGGGGCGACCGTCCACACCGGGGCGTCGGGACCGGCATCGAGCAGAGCGCCGGTCAGCTCCGCGGCGCCCTCGGCGAGCCAGGCGTCCAGAGCGGCCGGGGTCTCGGGGCCGGGCGAGAAGACGTCGTCGACCAGGTCGTGGGGGACCGGCCCGGTGGCCCGGGTACGGACGATCCGCGCCGCCCAGCGATGGGTGCCGCCGACGTGCCGGGCGAGCTGGGTGAGGGACCAGCCGGGGCAGGTGGGAACGGAAGTGCCCGCCGGGCCCGCCTCGGCGCACCGCACCGCTGCGCGCAACTCGTCGGTCCGGGAGCTGATTTCGGAACAGTATGCGTCGAGGCTCACGTCATTCACCCGGACACCGTAGGACGCACGGACGGGGGCCGCGTCGAATCCGGTCATCGTGCCGGTCGCCGCCGTCGCTCACTTCGGCGCGTCCGGTGCCGGGAGGGCCGGACTCCGGCGTTCCGTCGTCGCCGCCGCTCCCGCAGCCCCCGCGACGACCCGGCCCGGGTCCGCCGGGCTTCGTCCGCCCGGACCCGGTCGGCCCGTCCGCCGGTCAGGGTCTGGCGACCCGCACGGTGAGCGGATTGTTGAAGTAGCCGGAGGCGGACTGCTGTTCGTGGAAGCTCTCGCCCGGGCCGCCGCCGTAGACGCGGAAGAACCAGGCACGACCGGTGTGATCCTCGAAGTCCTCCTGGAGCCTGCGCCGCGGGAGTCCCTGGATCTCCTTGATGGCCGGATCCGTGCACAGCCTGCGCATCACGTCGTCGAACTTCTTCTTGAACGCCTGCTGGTCGTCGGTCTCCTGCAGCGCGCTGACGGTGCTGAACCAGCCGCCGGACTTCTTCGCCCGCTGGTAGAGCGTCTCGTACAGCTCCTCACGCGCGACCCGGTCGAAGTCGTTGCGGGCGTAGTTCTCCAGCGTCACCCGGCAGCTGCCGTCCAGGGAGGAGGCGACGACAGCCGCGAAGTGATAGCCCCAGACGTTGTCGCCGCGGGCCGCGGGCGGCTGCACGGAGTGGTCGTGCTGGTCCTCGGCAGCCATGCTGAAGATCGCGAACCCCTCACCGACGCCGGGCGCCGCGTGCTGGTTGACCCCCAGCCGGGCGGCGGTCCCGTCGCGTCCGCCGTTCCTGACGGCCTCGCCGTACACCCGTCCGTTGTCCGGTGCCGCCCGGTCCCTGGCCCCGGCCGCGTCGACGGCCCCGGGCACGTCCAGGCCGCCGTCGGGTGAGGAGGCGATCTGCCCGGCGAGGCTGCTCATCCGTGGATCGCTGTCGGAGCCGGGCGTGATGTCGAAGCCTCCGGCGCCGCCACCGAGCACCACCCGGCTCGTCTTGTCCCGGCTGGAGCCCATCAGTTTGCAGGCCACCGTGATGCAGGTGCTGCGCACCAGCGAGACGAACTCCTCGCTCGCCGACTGCTGCGTCTGCTGGGCGAGGACCGGCTGTACCCGGGTGAGCCGCCGACCGCCGACGGTGATGCTCCTGCCCTGGAGAGCGAGCCGCACGATGCTGCCCGCGGCGTCCAGGGAGGCGTTGGCGTTGTCGACGACCTGCTGGACGGCGTAGAACTCCTTCGGCTCGTCCTTGTCGAGTACGGCGAGCGTGCCGTCGTTCGCGACGCGCAGCCCCGCTTCGGCCGGTTTGACCTCACGGGCGGGATACCGGATGCGCTCGGGGACGCCAGGAGGGCCCAGGGTGGCACCGCTGCCGGCCACCACCCGGGCATCCTGCTCCTGCTCCATGAAGTGAGGGCCCCTGTCGCCCTCCTCGCGGTGTGTCTCGTAGCTGCCGCCGGGGGCGGTGCCGATCCGCTGGACGACCTGGCGCGCGGAGCCGGCCGGGCCGCTGCTCCGCGAGCTGTCCACGGCGCCCACCGTCCGGCTGAGCGCCGCGTTGCCCGCGGTCTGTTGCAGCGCGGCGATGGTGTCCGCGCCGGCTCGGGTGGCGAGCCCCCGGCCCGAGAGGTCGGCCCAGACACGAGCCGCCACGCCGGGCGCCACGGGCACCGCCGGACGCCGGGCAGGCTGCTGTCCGGCATAGGCGGACGCCGGGTCCTGTTCTGCTCTGCGCACCATGTCCGTCTGTCCGTGTGTTTCCTCTTCAGGTGCCGGTCACGTGACACGTCCCCGCGTCGCGGGGGTGTCTCGTCGGCGTCGTACCGATCAGCGTGGACCGGCCGGGCAACCCGTCTCAAGGGCTGCGGGGCAGCCGGCGGGGAAGACTTCCGTGACCTTTCGAGCAGCCGCGATGTTCCTGACCGGAGTGGAACGGTCGCGGGGACACGAACGGTGGTAGCCGCGGTGTGCCGTTCTGGTCGTGTAGACCGATGACCGACGGGAACCAGAGTCTCGCCCGGCGCGAGGCCGGAGCACGGACGACGGCATCCCGGACGACAGGATCCCGGACGGCAGGGTTCCGGGCGGCCGGTGGAGGGGCAGGGGCATGACGGACTTCGACGCGTTCACCGACCGGCTGAATCCCGACATGTGCGTCGTGACGGCCGGGGCGGGTGGCGAGCGGGCGGGCTGCCTCGTGGGCTTCGCCTCCCAGTGCTCCATGCGGCCGGCGCGGTTCGTGGTGTGGCTGTCGAAGGTGAACCGGACCTATGCGGTGGCCCGCGCCGCCGAGTTCCTCGCCGTGCACCTGCTGACGCCCGAACAATTCGCGCTGGCCGACCTGTTCGGGGGCGAGACCGGCGACCGGGTGGACAAGTTCGCGCGGGCGCGCTGGACGGAGGGGCACGGCGGTGCCGTCGTCCTCCAGGACGCGGTCGCGTGGTTCGTCGGCAGGATCGAGCGGCGGATCGACGCGGGGGATCATGTCGGCTTCGTCCTCGACCCGGTGCGGTCCGGTGCGCGGGGCGAGCCGCACGGCCGTCCGCTGCTGAGGCTCGGGGACGCCCTCACCATCGAACCGGGGCACCCGGTGGACTGACCTGCGCGCGGGTGCGGTCGCACGGGATGTCCGATGCCGCGCATGACCCCAGAATTGGCGTTATGTGTTGTTCATGCCGGATCGGAGGCGTTCATGAAGGACCTCAAGTTCGAGCAGAAGCGTTCGCTGTCACGTCTGGAGGCGGCCGACCAGCTCACGGCCCTCGCGGCCGCGCTGCGGGAGGGCGGGGATGTGGAGCTGGAGTTCGGTCCCGGGACGCTGAGCCTGCGGATCCCCGACGACCTGCGCACCGAGATCGAGGTCGAGGTCGGCGACGGGGAGATCGAGCTGGAGTTCGAGTTCAAGTGGCCGACCGCGGCGACCCGGGCAGCGCCGGCGCGGGAAGGCGCGAGCACCGGGCAAGCCGTGAGCCGGAGGAGGGCGCCCGCCAAACCCGGTCGGAGCAGTGCGGGCACCAGTAGGAGCAGAAGCGCGAAACCGTCCGCGACGAAGACGTCCTGAGCCCTGCCGAGGGCTCCGGGGCCGGTGCGCCGAGTGCGCCGGGCCCGTCGGTTCAGCGAATGCGGGTCACACCCGCTTGGACGCGGGGGACGCCTCGGATCGTTCCGGCCCCTGGCGCGGGTGAAGCCGGCAAACCAGCGGCCGCCGAGCCGCCCGAACCGCCGAGCCGCCGTCCCCCGTCACGGTCCCGCCCTCGTCACGGTCCCGCCCCCGTCACGGTCCCTCGCTCGTGCGCGCGGCCTGGTCACCGCGACGGGCGCTCGTCGCGGTGCCGGGCCTACCGGGCGAGCAGCCAGGACCGGCTGGTGGCGATGGTCTTGAGTTCTTCGGCCGTGATCAAGGGGGCGGCGCCGCTCTTCTTGGACGTCGGACTCGGAGCGTTGTAGGCGGAGACGGACATCCACAGCCCGTTCACCCGGAGTGCGTCGACCCGGAACTGGACGACTCCAGGCTGCCGGCCGGGCTGTTGCCGGGTGCCCACCTTGGTGCCGTCGGACAGGGTCTCGTTCCATGTCACCTTGTCGCCGGCGGTCCGCATCGCTTCGATGTAGCTCCGCCGGCCACTCTTGGAGTCGACGACCACGACATGGCCCTCCGCTCCGCTGCCACCTTCCGAGTAGACGTGGAGGCGCTCGGGCAACAGCTCCTTGAGCAGGGGCAGGATGTCGCCCGGTTCGGCCTGGGAGCCGGGATCGATCGTCCCCAAGGAGCCGGGCTCCCCGGCCGGGGTGAACGAGCCGTCGACGAACATCGCCAGATACCGCAGCTTGCCCGGGTCCATCCGCGGGTTGCGGGTCACGGGTTCCGTGTCGGCGTTGATCGTCGACACCACGTTCTGGGTGGCGACCTCGATGAGGTACCCGTTGGGCGAGAGCATCGTGACCGCCCACTTCTTGATCCCGCCCGCCTTGCCCGCCTCGGTGTACCCCTTCACGGCCCGGTTGTCGGGCTGTGTCGTGCACTCCTCGTACGGAGAATCCTCTTCGGGCGGGCAGGTGATCAGCTTCTGCAGGTCCTGCTCGGCCGGGTCGACGCGGCGCACCGAAAGGGTGACCCTCGCCGCGCCGAAGCCGTCCTCGAAGCCGATCGAGGCCGTCGCGGACCGGCTCGCCTCGGAACTGCCCGTCGTCCGGAGCGTCGGGTGTCCGATGGCGATCCCGGAGCGGCCCATGCCGTTGCGGAGGATGTTCCGCATCTCCTCGGCGGTGACCGCGAAGTGTCCGTAGCCGTCTCCCGGTGGCGGCGTCGAGGCCAGGCCGCCGACCTTGCCGTCACCGTCCTGACCGCCGCCCAGTTGGACACCGGCCGTCGCCACGAGTACGACGGCCAGGGCACTCCCGGCCATGGCGGAGGCGCGGCGGCGGGCCAGCCTGCGGCGGCCGCGCAGCAGGCTGCCCTCCGCCAGGGACCGCCGGTCGGCGGTGAAGGAGCCCGCCGTGTCGCGGAGTACCTTCCCGAGTTCGTCTTCGAAGGGCATACGGAACCACCAGTTCCTGTGTTGGTGCGGACGAGAGTGCGGAGCGATGAACGGGGCGGGCCCTCGTCGGCCCGGTTGTTCGCAGCAGCGGGGGAAATGAACGGCGGGAGGCCGGGCCGGGTGTCAGCCCGGGGTGATCAGTTCGGCGAGGCTGCCCCCGAGCCGTTCGCGGAGTTTCGCCAGCGCCCGGGTCGAGCGGGTGCGTACGGCCGCGGAGCTCACGTTCATCGCGTCGGCCGTGTCCTCCACGCTGCGGTCCTCCCAGTACCGCAGCACCACCACCGCCCGGTCCTTGGGCGGCAGTTCCCGCAGGGCCTGGAGCAGCGCGAGCCGCAGAGCCGGGTCGTCCGTACTCCGGGTCGCAGGGGCGTCCGGCAGGTCCGCCAGCGGCCGCTCGGCCGCGGAGTACCGTCGACGATGTGTCAGGAAGGTACGGACGAGAACGGTCTGGGCGTACGCCGCAGGATTGTCGATCCGGGACATACGACCCCACAGGGCGTACATCCGGCTGAGTGTCTCCTGCACCAGATCCTCGGCGAGGTGGGTGTCTCCACTGGTGAGCAGGCACGCGGAGCGGAGCAGATGCCCGGCGCGTCCGGTGGCGAACTCCATGAACTCATCTGTCCGGGACGATGTCCGGGACCTTCTCATTCCCACCCCTCGGTGCCTTTCCGTCGGCCTACACCTCACAGACGCGGTGGACCGCGGCAAATGTTTCAGACGAGTTCGGCGAGCGCCCGGTAGGTGCGCGCGGGGAGGGGCGAGTGGGTTTCGAGCGAGGCCCCGTTTGGTTTTGAGCGGCGTGTTGGAGGGTGGGGGACGGAACGAGCGCCGACGGCCGTAGGGAGGTGGGGACATGGGGAGCGAGGTCGCTCGGGACGCGGCGGTGGCGTCCCCGCCGGCCGCCCGGCGTGCCGATGTGTGTTGAGGGGCGGGTCGGTGTCTGCCGGAACGGCAGGGCCTGAGCGGGAGTTCCGGCTACCGCCCGCCGCACAGCCCTCGGCAGGCCTGGCGTTGTCACCCCTGCCATGTGAACCGCGTGGACGGTTCGTCGTGGTGGGGGTTTCGGGGGTGCTGGGTTCGTTACGACGGAGGGACATGCCGTGAGCGGTGTAGACGAGTTTTCCCACGTTCCTGGTAGCCGTGTGGCGGTGGCGGAGTTGCTGGAGGTGCGTGCGGAGGCGGTGGCCGGGCCGAGTGGTGGGGCGGGCGGCGCCCGGAGGCTGTCGGCGCGGGACCGGGTCGGTCTGTTGCTCGACGAAGGGTCCTTCGTCGAGGTGGGGTTGTTGCGGCGGCATCGGGCGAGCGGGTTCGGGCTGGAGGCACGGCGCCCGTACACGGACGGTGTGGTGACGGGGTGGGGCACGGTCGAGGGCCGGCAGGTCTTCGTGTACGCCCATGATTTCCGTGTCTTCGGGGGCGCCTTGGGCGAGGCGCACGCGGAGAAGATCCACAAGGTGATGGACATGGCTCTGGCGGCGGGTGCGCCGCTGGTGTCGCTGAACGACGGTGCGGGTGCACGTATCCAGGAGGGCGTGGTCGCGCTGGCGGGTTACGGCGGAATCTTCCGCCGTAACGTGCAGGCGTCGGGGGTCATTCCGCAGATATCGGTGGTGCTGGGGCCGTGTGCGGGAGGCGCCGCCTACAGCCCGGCGCTGACCGATTTCGTCTTCATGGTGCGGGGGACGTCACAGATGTTCCTGACGGGGCCGGACGTGGTGCGGACGGTGACCGGTGAGGAGGTGACCCGCGACGGTCTGGGCGGGGCGGATGTGCACGCGGAGACTTCCGGCGTGTGCCATTTCGCCTACGACGACGAGGAGACGTGCATCGCGGAGGTGCGGTATCTGCTGTCGTTGCTGCCGCAGAACAACCGGGAGTGCGCGCCGCGGGGGCCGGTGACGGATCCGCCGGGGCGGCGGACGGAGGCGCTGGTGGATCTCGTACCGGCGGACGGCAGCCAGCCCTACGACATGACCGAGGTGATCGGTCACCTCGTGGACGACGGGGAGTTCCTGGAGATCCACGAGAGCTGGGCCCGCAACCTCGTGTGCGCGCTGGCGCGGCTGGACGGGGAGGTCGTGGGAATCGTGGCGAGCCAGCCCCGGGTCCTGGCGGGGGTCCTGGACATCGAGGCGAGCGAAAAGGGCGCCAGGTTCGTTCAGATGTGTGACGCCTTCAATATCCCGCTGGTGACGTTGGTGGATGTGCCGGGGTTTCTGCCGGGCGTCGACCAGGAGCACGGCGGCGTCATCCGGCATGGCGCGAAACTGCTGTACGCGTACTGCAATGCGACCGTGCCGCGCATTTCCTTGATCCTGCGCAAGGCGTACGGCGGCGCCTACATCGTCATGGACTCGCAGTCCATCGGCGCGGACGTCACCTACGCCTGGCCGACGAACGAGATCGCGGTGATGGGCGCCGAGGGTGCCGCGAACGTCATCTTCCGGCGGCAGATCGCGGAGGCGGACGAGCCCGAGGCGATGCGGGAGCGCATGGTGAAGGAGTACCGGGCGGAGCTGATGCACCCGTACTACGCGGCCGAACGCGGCCTGGTGGACGACGTGATCGACCCCGCCGGCACCCGGGAGACGCTGATCCGCGCGCTGGCGATGCTGCGCACGAAACACGCCGACCTGCCTGCGCGCAAGCACGGCAACCCCCCGCAGTGACGGCCGCGGGCGCGGCGACCGGTCCGGGATGTCGGCCACCCGTACCACCCGTGCCGCCCGCGGACACCGTCAGCGGGTCCGGCGGATCCTGATCGGACCACGGGCCGTGGTCGGGTCTACGGGCTCTCCGCCCTGCGTGATCTCCACCAGGCCTGCCCGGGACAGCCGTCGGGCCGCGGCACGCGTGGGCTCCATGAGCTGCCGCCACCCGTCGCCCGAACCGTGGTGGACCGACCGGGCGACCTCGGACGGGCAGACCGACGCGTCCGGCCGCCGTCGTCCCAGGAGGTCGAGGATGGCGCGTTCGAGCCGCTTCTCCTCGTCGGATGTCATCGGTGGGCCTCCTCTCGGTGGCCGCGCCTCTCATCCCGAGCCGGTTGTTCCGGGCGCGGCGGGCGGGGGTGCTTGAAAGCAGGCGGTGACGTTCTTGCCGCGGGGGCAGGGATAGGCCTCCCATTTGTCGGCGAGGGCGTCGACCAGCAGCAGACCGCGCCCGCCGGGGGCACTGGTGCCCGGATCGCGCGGCTCGGGCAGCCGAGGTGAGTCGTCATGCACGGTGACGTGCAGGCACTCCTCGTCCCAGGTGAGGATCAGCTGCGCCGGGCTACGGGCATGCACATGGGCGTTGGTGACCAGCTCGGACACCGCCAGCAGAATCGAATCCACCAGATCCGGCGCGGTCCGCGACCAGCCGAGCGTGTCCACATGCTCACGCGTCCACTCCCTGGCGACCTTCACCCCGCTGCTCACCGGGAGCGAGCGCGCCCATCCGACAGCCTTCAACGGTGAGTCCTTCGCCATTCTCTCTCCTTGGGCCGACCAGCCGGGTTCGTGTCCCGGGTGCCCAGAAACCCCAGGTCCACGCCGGACACGAGGGCGGGCGCGGGCGGGCGCGGGCGCGATGCCGGGGCGTTGGGCCCCGGCAACCCGGCGGATCCGTTCAGCGCTGTGGCGGATCCGGTCGGCGGCAGAGGTCGAAGGCACTCACGACCCGGCTGTGAAGCGCAGGCCGTGGCCGAAGGGGTAGAGCGGGTCGGCGCTCTCCTGGGGCACGTCGGGGTGCCCGGCCTCGACCTCGGCCATGGAGCGGGGGAGTTGGAAGGGCAGCGAGCCCTCCGGCACTGCCCGGCCGAACAGGAGGTCGAGCAGGGCGCGGTCGTTGGTGCCGTACACGGCGAGGAGTGCCGCCGAGCGGTCGGCGATCTCCGGGATGACGGCCGGGCGTTCCAGGTGGATCGCCACGACCGTGGGTACGGCGTCGAGCAGGCGGAGGATCTCCTTGAGGCGCTCCTCGGGGAAGTCGAGCCGGCCGGCGTGGAAGAAGGACTCGAACAGTCCGGGCCGGGGTTCGTACGGCGTGGTCAGGCGCAGCACCGCGAGGTCGGCGTCGGCGGGGTCGGCGACGAGGTCGGCGTACTCGGCGGCCGTCGTCGGATCGACGCCCTCGACGTAGAGACGGGGCCTACCGGACAGGGGCAGCGGCCCGCTCTTCAGCAGGGTGGCCGAGCGGCGCTGCGCGACCTCGCCGGCGGCGTGGAAGTCGGCATGGCCGACGGTCTCCTCGGCGGCGTCGGGATCGACGTAGCGCCGGTCGTCGAACAGGCCCAGGCGGAACTTCTCGCCGAGCAGCCGGACCACGGAGGCGTCGAGCCGCGACTCCTCGAGCCGGCCCGTGCGCACCAGGTCCACGATCAGTTCGGGGCAGGACTCGCCGCCGACCTGGTCGGCGCCCGCGTGCAGGATCTTCAGCAGCCGCTCGGCGGGGGAGAGGTCCTCCACGCCCCAGGCTCGCGCCAGGTGCGGCTCGCCCATGACCAACTGGTCGGTGACCAGGCCCCAGTCGGTGCAGATGATGCCGTCGAAGCCCAGCTTCTCGCGCAGCAGTCCGGTGATGATGCCGCGGTTGAAGCCGAAGCCGACCTCCTCGTGCTCGGTGCCGACGGGCATGCCGTAGTACGGCATGACCTGGGTGGCGCCCGCGTCGATGGCGGCCTTGAAGGGCTTGAGGTGGTAGTCGAAGAGGCCGCCGGGGTAGACCTGCTCCTTGCCGTAGGGGAAGTGCGGGTCCTCGCCGTCCTTCTGCGGTCCGCCCCCGGGGAAGTGCTTGACCATCGCGGCGACGCTGTCGGCGCCGAGGCCGTCGCCCGGTCCGCTCAGTCCCTCGATGTAGGCGGCGACGAGGCGTGACGTCAGGTCGGCGTCCTCGCCGAACGTGCCCGAGCCGCGCGCCCAGCGGGGCTCGGTCGCCAGGTCGATCTGCGGGTGCAGGGCGACCCGCAGGCCGACGGCCAGGTACTCGCGGCGCACGATGTCCGCGTACCGCCGTACGAGTTCGGCGTCGCCGACGGCCGCGAGGCCCAGCGACTCCGGCCACTGGGAGAACGGGCCGGCCAGCATCGCGGTGCCCGGGTTGTCGGTGAAGGCGTGGCGGGGGTCGGTGGAGAGGGTGACCGGAATGCCGAGGCGGGTGTCGGCGGCCAGTTGCTGGAGACGGTTGTGCAGGCCTGCCATCTCGCGCGGACTACCGGATCCGAGCAGGTTGAAGTGGGACATCAGGCTCTCGGACATCATCTGCTCGGCGGTGCGCCCGGCGGGTGCGGGCCGCTCGCCGATGCCGATGGCGTGGTGGAAGAGCAGCCCGGCCTTCTCTTCGACGGTCATGCGCGCCAGAAGGTCGCTCACGCGCTCGGTGACGCTGTTACGGGGGTCCTGGTACGGGTGGGTCACTGCTTGCTCCATGGGTGGGGGTTCGCGGGTGGGGGAGTACGGGGTGGCGCGGGGTCGGCGGCCGGCGGAGCAGCGGCGGCGAGGCGCCGTGCGAGGGCGGTCGCGCGCACGGAGGTCTCGGTGCCTGTGCGGCCGTGCGTCACGTGTGGGGCTGTGGCTGGGACCGTCGCCGCGGAAGCGGGGTGTGGAAGGTGTGCCGTCCGGGTCCCGCGGTCACGGGTTCGGCGCCCGGCAGGTCGACCAGGGCGGAGGTGTCCGGCGGCACGAGGAGGTCCAGCAGAAGCAGGTCGCCCTCGACGCGCCAGGCGGTCTCGGCCCGGCCGTACGGAGTCTCGTGCGCGGCGCGGGCCCAGGTGAGGCCGCCGCCCGGGCGGGGACGGACCAGGAGTCGGCGGTAGCCCGGTTCGGCGGGTGCCAGACCGGCGACGGTGCGGTGCATCCAGTCGGCGACCGCTCCGAGGGCGTAGTGGTTGAAGGAGGTCATCTCGCCGGGATTGACGCTGCCGTCGGGAAGCATGCTGTCCCAGCGCTCCCAGACGGTCGTGGCGCCCATGTCCACCTGGTACAGCCAGGACGGGGCGGAGCGCTGCGTCAGCAGTCCGAAGGCGGTGTCCACGTGTCCGGTGTCGGTCAGCGCGTCGCACACCAGCGGGGTGCCGAGGAACCCGGTGCCGATGCGGTGGTCTCCCGACGCCACGAGGTCCGCCAGCCGGCGTCCGGCCTCGGCGCGTTCGGCGGCGTCCTCCAGCAGTCGGAAGCACAGGGCCAGGGCGTACGCGGTCTGGGTCTCCTCCACCAGCTGCCCGCCGCCGGCGTGGAAGCGGTGCCGGAAGGCGTCGCGGACCGAGTCGGCCAGGGCGCCGTAGTGCTCGGCGTCGTCCTTCTCCGCCAGCACGTGGGCGGTACGGGCCAGCAGCCGGGCCGAGTGTGCGAAGTACGCGGTGGCGACCAGGCTGGAGGAGGTCGTCGATCGTCCGGGGTCGTCGGCGGGCGCGGCCGGGTCCAGCCAGTCGCCGAACTGGAAGCCCTCACCCCAGATCCGGCCGTCTCCGGCGAGGCGGTCGACCGCGTCGACCCAGCCGCGCATGGAGGCGTACTGGGCGCGCAGCACCTCGGTGTCTCCGTAGCGCTCGTACAGCACCCAGGGGACGATCACGGCCGCGTCGCACCATCCGGCCATCGGCGGATTGCCGGGCGGGATCGCGACGGGGGTGATCACCGGGATGGCGGGGCTGAACACCGGCGGGACGCCCCGCTCGTCGTCGCGCTGGTCGGCGGCCAGATCGCACAGCCAGGAGCGCAGGAACGCGCGGACGTCGTAGAGGAAGGCTGCGGTGGGGGCGAAGACCTGCACGTCACCGGTCCAGCCGAGCCGCTCGTCGCGCTGCGGGCAGTCGGTGGGGACGTCGAGGAAGTTGCCGCGCATGCCCCACACCACGTTCTCGTGCAGCCGGTTCAGCGAGGCGTCGGAGCAGGAGAACCAGCCGGTGGGGCGCAGGTCGCTGTGCAGGACGACGGCGCTCACGTCGGCCGGGGCCGGCTCGCCGGGCCAGGCGTCGATCTCTGCGTAGCGGAAGCCGTGGAAGGTGAAGCGGGGTTCCCACACCTCGCCGTCCGCGTCGCCGCGCAGGGTGTAACGGTCGGTGGCGGTGGCGTGCCGCAGCGGACGGGTGCAGAGTTCGCCGTCCTCCAGGACCTCCGCGTGCCGCAGGGTGACGGTTCGGCCCGCCTCGCCCCGGACGCGGATGCGCAGCCGTCCGACCAGGTTCTGGCCGAGGTCGACGAGGGTGCGGCCGGCGGGGGAGGTGGTGACGGCGACCGGGGCGACATGCTCGATACGGCGCACGGGCGGGCTGTCGGCCTCGAAGAGCACGGAGGTGTCGAACGGCAGGAGTCGAACCGGCGCCCAGGCCGAGTCGTCGAAGCCCGGCTCGCTCCACCCGGCCTGCTCGCGGCGCGCGTCGTACTCCTCGCCCTCGTACAGACCCGCCGCCGTCACGGGGCCGGCGCTCCAGCGCCAGTCCCCGCCGGTGGTGACGGTGTGGGCGCTGCCGTCGGTGTACTCGATCCGCAGTTCGGCGAGCAGGCCCGTGTCCTCGCCGTAGATGTTCCGGGTACCGCCGTTGAAGCCGAGCAGCCCCCGGTACCAGCCGTCCGCCAGGTGTGCCCCCCAGACGTTGGCCCCCTCGCGCAGCAGGTCCGTCACGTCGAAGACCTGGTAGCGGTGGCGGTGCCGGTAGCTCGTCCAGCCGGGGGCGAGGACGTGGTCGCCCACCACGGCGCCGTTGAGTTCCAGCTCGTAGACGCCGAGCGCGGTGACGCAGAGCCGGGCCGCTCTGACCGCCGCCCGCACGGTGAACTCGCCGCGCAGCAGAGCGGCCGGCCGGGCCGCGGTGGCGGACGGCAGTGCCGGCCGGGAGGGGGAGATGACGCGGGCGGTCCAGGGGTGGGGCATGTCGAGTCCTCGGCGCCGTGGGCGTTGGTGTCGGGTGCGTGGGGTCCCGTGGGACCGGGACGGAGATGAGCAGGCTCGATCATGCGCGCCAATACTTAGTGAACGCTAGGTGTTGGCCTGTATGACGTGAATCACATGGGCTCAATGGGCATGGGCATGACATCTCAAGTGCCGTTGCGGGCCGCCGATGGTGAGTCCTTGCCGGGCGCGAGGGTGCCGTGCGTAGGGGCGCCGCGCGTAAGGGTGCTGCGGGTACGGGATCGCCCCGAGTTGCCTTGCCCCGGCTGCCTTGCCCGAGCCGCCCTACAGCCCATGCCCGTCGGCGGAGATGGAGCGCATCAGGCGGTCCAGGTGGGCGTGCATCACCGGGATGAGGTCGAAGGAGCGGCCGGAGGCGAGCCACTGCTGCCGCAGTCCGGCGTCGACGGCCGCGCATTCGCGCGCGATGCCGTCGTGGTCCAGATCGGGCAGGAGTTCGCCGTTGTGGCTTCCGGCGCGCAGTCGCTCCGCGAGCTCCTTCACGCCCTTCTCCTGCCAGTGGGCGAAGAACTCGTGGGCCGGATGGTCCGGGGCGGTCGCCTCGGCGGAGACGACGACGGCGAGCTCCACCATGCCCGGCATGGTGAGGGTCTCCGCGGTGTCCTCCACATGGCAGCGGAACGCGTCCCGCACCGACTCCGACACCCGCTGCCACTGGGTGTCCATGCGGTCGTGCCAGTGCTCGACCACGGCCAGCAGGAGCTGCTGCTTGTCGCGGAAGTGGTGCAGCAGTCCGGCGTCGGTGATCTCGGCGTCCCGGGCGATACGGGCGAGCGAGGTCTTGCGGTAGCCGTCCTGTCCGAAGCGCAGCAGGGCCGCCTCGAGGATCTGGGTGCGCCGTGCCCGGCCTGCCGTGTAGCCGCCGCGCGGTCCTCTGGGTGTCGCCATGGAAGAACGGTACCGGGGCGCTGTGAGGGGTCCATGGCGGTCGAGGAGTGCCGGACATGTGTGTGACATGGGTCACTCTTCGAACACCTAGTAAGCACTAGGTGTTCGGGTCATCATCGACGTCACGCGACGACGGATTGCCACGCTGTTGCCTCCTGGTGAACGACGTGTCACGGCGGGTTCGATCCTCCGCGCACCCCCACAGCTCCTCTCACTCCCTTCGGCACCTCCGTGAAAGGAGGGCTGGCATGACACCGACGTCGCCAAGCCCCTCACTCGACACCGCGCCGTCCGCCAAGACCGGCGGAGGCTGGAACCTCCGCCTGGTCGCGGTGCTGATCGCGCTCGCCTGGCCCACCCAGCTGCTGGCCGCTGGCGGAATTCTCGGCGCCAACGCCACCGCGAGCGTCGCGCAGAGCTTCCACACCACCCAGGTGGCGTGGTTCGGCCTCACGCTCACCCTGGTGAGCATCCTGCTGACGCCGTTCGCCATCAAGCTGGGCGACCTGTACGGCAGGAAGCGCGTCATGCTCGCCATGATGGCGCTGGGTGCCGGCGGGGAGGCGCTCGCCGCCCTGGCCGGAGAGTTCTGGCTGGTGCTGGTCGGCCGCGCGATCGCCGGTTTCTACGGCCCGTTCGGCGCCCTCTCCTTCGCCGCGGTGCGCGACATCTTCCCGCGTCGGCTGGTCAAGTCGGCCAGCGGAATGATCGGCAGCAGCGTGGGACTGGTCGCCCTCGGCACGCCCTTCCTCGCGGGACGGCTCGTCGACCAATGGGGCTACCGCGGCGCCCTGTGGTTCCTCGCCGCCGCCACCGCCGTCGCGTTCCTGCTGGTCGCCGTACTGGTGCCGGAGACGCCGCGGCACGCCTTCGGCTCGGGTTTCGACTGGCTGGGCGGACTGGTCCTCGGCGGCGGTCTCACCGCCGTGATCTACGCCGTCGGGCAGGGCCAGAGCTGGGGCTGGACGGACGCCCGGACGCTCGGCTGGATCGGTGCCGGCGCTGCCGCCCTGATCGCGTTCCTGTTCGTCGAGCGGGCCAGCGCCCACCCCATCCTCGACCTGACGGTGCTGCGCCGACGCCCCGTGGCCCTGGCGCTCACGGCCGGCGGCCTCGCCCAGACCGTCGCGTTCACGATGCCGGGACTGGCCATTCTGCTCGCCCTCTTCCCGCACATCCCCGGTGTCTCGGACGGACTGGGATGGACGGCGCAGCACAACGCCGTGGTCAGCGTGAGCTGGAACCTGGTGATGTTCGGGACCGGCATCCTCGTCAGCCGCTTCCTGCGCAGCCTGGACCCGCGCAAGGTCTGGATCGCCGGCCTGACGGTGATGGCCGTCGGCTACGCGCTCGTCGGCTTCTTCCACGGCGACGAGCTGGAACTCTCCCTGTCGTCCTGCGTCGCCAACGTCGGCGCCGGTGTCGTGGTCGCGGGAGCGCCGGTGCTCGTGGTCGGCGTCGTCTCCCGTGACGAGCAGGGGCTGGGCAGCGGCATGCTCAACATGCTGATCAGCCTGTTCGGCGCCATCGTCACCGCCGGCGCGTACGCCCTCCTCAGCGCACACAGCACCGTGGTCGACGGCACCGCCTTCTACCAGGACGCCGGCTACGCCTGGATCTTCTGGCTCGGCGCCCTCGTCACCCTGCTGGCCCTGGTGCTCTCCCTGTTCATCCCGCCGCTGCGTGACCCCGAGACCGACGACGCGGTGACCGAGGCCGAGGTGGCCGTCTGAGCGGACCGGACGCCCACCCCTGGCCCGCCCCTCACTCCACCCCCGACCGACCACCAGAAAGCCACGCCGTGCAGCTGCCCGTCCGTCCGGTCCTCCCCGGATTCCATCCCGACCCCAGCGTCTGCCGGGTGGGAGACGTGTACTACCTCGCCAACTCCAGCTTCGAATACGCACCGGGAGTGCCGATCCACCGGTCGACCGACCTGCGCACCTGGGAGCACCTCGGCCACGCGCTCGACCGGCCGTCGCAGCTGCCGCTGGAGGGGGTGTCGGCCTCGGGAGGCATCCTGGCGCCGACCCTTCGCCATCACGACGGCCGCTTCTGGATGATCAGCACCCCCCTGGTGGGCGAGCCGAGGATGTTCCTGGTCACCGTCGAAGACGCGGCCGGCCCCTGGTCGGACCCGGTGTGGATCCCCGACGCGCTGGGCATCGACCCCGACCTCGCCTGGGACGACGACGGCGCCTGCCTGCTGACCTGGACCCGCTTCGGCGAGGGGATCGTGCAGGCCGTGCTGGATCCGCGGACCGGCGCCCTGCTCACCGAGCGACGGCGGCTGTGGCAGGGGGCGGGCGGCAAGTTCCCCGAGGGCCCCCACCTCTACCGCATCGGCGCGCTCTGGTACCTGCTCATCGCCGAGGGCGGCACCGAACGCGGTCACGCCGTCACCCTCGCCCGGGGTCCCTCGCCGTCCGGCCCCTTCGAGGCGTGCCCCGGCAATCCGATCCTCACCGCGCGTGGCAGCGACGCCCCCGTCCAGAGCACCGGTCACGCGGACCTCGTGCAGCGTCCCGACGGTACGTGGGCGATGGTCTACCTGGGCGTGCGGCCGCGCGGCAGCAGTCCCGAGTGGCACGTACTCGGCCGGGAGACCTTCGCCTGCGAGGTGCGCTGGAGCGAGGGCTGGCCCGGCACCGCCGAACCGATCCAGCCGGACGGCGCACCGGAGCTCACCGAGCACCTCACGGAAGCGGGGCAACCCCTGCCCCCGTCCTGGGTGGCGCCCGGCGCGTTCCCCGCCGAGGTGCTGAAGGCGACGGAACACGGCCGACGACTGACCGCGACGGCCGGCCCGGCCTTCGTGGGCCGCCGCCAGGAACACCTCTACCTGCGGGCGCGGGCAACGGTGGTCACCGCCGGCGCCGCCGGGGGACCCGGCGGATCCGGAGGACTGGAGCTGCGGATCGACGCCCGTCACGCCGTGCGCGTCGAAGTGGCGGACGGCCGTGTGCGTGCCGTCGCCCGGATCGGCGCGGCGCACGCGGTGCTGGGCGAAGCCGCCGCCACGGAGACCGCCGCCACCGGCGGGACGACCCTCGAACTGCGCGTCGTACCGCACAGCGCCGCCACGCCCTTCGGCACCGACATGGGGCCCGACGAAGTCGTCGCCGGCCTCCACGGCACGGAGGGATTCCGGGAACTCGGCCGTATCGACGGCCGGTACCTCTCGACCGAGGTCGCCGCGGGCATGACGGGCCGGACGATCGGACTCACCTGCTCCGCGGGCGAGGTGCTCTTCAGGTCGTTCACCTACAGCGGCGCCGACGAACCGGAGGCACTGGACGGACGGTGAGAGGGGTCCCCGTTCGGGGAACGCGGAGGACGAGCGGAGCGTTCGAGGGAGGAACGGACATGACCAGGCTCAGTACCGCCGACTCCGTACGCACCACCCCTGAAGGCCTCCTCTGGGAGCCCAGCCCGCGCTGGGTCCGGGGCCGCAAGGGCGAGTTCACCGTCGTCGACAGCCGGCATCCCGTCCTCGTGTGGGAGCCCGGCGTGCCGGTGCCCCTGTACGCCTTCCCGCGCGAGGAGGTCCGCGAGGACCTGCTGCGGCCGGCGAAGAACCCGCCGGTCGGCACGCACACGGGCTCGCGGGTCTTCTACGACCTCGAAGTGGCCGGCGAGCTGCTGGAGAACGCGGCCTGGACCTTCCCCGCGAAGGACCTGGCCGGTCACCTCGCCTTCGAGTGGTTCCGGCGCACGGGCAGGGGACTCGACCACTGGTACGAGGAAGAGGAGGAGATCTTCGTCCACCCCCGCGACCCGCACAAACGTGTCGACGCCCTGCCCAGCAGCCGGCACGTCCGGATCGAGATCGACGGCACGGTCGTCGCCGACACCCGCCGCCCGGTCCTCCTCTTCGAGACCGGCCTGCCCACCCGCTACTACATCCCCCGCGAGGACGTCCGCCTGGACCTGCTCGCCCCCACCGACCACCGCACCGGCTGCCCCTACAAGGGCACCGCCAGGTACTGGTCCTGGACCGGCGAGGCGGACGTCCCGCCCGACATCGTGTGGAGCTACCCCACGCCGGTGCCCGCCGTGGCCGCCATCGGTGAGCTGCTCGCCTTCTACAACGAGGCGGTCGACCTCACCGTCGACGGCGAGCGCCTCGAACGCCCCGTCACCCCCTTCACGCATACGCTGTTGTCCCGCCCGGCGCCCTGACGGCGTCGTCGAACGGCAGAGGAGATGGTGGAGATCACGACGAAGGTGGGCGTCGCCGCGCAGTCCCGCCCGCCGCTGAGCAGGGGACGGGTGCTGAGTGCCGCCGTCGCGCTGGCCGACGAAGGCGGAGTCGACGCGCTCAGCATGCGCAACATCGCCCAGGCGCTCGGCGTCGTGCCGATGGCGCTGTACAAGCACGTGGCCAACAAGAACGAGTTGCTGGACGGCATGATCGACGTCCTCATGGACGAGATCGACCCGCCGGCCTACGACACCGACTGGAAGACCACCGTGCGCCGGCGGGTCCTGTCGGCCCGCAGCATGCTGTTGCGCCACCCGTGGGCGCCCGCGGTCATCGAGTCGCGGACGAAGGCGCGGGCCACTCCGACCCCCGCGGTGATGGCGTACCTGGACTCGATGATCGGGATCTTCCGGGCCGGGGGCTTCTCGATCCGCCTGGTCCATCACGCGATGCATGTCATGGGCAGTCGTCTGCTCGGCTTCTCCCAGGAGCTCTTCGAGGACAGCGCCGACAGCGGTGAGCCGGACCCGGACGCGCTGCCGCCCGAGGAGATGGCCGCGCGCTACCCGCACATCACCGAACTGGCCACGGCGGTCGCCCATGACCCGGAGTCCGTCGTCGGCGCGGGCTGCGACGACCAGTTCGAGTTCGAGTTCGCTCTGGACCTGACGCTGGACGGCCTCGAACGGCTCCTGTCCACGACCTGACCGTCGTTCCTCCTTCCCTCCCCCTTGACGGGTGTACGCCGTACACCTACCGTGCCCGACAGAGGTGTACGGCGTACACCCGTGGGGTCGAAGGTATCTGTCGGGGGATCCTCGGCCATCGATGCCGTGACAGAGGGGGCGACTCGATGAAGGCGATCGTGCAGGAGAGGTTCGGCCCGCCGGACATCCTGAAGCTGGTGGACACCGACCGGCCCGAGGTCTCGGCCCGCCAGGTGTCGGTACGAGTGCGCGCCGCCGCGCTGAACCCCTACGACTGGCACATGCTGCGCGGCGATCCCTACGTGGCGCGGCTGATGGGAGGCGTGGGGCGGACGCGGCCGAAGTACCGGGTGGCCGGCATCGACGTCGCCGGACAGGTCGAGTCGGTCGGCGCCGACGTACCAGGCCTCCGGCCGGGCGACGAGGTACTGGGCTTCTGCCACGGCTCCTTCGCCGAGTACGCGAGCACCACCGCGGATCTCCTCGTCCCCAAGCCCGCGGGCCTGACCTTCGAGCAGGCCGCTGCGGTGCCGATGGCGGCGGTGACCGCCCTGCGTGGCATCAGGACCGTGGGCCAGGTACGGGCCGGGCAGCGGGTGCTGATCAACGGAGCCGCCGGTGGCGTCGGGACGTTCGCCGTGCAGATCGCGGTGGCCCTGGACGCGGAGGTCACCGGGGTGTGCGGCACTGCCAACGTCGACCTGGTGCGCTCCCTCGGCGCCGCGCACATCGTCGACCACACCCGGGACGACTTCACGGAAGGGCGCGAGCGCTACGACGTGATCCTGGACAACGTCGGCAACCACCCGCTGGGCCGGCTGCGTCAGGTCCTCACCCCGACAGGCGCACTCGTGGCCAACGG
Organism: Streptomyces sp. NPDC058295; assembly: GCF_042880655.1. Taxonomy (NCBI): domain Bacteria; kingdom Bacillati; phylum Actinomycetota; class Actinomycetes; order Kitasatosporales; family Streptomycetaceae; genus Streptomyces; species Streptomyces sp. NPDC058295. The sequence goes on from NZ_JBHVYO010000030.1 coordinate 54,871, forward strand.
CGGCGGCTCGCCCGGCCGGGTCTTCGGGGCGGTGGGCTCCATGCTCCGGGTGATCGCGGTCAACGGGTTCGTCCGGCAACAGCTCCGCACGATCCTCCCATCGGCCCCGGCCGGACCGACCCGGGAGGACCTGCTCGCCGTCACCGCGCTCATCGAGGCGGGCAGACTCACCCCGGTGATCGGCCGGACCTACCCACTGGCCGACGCGGCCGACGGCGTGCGGCATCTGGAACGGGGGCATGCGCGCGGCAAGGCCGTGATCACGGTGCCGTGACGGGCCGTCAGAGCGGGCGAGGTCCGGCCGCCTCCGCGCGGCCCACCATGCCGAGGCAGAGAAGGATGCGCCGCTCGGCGTTCTCCGCCGCGCGAAGAGGGGCCGTCGGCCCGGTACCAGGCGGCCACCCCCTGGCACATGATCAGGGCAGCTCGGCCCGTGTCGGCCGGGACGGGCGTGGTGAACACCCCCTGGGCGATGCCCGCCCGCACGGTCGTGGCCGCCGTCAACGGCGCGGCCCCGGGCGGCGGTTACGAGATCGCGCTCGCCTGCCACCACCGCGTGGTACCGGCAGGCCCGACGCCCGCGTGCGCCTGCCGAAGGTGACCTTCGGGCTGCTGCCCGGCGCAGGCGGGGTGACCCGCACGGTACGGATGTCCGGCATCGCCGACGCGCTGCGAAACGTACTGCCGGAGGGCCGTCGATACGCCCCGGCCGACGCCCTCGCCGCCGTCTGATCGACGAGATCGCCGCATCTGCGGCTGTACGTCCGCCCGGAGTTCCCTTCCCACACCGACCTGATCCAGTGAGCTGTCAGTGCCTGCTCCTGACAGGGGCCGTGCCATGGCGGCCCTGGTGGATCCTGGGCTCGTTGCGCGGGCTTGTCAGCCGTGCTTGGCTCGCCCGATGAACCTTCTGCTGACGGCGAGTGGCCTGCGCAACGAGACACTGCGGGACGCGCTGCGAGACATGCTGGGCAAGCCGTTCGGATCGGCGAACGTCGTGTTCGTTCCCACGGCGTCGGTCGCCGAGCCCGGGGACCACGGATGGGTCGTCGAGGACATGAACCGCCTGCACGGCCTCGGCTGGCGGGAGTTCGACGTCCTGGAGCTGAACGGCCTGCCCCGGCAGATGGTGCTCGACCGGCTGCTCCACGCCGACGTCATCTATGTCGAGGGCGGCAGCCACTACCACCTCGCGCGCAGCATCACCGGCAACGGCCTGGCCGACGGATTCCTGGAGGCGCTGGAGGGACGGGTTTATGTGGGGGTCAGCGCCGGATCGATGATCTTCAGCCGTCATCTCACCGGACACTCCGCCGACGTCATCGGGGACGCCACCGACCTGCACGTGCTCGGCGCGACGACGGTGGAGCCGCCGTTCGGCCTCTTCGACTGGTATCTCAAGCCCCACCTGTACTCGCCGGACTTCCCCGAGCGGGACGACGCCTGGGCTGATCGCATCGCTGCGCGGGCGGACTTCCCGATCTACTTCATCGACGACGACACGGCCCTTCGCGTCAGGGACGGCAAGGTGGATGTCGTTTCGGAAGGCCGGTGGCGGTTCCATCCGTGACGCGACGCGTGGCGGGGAGCCCCGGACAGGGCACTGCCGGGCCCAGGGGCGGGCTGCAGCGGAGCTGCGGGGGTGAGCACCTGCGTCAGGCGGCCTGCGCGAGGTAGTACGGCCCGACGTCACGACGTCGCCGCCCGGGCGGGTCGGCTGGTGTGCGGAGCGCGCTTCCTGCGTCAGCTGCCGAGCACATCGTCGACCACGGTGGGCCGTTCCGGCGCTCCAGCATCGGCAGCGCTTCCGCGCCGGCCCAGTGCTCATCGTCGGCGGCACGCTCGTGCCCACCCGCGACCACGGCGCCGCCGAGCTCCGATCATCAGGCACCCGGTGTTGAGACGCGGTGGCGCGTTTCAGGGAGTGCCGCAGTCAGTGGCTCCGCCGGGGAAGGTGACGCTGTCGTTGGACGCCAAGCCCGCGCTCCGCCGCCCACACCCTTCCGTGCACGCAGTATTCGGCCAGGAAATGGCCGGCGTTGCGATGTTCTCCGTCTCGCCGCCACCCGGGTCACGGAACGGGCGGGCGGCGAAGCCGGCAGCGAGGCAACGCCGCATGGCCATGAGCCGTCTCGTCAACCGAGATGGCGCCGAGTCGGTGCCCATCAGGAACGGAGCACATCGTGTTGATCGGCTTGTTGACCGCCGTCGCGGCATCCGTCTGTTACGGCACGGGCTCAGTCCTGCAAGCCATCGGGTCCCGCAGGTCCGCGCGGAGCGGTGCGGCCACCACTGCCAGCACCCAGTACGGGGGGCCCAGCCTCTCCTCCACCGCGAAGGCCGCGATGACCTGGGAATTCGTCGTCGGTACCGTCCTGGACTTCGTGGGATTCGCACTGGGTGCACTGGCTGCTCGGCTGCTGCCCCTGTTCCTCTCGCAAACCGTGATCAGCGCCAACCTGATCATCACCGCGGTGCTGAGCGTCAGGCTCCTCCGTATCCGGCTGACTCGCGCCGAGTGGACGTCCATCGGCGTGGTCTGCGTGGCGCTCGTTCTGCTTGCGACGGCGGCGGGGGAGGAGGGCAGTGGAGACGGTATCCCGGTCGCCACGCACTGGTGGCTCCTGGGGATCTCGCTTGCTCTGATGGTGGGCGGCACGCTCGCGGTACGCCTCCTCGGCCCCCGCGCCGCGATCCTTGCCGGACTGCTGTCCGGACTCGGATTCGGCGCGCTCGGCGTGGGCGTCCGTGTCCTGAACGGCATCACCCCCTTCGATCTGGCCGCCGTGCTGACGGATCCCGCCCTGTACGCGATCGTGACCGCCGGCGTAGGTGGGATGTACCTGCACACCGTCGCCTTGCAGATCGGTTCGGTCAACGCGGCCACGGCGGCCCTGGTCGTCGGCGAGACCGTGTTGCCCGGCGCAATCGGCGTGCTTTGGCTCGGCGACGCCTCACGGGCTGGTCTCGCCTGGATGGCGATGCTCGGCTTCGTCCTGGCGGTGGCAGGTGCGGTCGCGGTGGCATGGTTCGGCGGGCCTGCGGCGCCCGTGGAGGAGCAGCCGCAGCAGGCGGCAGAACTGACTCCCACGCGCTGAACGCCCGACTCAGGCCGGTGGTACGGCCCGTGAGGATCTCACCCATGCGGAGTGGGACCTGCCGGAGTCGTTCCTTGCTCGCGGCGGTATGCGCGGGGGCCGTCGGAGTGATCACCATCGGGTGATCAATGGGGTTCTGACTCTGCCCGCCCGGCGTACTCGCGCTCACTTGGGCCGCGCCGAGACTCATCGTCTCCCGCCCAACCTTCGACCATGAGTTCGGCACACCGGATCGACCCGTTGGAAGAGGAGGCCCGCCCGCAGCTGACCGGCGCGTGGTCACTCATGCTGGGCAGCATGGCTGTCGTGGCAATCGACTGCCCCACGCTTCCGGAGTCGGTCCCGAACCAGCCCCGCTACTCCCCTGTCTACCGCGTCCCGCCTGTGGGGGCGCACGGCCTGGAGAAGCTGGAGATCGAGTTCAGCCGTTCCGGCAAGCAGTGCTTCTGACGGCTACGAGAGACGGCAGGCGGTGACCGTCCGGGGCTTCGCTCCGCCGGTCGATCTGACGTCGTTCGCGACCCCGGCCGCGACGAAGGCCAGGGCCGTCGCGCTCATGCGGTGGCTGCACTCCCGGCGCTGACCGCGCGCAGGGTCAGGCGTCGAGCAGCGGCGCGAGGGCTTGACCTACGGCGCCAAGCCGGTCCTGCCCGCGGCCGTCAGTTGAGGAGGAAAGAGACTGCGACGCGCACCATCGGCTCTGCCGCGCAAACAGGTCGTCGAGGCCCGGCCGGCTGCATCGAACTGGACGACGAGGAACAGGCCCGCGCCCGCCGATGGAGGAGGGGAAGGACGACATGCCCTGCGCGGTGGGCTGAGAGGCGGACACTATGTGCATTTCTATCCCTCGTGGTGTTTTCCTTACCCTTAGGGCTGTAGGCCGGGATCTCGTATATGGGGTGGCGTCGAGAGAGTCGAAGATACAAAAGCTATTGACTTGTCTCACGGGCGGGGGCGCCAATACTCCGGACGCGACGGAGGAACGGAGGCGTCATGATCGGCGTGCCGCCCACGTCAGACCGATCATTTCGGCTGCATTCAGCGGTTGTTGAGATATCCGCGCAGATCCGGGCGCCGCGCGGGGGAGGGGTCGTCCGGCGCTGGGTCGGCGACGCCCGCGCCACCCTGATGGCACCCCGGCTGCTGCTAACTGAACGAGTACTGCCGCGGGATGCGGGACGTGGGCCGCGTACGGGGTCTGAAGGAGCAGTACCTTCCGCCGGACTGGCCCGCGTTCATCGACTACTACGACGAGATGGTCACCCACCGTTCCCTGGGAGCGTGCCGACGTGAACCCCGGTCCCGAACACCCCACGACCGCCGCCGCCCGACCCGGACGAGGCGACCCCGGCGCCCGTCCCGGCCCGGAGCCGTTCGGTCCGGGAACGATTCTCTGGGACATCGCCGGTGACGTACGTCTGCTGCTCTCCCTGCCGGCCGCCGTCGTGCTCCAGGTCGCCCACCCGGCGGTCGGAGCCGGCGTCGACGAGCACTCGGTGTTCCGCACCGACCCCTGGGGCCGGGCGCGCCGCTCCCTGGAATCCCTCCAGCTGTGGATCTACGGGGGTGAACGGGCGATCGAGGAGGGCCACAGGCTGCGCACGGTGCACAGGAGCATCAGCGGCACCGACACCCGGGGCCGCCCGTACCACGCGCTCACCCCCGCCCACTACGCCTGGGTGCACGCCACCGCCTACCCGACCTTCCTGTCGTCCGCCCGGTATCTGTCCCGTCCGCTCGACGAAGGCGAGGAACGCCGGCTGTACGACGAACTGCTCCGGCTCGGCGACATCCTCGGCATCGGACGCCGGGACATGCCGGCCACGCCCGAGGAGTACTGGCCGTACTTCGAGCGGATGGTCCGGGACGAGCTGGAGAACACGGTGGTCGTACGTGAACTGCTCGACCCGCGGCGGCCGGTTCCCCCGCCCGACGGCTCGGGCGCTCTCGTGCGCAGGCTCTGGCCCCTGTTCCGCCCGCCGCTGGCCCGGCTCCACGTCTTCGTCACGACCGGTCTGCTGCCGCCCGTCGTCCGTGACCGTCTGGGGGTGACGTGGACGGCGCGGGACGAGCGCAGGATGCACGCTGTGGGCTTCGTCGTCCGTACCGTCGTCCCGCTGCTGCCCGAACGCCTGCGCTACCTGCCCGTGGCCCGCGCCGCCCGGCGTGCCGCCCGGGCCTAGCCCGGCCCCCGTCTTCGTGCCGTCCAGGGACGGGACGGGCCGGGCCGGCGGGATCAGGAAGGGGACTCTGCTTCGAGCTCGCGCTTCAGGTTGCGCAGCGTCCTGGCGATGTTGTCCGTCTGGAAGTCGGCGAACGTCCGGCCGCCGGTGGCGACCCGGTCGAAGGCATGGGCGACGGCGGACGGCCATGCCCGCCGGTCGTCCGTCCAGGTCTCCGTGACGCGGGTGGCCCCGCCTTCGGGCTCGAAGCGGTACTCCCAGGTGGCGATCGGCCCTCGCAGCCGCGGCCGGTTCAGCCCGATGGCGTGCACACGGAAGGCGAAGCGGCGCCCGGAGTCCGCCGCCGTCACCGTGCACCGCGTGACCCAGCGGAACGCCCCCCGCTTGTTCCGGCCCTCGAACGTGGTTCCCAGCGCGGCCGACGTGTCCGGTGCCGACACGGTGGCCCCGAGGTTCTCCGGACTCCACCGTCCCATCTGCGCGGGCCGGCTGACCGCCTCGTAGGCCGCCTCCGGCGGGACCTCTATCACGATGCTGTCGGACACGGTGAACCTGCGGACCACGACGACTCCAATCTCCGGGAACGCGCAGCTTACTCGTCAGTAGTAAGTTGCGGAACGTACCGGTGCCGGTACCGGGCGGCAAGCCTCGCGGCAGCGATCCACGTCGGAGGGGGCGTCCTTCCAGGGGTGTCGGAGGGGTGTCATGCGGGCCCGGGAGCCTCCAGGAAGCGGAGCAGTACGGCGGCCTCCGCGCGGAGCAGCGCGGCACGGTCGGCGTGCGCGGGTGCCGTCAACCGCGCTGCTGCGTCGAGACGTTCGTCGGCTTCGGCGCGCACCACGGCCAGCACACTCTGCTCGCTCAGTTCACGCCGCGCCGCCTCGGTGGCGCCGGCACCGACCGGCGACTGCTCCAGGGCCGAGCCGCGGAGCTCCACCTCGCCCACGGGAACCGCCTCGGCGTTGTCCAGCGCCGCGAGTGTCGTGCGCAGGGCGCTCACCGCGACCTTGTCACGGGCGCGCATGGCTTCCGGCAGTGCTTGACGCATACGAAGACGTAGAGACATGTCGGCGACCCTATGGCGGCGCTCCTGCGGTCACAACGCGATAGGGGCGAGGGCATCGGACGTACGGCCGGCCGGGGAGGTCGTGGCGCCCCCACGCCCCGAGAAGATCGCTCGCGCCCGATCGGGTCAGAGGCGCTCGGCATCGGGTCAGAGGCCCTCGTCGATCCCGCCCGCGACTTTCACCGCGATCTCGATCGCCCGTGCCGCGAGCGGGGAGCGAGTGCGATGTGCCTGCCCCAGCAGGAAGATCTTCGCGTGGCGGGAGTTCCGGCTCGAGTGCGTGCACGCGCAGCGACGCGTCGGAGCCGAAGTCGGCACTGTGGACGGTGAGTTGGGGCAGGACCGCCGAACCCATGGCGGCGGGCGCCATCGACAGCGCGGTCTCGTTGCCCGCGGTGCGGGACACGATGTGCGGCCGAACGCCGTGACGGGCGAGCGCCTGCTCCATCCGGGCCCGGTCGCAGATCGGCGGGTACGCCACCATCGGTGCGCCGTCGAGCTGGGCCGGGAGCACCGGACCGCTTGCTCTAGCGTGGCGTTCATGACCGATCACCCCTCGCCCGGCGAGCAGTTCGTCGAGATCGACGATGTCGGGCTGTGCTTCGAGACCTTCGGAAGCCCCGCGAACCCGGCGATCCTGCTCATCGACGGTGCGACCGCCTCGATGCTGTGGTGGGAAACCGAACTGTGCGAACAGATCGCGCACGGCAACCGGTTCGTGATCCGCTACGACAACCGGGACACCGGCAGATCCACCAGCTACCCGCCGGGGCGGCCGGGCTACACGTACACCGACCTGGCAGGAGACGCGCTCGGCATCCTGGACGCCCTGCGGGTCGAGCGCGCACACATCGTCTGCCGGTCCATGTCCGGCGGAATCGGGCTCATCATCGGGGTGGACCACCCCGACCGGGTGGAGTCACTGACGTTCGTCTCCACCTCCACGGGCGAGGACGGACTCCCGCCCCCGTCGGAGGAACTCGACGGCGGCATTCCCGCAGACCCGGACCCCGCCGATTCCGGCGCGGTGGTGGACTTCGTCGTCGCCTCGGCCCAGGCGTGCTCGGGCGGCTCGCCCTACTTCGACGAGGCGGCCACGCGCGCGCTGGTCGAGCGGGACGTGGCCCGAACTCGCAATATCGCGTCGACCCTCGTCAACCACTACGCGATGAGCTTCGACGGGTCGTCCCGCGATTTCGCCGCCGTCGAGGCGCCGACCCTGGTGGTACACGGCGACCACGACCCGGTGTTCCCGCTCCCGCACGGACATGCCCTGCGCGACGCGATTCCCGGCGCGACGCTGCTGATCCTGGAGGGCGCAGGCCACGACCTGCCGAAGCCGCTGTGGGACGTGTTCGTCCCGGCCCTGCTCCAGCACACAGGCGGCGGCCGACCACGGTAGCGTCGAACCGCCGCGCCGTTCGCCGGAAACAGTGTCGCGGGACCAGGTGCGGGGCGTACCTCGCGGCGGCCCGGCCGACATCAGTATCGAGAGGACCCGGTGACGGTGATGTCCGACCTGTTCGACTACGACGCGGAATTGCGCCTGCACAACGAAGTCTTCCGCGCCGCCGCCCGCGTCGGCCCTCGCGACCGGGTGCTCGACATCGGCTGCGGCACCGGCCAGTCCACGCGCGAGGCCGCCCGTGCCGCCGCCGACGGAAGCGCGCTGGGCGTCGATCTCTCCGCACCCATGCTCGAACGAGCCCGCCGGCTCAGCGACGACCAGGGACTGGCCAATGTCACCTTCCAGGAGGCCGACGCCCAGGTCCACCCCTTTCCACCGGAGCGTTTCGACCTCTGTATCAGCAGGTTCGGAACGATGTTCTTCGCCGACCCGGTCGCCGCGTTCACCAACATCGGGCGGGCGCTGCGCCCCGCGGCGCGCCTGGTGCTGCTGGTCTGGCAGGAGCGCGACCGCAACGAGTGGGCCACCGCGATCCGCCGGAGCCTCACCGCCGCAGCGGCCCCACCCCACGGACCGAACCCGTTCTCACTCGCCGACCCGACTGTCACGGAAGGCATCCTGACGGCAGCCGGCTTCGCGGAGGTCGGCTTCACCGATGTGCGCGAACCTGTCTACTACGGCCCCGACGACGCCATCGCCTTCGATGCCGTGCTCCGCCTGTGGGAAGTCAAGGAACTGCTTGCCGGCCTCGACCCCGCGGCGGCCGACCAAGCACGCACACGGCTGCGCACCACCCTCGACGCCCACCACACCGACGGCGGCGTGTACTTCGACTCGCGTGCCTGGATCGTCACGGCTCGCCGCCGCCCCTGACACCCGATCGGACGGTCGGACCACCGGCGGTCGGACGGGTGCGGAAGACCTACGGCCCGACGCACTTGCCTGACGCGAGCATGATGCGCCGGACAGGTCCTACACGGACTACGCCACCGCGCTCATGGTGTCAGCGAGCCGGCGCCGGGTGGCGCGGGTCGCCGGCAGCGCCGCCAGCGCCAGGGCGCCCAGCAGTGCCGCCCCGCCGAACGCGGACAGCGCGACGGGGGACGGAGCCTGTGCGATCCCGGCTCCGATGCCGCTCGACCGGCCCTGGGCGTCGATCAGCCAGGAGGAGAGGGGAAGCCCCAGAGCGATGGCGACGGCGACCGCGGCGCCCACGGTGAAACCCGTGGCCGTCACGGTGATCGCGGTGATCTGCCGGGGCGACAGGCCGATCGCCTTGAACGCGAGCAGATCCCGTTCGCTCTCGCGCAGCGCACCGCCGATGATGGTCAGCAGATCGACGAGCCCGATGAGCGCCAGCACGCCGAGCAGGCCGACGACGACACTGCGCAGCGGCGACAGACCGTCGGCGGGGTTCGTCACGGTGTGCACGTCCAGCTGTCCACGCCCGGCCGCGGCGCTCAGTTCGGCGGCGACGCGGTGCGGATCCGCACCGTCCCGCAGCCGGACCTGGTACAGGGTCGGCCGGAGTTCGGCGTCGTTCTCCCGGAGGGTGTCGAGCGACGTGGAGATGACCCGGCCGGCGTTCTCCGGCTCGATGCTGCGGCCCACGATGTGCAGGATCTGGGGCCGGCCGCTCACGGTCATGCGCACCCAGTCGCCGACCCGGACGTCCAGCAGGTCCAGCAGTCCCTGCCCTGCCACCGCCTCGTCGGAACCGTGCGCGGGGCGGCCCTCGGCCAGCGTGTAGGGGTACGGATCCGTACGGGTGCCTAGACCGCGCAGGGCGATCGTCGCCGTCTGGCCCGGCACCAGGGCCGCCACCTCGACGCCCGGATAGGCGGCGGCGACCTCGGGACGCAGCGCCAGAAGCCTCCGGGTCGCGGCGTCGCTCGGACCGTCGTCGGCGCGGACGGTGAGCGCGGCCGCCAACCCCATCTCCTGCGGTGTGCGGTGGAAGCGGTCGATGGTCGTCCACGCGCTCATCGCCACCACGATCAGCGTCAGGGGCAGCGCGAGTCGGGCGATCGTGGCCAGCGAACGCGGGCGACGCGTGAACGCCTTGTGCCAGCCGAGGACCAGCGCGGGCGGCAGCCGCAGGCCGAGCGCGCGACGCGCCACGCCCGACAGGCGTCCCCCGGCGGGGGCCGCGGTCCGCGGTACCGGAACCGGCGGCACCCGTCCCGCCCGCCACGCCGCGAGCCCGGTGGTCGCGCCGATGAACAGCACCACTCCGGCCGGCACCACGACCAGGGTCGCCGCGTGTCCGGGCAGCCCCTGCCACACCCCGACCGCGTCACCCAGCCGCCCCGGCAGCCGGCTGCCCAGCGCCTGGGTGAGTGCTGCCGCGGCCACGGCGCCCAGCAGCGCGTAGGCGAGATGCTGGAGCAGGAAGACCCGCGTGACCTGGCCCGGTGTGAAACCGATCGCCTTGAGGATCGAGATGTCCCGCAGATGCCCCCGGATGCGGGTACCGATGGCCCCGTGCACGGCGAGTCCGGCGGCGACGAGCGCGCCGAGACCGAACAGGCCCAGTATCTGGCCGAGCAGCCGGTCGTCGCCCTGCGCCTCGGCTCGCGCCTGCTGCCAGGTGGCGACCTCGCGCACGGCGCCGGCGCCGAGCACGGTGACGGCGCGCTGGACGGCGTAGTCGGTGTCCCCGGGTTCCGTCAGGCGCAGCCCGATCACCTGGCCGCGATCGGTGCCGGCGCGCGGCACGGTGGACGGCAGCGCCCAGGCCAGTCCCGGCTGCTCACCCTGGCGGTAGCGCGGCTCGGGGCTGTCGGCGACACCGAGGACGGTCAGCGGCGCGGCGCCGCCCGGCAGGGTGAGCACATCTCCGGGCTCGGCCAGCAGCGCCCGGGCGAGGCTGCTCTCCAGCACCACTCCGTCGGGGGCCGCCGGGTCGAGCCAGCGGCCGGAGACGAGCAGGGGCCGTCCGACCGCGGGTCGCTCGGTGGTGTCGCGCAGCTCGACGGAGGCACGGGCGCCGCGGGAGGCGACCGTGGTGGAAGCGGTGGGGTAGGGGCCGGCGACGGACTCGACGCCGGGCAGCCCGGCGAGCTTGGCCACCTCGGCCGAGGGGCCGGTGTGGATCGACACATGTGCGCCACGGGACTGGGTGAAGACCCGCTCCCAGGGGTTCGTCGCATATCCGAAGAGCGCCGCCGCCAGCAGCAGGGAGGTGACGACGCCGGCGGTGGCGAGCACCAGGAACAGCGCTTCACCGCGATGCGTCCGCAGGTCCGAGTGCGCCCAGCGCAGCGTGGCTCGCATGGGTTCAGTCCTTCAGTTCCAGCACCGCGGATATCCCCTTGCGGGGCGACAGCGTGCCGTCGAGCGTCGCGTCGTCGGCGATCCGCCCGTCGAAGAAGCTGATCACCCGGTCCGCGGTGCTCGCCATGCGCGCGTCATGGGTGACCAGCAGGATGGTCTGGCCGCGCTGGTGGAACCGGGACAGCAGCCGGGTCACCTCGCGGGTGCCCTTGCTGTCCAGACTGCCCGCGGGCTCGTCCGCGAGCAGCAGGGGCGGATGGTTCACCAGGGCCCGGGCCAGTGCCACCCGCTGCTGTTCGCCGCCGGACAGCTCACCGGGCATGCTCCGCTCCTTGCCGGTCAGGCCGAGCTCGGCCAGCAGTTCCTCCCGCTCCGCGCGGGCCCGCTTGGGGGAGACCCCGGCCAGCAGCGCGGGCAGCTCGACGTTGTCGGCGACGGACAGGTTGGAGACCAGGTTGAAGAACTGGAAGACGACGCCGATCCGGCGCCGGCGCGCCACGGCCCACTGCGCCTCGCTGTAGCGGTCCGTGCACACGCCGTCCAGCCAGATGCTGCCGCTGTCCGGCCGCTGGAGGCCGCCGAGCAGATGCAGCAGCGTCGACTTCCCGGCGCCGGACGGACCGGTGACGGCCACGAACTCGCCCTGCCGCACGCACAGGTCCACCCCCCGTACGGCATGGGCGGGCGCGCCCTCGCCGTGGTGGGTCTTCACGAGACCCTCGGCCCGCAGCGCAGGAGTGGGGGTGTCGTTCACTCCGGCTCCTCCAGTTCTTCCTGGCAGCGTTCCAACCAGTCGAGGTCGGCCTGCAGGTGCAGCATGGCGCCCTCGATGAGCAGCCGGGCCGTCCGGTTGTCGCGGTTCTCGCCAGTGACGAGCTTCGACAGGGTGCGCATGGTGTTCAGGTAGTGGCGTCGTTGCTTGTTGATCAGGGCGATCTGGTCGGCGAGACCGGTCTGCGGGGCGAGCGCGAGCTTCATGAAGAACTCGTCCCGCAACCGCGGCTCGTCCGCCGTCTCCTCGTACCAGACGCGCAGCGCTTCCTGCCCGGCGTCCGTGAGGTGGTAGATCTTCTTGTTGGGCCGACTCGACTGCTCGACCTCCTCGCCCTCGATCAGCCCCGTCTTCTCGAGGCGGCTCAGAGTCACGTAGATCTGGCCGATGTTCGGCTGAGGGTACGCGGCGCCCAACAGTCGCTCAAGGTCCTGCTTGAGCTCGTAGCCGTGGGCCGGGCCGCGTGCCAGCAGGGCCAGGAGGGGCAGGCGCACTCGTGCTGTCCTCCTCGCAGCCTCGTATTGTGTTCCAGGCCCTAGTATCGCCCATACCTAACGGGTATACATAGCCTCTGACTCCGGGCGAGGGTGCCCGGTGCCGGTGTACTGGGAGGAACCTATGCGGTGGATGCGTGCCGCCGGTAGGGGCCTCCTCGTTCTCGCCGTCGTCCTGGCCGGTTACGGCGCGTCCGGCGCCCGGGCGGCCGGCGGGCTGGAGGGTCGCGGACCGCTCACCCTCGCCACCGCGGGCGACCTCACCGGCTATCTGGGCCCGCTGCTCCAGGGCTGGAACCGGGCGCATCCCGGGGAGAAGGTCACCCTCGTCGAACTGCCGGACTCGGCGGACGAGTCGCGCGCACAGATGATCACGGATCTGCGCGGCGGCACCCGCAGCCGGTTCGACGTCCTCAACATCGACGTCGCCTGGACCTCGGAGTTCGCCGCCGCCGGCTGGATCCGCCCGCTGCCGCGCGACCGTTTCCCGCTGGGCGCCTTCCTGCGGCCGGTCGTGGACACGGCGACGTACGACGGCCGGCTGTACGCCGTCCCGTACGTCACCAACGCCGGGCTGCTCCTCTACCGCAAGGACGTCCTCGCCGCGGAGGGCGTGCCGCCGCCCCGCACCTGGGCCGAACTGGAGCGGGCCGCGAAGACCATCGCGCCCCGGCACGGGCTCGACGGCTACGCGGGGCAGTTCCTGCCCTACGAGGGCCTCACCGTCAACGCGGCGGAGGCCGTGTACTCGGCGGGCGGCACGATCCTCGGCGACGAGGGCGACCGCGTCACCGTCGACTCGGCCGCCCGCGAGGGAATCGGCTTCCTCGCCCGTGGCGTCCGTGACGGCTGGGTGCCGAAGGAGGCCCTGACCTACACGGAGGAGGAGTCCCGGCAGGCTTTCCAGGACGGTCATCTCCTCTTCCTGCGCAACTGGCCCTACGCGTACGTCAGCGCCTCCGCCGCGGGCTCCGCGCTCGCCGGGAAGGTCGGCGCCGTACCGCTGCCGGGGCGTGACGGGCCCGGCACCAGCGTGCTCGGCGGCTCCAACCTGGCCGTCAACGCACATGCCGAGCACCCCGATACCGCCGCGCGGCTGATCGCGTACCTCACCAGCGAGGGCGTCCAGCGGCAGGTGCTCACCCGGGGCGCGCTGCCGCCCGTACGTGCGGATCTGTACGAGGACCCGGAACTGGTGCGCCGGTTCCCGTACCTGCCGACCCTGCGCGCGAGCGTCCTGACGGCCGCACCGCGGCCCAAGAGCCCGCGCTACGACCAGGTCAGCATGGTGGTGCAGGCGGTCGTGCACGACGCGATGGCCGGGCACTCGACGCCCGAGGCGGCGGTACGGCGGCTGGCCCGGGAGCTGGCGGACATCTCCCGCCGCGGCTGACACTCCTCAGCCGAGACCGACTCTCCTAGTTACATGTTAGGTAACGCCGACGTATCAACCGGGTGTGATTTGCCCAGGTAGATCCGATTATGTCGCACGCGCTCGTGAGATGGCTGCTGCCTGTTCGTTGACACCCCCGTGAAACGCCTACATAACATGCATGCATAACAGTCAGCCCGCACAGACAGGCCAACGGGTGAGCCTCCAGCACATCGACACGCGCATGGACACGCGCATCGGCACGCACCACTGGTGGCGTGACGCAGTGATCTACCAGGTGTACGTCCGCAGCTTCCTGGACAGCACGGGCGACGGCGTCGGCGATCTCGCCGGAGTCCGCGCCGGGCTGCCGTACCTGAAGAAACTGGGTGTCGACGGGATCTGGCTGAGCCCCTTCTACCCCTCCCCGCAAGCCGACCACGGCTACGACGTCGCCGACTACTGCGACGTCGACCCGCTCTTCGGCGACCTCGCCGAGTTCGACCGGCTGATGGCGGCCGCCCGGCGGCTGGGCGTCAAGGTGCTGCTCGACATCGTCCCCAACCACTGCTCCAGCGAGCACCCCTGGTTCCGCGAGGCGCTGGCCTCGGCGCCGGGCAGTCCCGCCCGGGCCCGCTTCCACTTCGCCGACGGGCGGGGAGCGGACGGCGCCGAGCCGCCCAACAACTGGCACGCCATGTTCGGCGGCCCGGCCTGGAGCCGGGTGACCGAGGCGGACGGCCGTCCGGGCCAGTGGTACCTGCACATGTTCACGCCCGAACAGCCCGACTGGAACTGGCGCGACCCCGAGGTCGCCGCGTCCTTCGACCGCGCGCTGCGGTTCTGGCTGGACCGGGGCGTCGACGGCTTCCGCATCGACGTCGCCGCCGGCCTCTTCAAGCACCCCGAGCTGCCCGACTCGCCGGATCCCGAGGCCGACGCCCGCACCCGCGACTCCGTCAACCCGCTCGCCTGGAACCAGCCCGAGGTGCACGAGGTGTGGCGGCGCTGGCGGGCGGTGTGCGAGGAGTACACGGCACACGACGGCCGTGAACGGCTCCTGGTCGGCGAGGTCTCGGTCCCGACGGCCCGCGAACACGCGCTGTACGTCCGCCCCGACGAACTGCACCAGGCCTTCTTCTTCGACCTGCTGAGCGCCTCCTGGGACGCCGACGCCTTCCGCAAGGTCATCACGGAGGCCATGCAGGACATCGCCGGAACGGGGTCGACCGTCACCTGGGTCCTCAACAACCACGACCAGGTCCGCACGGTCACCCGCTACGGCGAGCCGGCTGTGGAGGGCAGCGGCCTCGGTGCCGCCCGCGCCCGCGCGGCCGCCCTGCTGTTGCTGGCGCTGCCCGGGGCCGCCTACATCTACCAGGGCGAGGAGCTGGGCCTGCCCGAGGTCGTCGACCTGCCGGACGACGTGCTCACCGACCCGATCTTTCGCCGTACCGGCAGCCGGGCCCGTATCCGGGACGGCTGCCGGGTACCGCTGCCGTGGTCCGGGCAGGCCTCGCCGTTCGGCTTCACCTCCGGCGTCGACGCCACCAAACCCTGGCTGCCGCAGCCCGACTACTTCGCCGAGTACGCCACCGATCGCGCCCTCGCCGACACCCGCTCCTTCTGGCACCTCTACCGCGACGGCCTCCAACTGCGCGCCACCCTGCCCCAGTTGGGCGAGGGCGCGCTGCGCTGGCTGGACACCCAGCCCGGCGTCCTCGCCTTCACCCGCGGCGACGGCCTGGTCTGCGCCGTCAACTTCGGAACGGCGCCCGCTCCGGCGCCCGTTCCCGGGATCCCCCTGCTGTCCAGCGGCCCCTGCCAGGCCGGGGTGCTCCCCGGCTCCACGGCCGCCTGGTGGATCGGTGACGACACCGACTCCTGAGCACGACCACCTCTTCATCCGCCGCCAACTCCCCTCCTACGAACGGACATCGACGATGATGCGACGACGTACCACCCTGCTCAGCGGCTGCACCGCCCTCGTCCTGGCACTCGGCGCGACCGCCTGCGGAGGCGGCGACCCCGTCTCCGCGGGCGGCGGCGACAAGGCACTGGGCGGCCAGACGGTCACCGTGGCCGGTGTCTGGTCCGGTGCCGAGCAGAAGAACTTCCAGAAGGTGCTGGACGCGTTCACCGAGAAGACCGGCGCCAAGACCCAGTTCGTGTCCACCGGCGACAACGTCTCCACCGTCGTCGGCAGCAAGATCGAAGGCGGCAACGCCCCCGACGTGGTGATGGTCCCGCAGGTCGGCGTGCTCCAGCAGTTCGCCGGCAACGGCTGGCTCAAGCCGCTGTCCTCGACCACCCAGAAGTCCGTCGCCGCCAACTACGCGCCCGTCTGGAAGGACTACGGCAGCGTCAAGGGCACCCTCTACGGCCTCTACTTCAAGGCAGCCCACAAGTCGACCGTCTGGTTCAGCCCCGCCGCCCTCGACCAGGCCGGCGTCCAGCCGCCGAAGACCTACGACGAGATGCTGAAGGCCGGGCGGACCGTATCCGACTCGGGCCTCGCCGCCTTCTCCGTCGCGGGCCAGGACGGCTGGACGCTCACCGACTGGTTCGAGAACGTCTACCTCTCCCAGGCCGGCCCCGAGAAGTACGACGCCCTCGCCGCCCACGAACTGAAGTGGACCGACCAGAGCGTGGTCGACGCCCTCACCACGCTCGGCAAGCTCTTCCAGGACAAGCAGCTCCTCGCGGGCGGCCAGAAGGGCGCTCTCAACACCGACTTCCCGGGCTCCGTGGAGAAGGTCTTCGGGCCCGAGCCCGAGGCGGGCATGGTCTACGAGGGCGACTTCGTCGCAGGCGTCGCCAAGGACCAGTTCGGCCGGAAGATCGGCGAGGACGCGAACTTCTTCGCGTTCCCGCCCGTCGGCGGCGGCGCGGCACCCGTGGTCAGCGGCGGCGACGCGGCCGTCGTCCTCAAGGACGGCAAGAACACCAAGGCCGGCATGGCGCTCCTGGAGTACCTGGCCACCCCGGAGGCCGCCGCCGTATGGGCCGAGACGGGCGGCTTCCTCTCTCCGAACAAGAAGCTCGACCTCGCCTCCTACGGCGACGACGTCACCCGCACCACCGCCAAGTCGCTCATCGCCGCAGGGGACTCCGTCCGCTTCGACATGTCCGACCAGGCCCCGGCCGCGTTCGGCGGGACGAAGGGCGCCGGCGAGTGGAAGATCCTCCAGGACTTCCTGCGCGACCCGTCCGACCCGAAGGCGACCGCGGCGCAGCTGGAAACCGCCGCGGCCAAGGCCTACAAGGGCTGACCGGCGATGACCGCCACGCTGACGAAGACGGCCCCACCACCCGCCGCCGCGACCGTCGCCCGCAAGCGGCGGGCCCGGTGGCGGGGCAGGACCGTCGCCCTGCTCTTCGTCCTCCCCGCGCTGCTCCTGCTCGGCGCCCTCGTCGTCTACCCCGTGCTGTTCTCGGTCGGCCGCAGCTTCTTCGACGCCTCCGGGACCCGGTTCGTGGGCGGCGACAACTACACCGAGATGTTCCGCGACCCGGCCACCCTCAAAGCCGTACGCAACACCGCGATCTGGGTGGTCGTGGCGCCGACCCTGCTGACCGGCCTGGGCCTGATCCTCGCCGTGCTCGTCGAGAAGATCCGCTGGGCCACGGCCTTCAAGCTGCTGCTCTTCATGCCCATGGCCGTCTCCTTCCTCGCCGCGGGCATCATCTTCCGGCTCGCCTACGACGAGGACCCCGACAAGGGCGTCCTGAACGCGGCGGCCGTCGGCGTCCACGACGCCTTCCGGGACACCGCCTCCTACCCGACCGCCCGCGCCCGGGACGGCGAGGGCCTGACCCGGGGCGCCGACGGCTCGTACCGCACCGGCACGAGCGTGTCGCCCGGCGACACGGTCGCCCTCGGCCTGGTCGGCGTCGCGCCCAAGGACCTCCCGGCCGGCGCGGAACCGGCCTACCCGGCGGCCGCCCGCACGGCGGGCCCCGACGAGCTGCGCGGAGTCGTCTACCTGGACTTCACCCCCGGCGGGGGAGGGAAGCAGGGTGCGGTGGACCGCCGGGAGAGCGGGCTGCCGAAGATGGAGGTCGAGGCGGTGCGCGACGGCAGGACCGTCGCGAGCACCACCACCGCGGCCGACGGCTCCTTCCGCTTCCCCGGGCTGGAGACGGGCTCGTACACCGTCGCCCTCCCCGGCTCGAACTTCGCCCAGCCCTACGACGGCGTCTCCTGGCTCGGCCCGGCACTGGTCACCCCGGCGATCATCGGCGCCTACCTGTGGATCTGGACCGGCTTCGCGATGGTGCTGATCGGCGCGGGCCTGTCCACGCTGCCGCGTGACTCGCTCGAGGCCGCGCGGATGGACGGCGCCAACGAGTGGCAGGTGTTCCGCCGGATCACCGTGCCGCTGCTGGCGCCCGTGCTCACGGTGGTCTTCGTGACCCTCGTCATCAACGTGATGAAGGTGTTCGACCTCGTCTACATCATCGCGCCCGGCCCGGTGCAGGAGGACGCCACCGTGCTGGCCACCCAGATGTGGCTGGTGTCCTTCGGCGGCGGCAACGACCAGGGACTGGGCAGCGCCCTCGGCGTGCTGCTCCTGCTGCTGGTGATCCCCGCCATGGTCTTCAACGTCCGTCGTTTCCGAGGGAGTCAGCGATGAACCTCAGTGCGCTTCGGCGCGGGCTCGGCAACAGCCTGGTGCAGGCCGTCCTCGTGGTCGTCGGGCTGCTCTGGCTGACGCCGCTCGCCGGACTGCTCGTGTCGTCCCTGCGGTCGGCGCAGGACACGGCCAAGGGCGGCTGGTGGACGGCGCTCACCAGTCCGGGCCAGCTGTCCTTCGACAACTACACGTCGTTGCTGGGCAACGCCGGGATGACCAGGGCGTTCTGGAACACCGTGCTGATCTCGGTGCCGACGACGCTTCTGGTGGTGGCGATCGCCGCACTGGCGGGGTACGCCTTCGCCTGGCTGGAGTTCCCCGGCCGTGACGGCCTCTTCCTGCTCGTGGTCGCGCTCCTGGTGGTACCCGTGCAGATCGGCCTGCTGCCGGTGGCCAAGCTCTTCGGCCAACTGGGGCTGTTCGGCACGATTCCCGGCGTCGTCCTCTTCCACGTCTCCTACGGACTGCCGTTCGCGACCTTCCTGCTGCGGAACTACTTCGCCGAGATACCGCGGGAGATGCTGGAGGCGGCCCGCATGGACGGGGGCACCGAGTGGCGTATCTTCACCCGGCTCGTGCTGCCGGTGGGACGGCCCGCCCTGGCGAGCCTGGCCATCTTCCAGTTCCTCTGGGTGTGGAACGACATGCTGGTGGCGCTGCTGTTCGCCGACAGCTCGTCCCAGCCGTTGACCGTGGAACTCCAGTCGCAGATACGGCAGTTCGGCAGCAACATCGACGTGCTCGCGCCGGGTGCGTTCCTGTCCCTGATCGTCCCGGTGGCCGTGTTCTTCGCCTTCCAGCGGCACTTCGTGCAGGGGGTCATGGCAGGGTCCGTGAAGTAAGTGAAGTAGGTGAAGCAGGTCCGGCGCCGGCGCCCCGTGGCTCCGCGCGCCCGGACGGGGGACGTCCGACACCGCCGCGCGGGGCTGCTGCCCCGGTGCGCAGCCGCCCGACGGCACACTCGTGCCGTGACCCCTGACGCGCAACCGGAGCGCACCCCCGACGGACGGTTCATCGTCGTGGGCGGACGACGCTGGCGGGCGACGGATCCGCTCATTCCCGAGGAGGACGCCGCACGGCTCCGCTTCCACCTGATGGCGGCCCGGCGTGCGGTCGGGGCCGCCCGGCGGACGCAGGACCCGGAAGCCGAACGTGCGGCCCGCGCTCGCGTGCACCTGGCGAAGGTCGCCCTGGGCGAGCGTGGCACCCCGTGGTGGGAGCAGAGCGACAAGGAGCGCCGCGCCCGCTGGCACGAAGGGCTCAGGGCGCTCGACTGAGCGACGGGGGAGAGACGCGTACAACCCCGTCCCCTCGGTGGTGAGCAGGTCACCCCGCTCGCGGGCGTCGGCTTCGCCTGCCGGATCCAGCCCCGCACGCTCTCGCACCTCCGGCGGGTACTTCCTCGGCGCAGGCCTCTTCTGGGCTCCTCTCATGAGACCCACCTGACGCTCTGCCACAATTCCCCGCATCTCGGGCCGAACCAGTACCCGCCGACCGGCTGGCTTGTTGACCTTCGTCCGGTATCCAAGGGTCCTGCCGCCCCCTGCCGCCTTACTGCGGACACTGTACGATGTTTGATAGCCTAAATTTGTGATTCCCGAAACGGTCGAGCCAGGCGCTGTTGTGGCCGCCTTGGCGAAAACCGTCGAACATGCCTTGCTGTGCGTGGAGTTGACGCTGCCGCAGCACCGGATGCTGTCCGTGCTGACGCTGGCGGATCCGCCGACGGCATCGCGAGTGGCGTGGATGTTGTCCGTGACGCCGGCGACCGTCGCCACGGTCGTGGACGGCCTGGCGGCCGGCAAGTACGTGCGGCGTGAGCCGGATCCGGACGACCGGCGCAAGGCCACGCTCGTCGTCACCCGGTCCGGCCGGCATCTGCTGACCACGGCCGACCAGGAGATCAGCCGGAAGCTGGCCGAGGTGGCCTCGTCCCTCGACGAGGAGCAGGCCGAGCGGGCGATGGCCGCGCTGTCGCTGTGGCACGAGGCGATGAAGAGCGAAAAGCAAAACGAGTAGATCACCCACGAGGGCGCAGAAAGGGGAAAAACCAGGTGAGCGAGGCGTATCCGCCGCCGAGCGCGGCCATCGACCCCGATTCGAGCCGTTCCTGGCTATGGCGAGCATGGCCGCTGGTCCGGGCACATCGGTGGATGTTCGGCACGGCGCTGGTGTCGTCGGGGATCAGCCTGCTGGTGGCCGTCCAGGTACCGACACTGATTCAGGACGCGGTGGACAACTCGATCGTGTCGGACAGGGTGCCGCTGTCGCACTACCTGTGGTGGCTGGTCTGGCTGACGGTGGTCATGCTGGTCGTCGGCTTCCTGTCCCGGCAGTTACTGTTCCGCACCGCGGCCAAAATCGAGTACGACCTGCGCAACATCACGTACGGGCACCTGACCGCCATGTCGTTCCCGTTCTACGACCGGGTGCAGACAGGGCAACTGCTCTCCCGCGCCAACTCCGACATCCGCGCGATGCAGATGTATCTGGCGTTCGCGCCGTACCTGCTGGTGCAGTGCAGCATCTCGCTGGTGGCGTTCGGATACATGCTGGCGATCAACGTGCCGTTGGCCATCCTGGCCATGCTGCCGATGCCACTGTTGTACGCGACCAGCCGGCGCATGCAGCGCTCCTTGTTCCCGGTGTCGTGGCTGATCCAGGCCCGGTTGGCCGAAGTCGCGACCGTGGTGGACGAGAACGTCAACGGCGTGCGCGTGGTCAAGTCGTTCGCGGCCGAACGGAGTCAGCTGTCGCTGCTTCAGAAGGCCGCGGAGAAAGTCCGCTGGGCCAATGTGAAGGACGCGGATCTGCGCGCACGGTTTACGCCCGCGGTGCAGAACCTGCCCCGCGTCGGCATGGCGATCGTGCTGCTGTACGGCGGACACCTCGTCATTCAGGGGAGTCTGGGCATCGGCGCGATCCTGGCCTTCAACGCGTATCTGCTGATGCTCCAGGTGCCGTTCCAGGTGATCGGAAACCTGATCACGTTGGGGCAGCGGTCGTCGGCCGCGGCCAAGCGGCTGTACGAGATTCTGGACGAGAAGCCGGAGATCGTGGACGCCCCGCAGGCACTGGAGATCACCGGGGCGCGCGGTGACGTCCAGTTCGATGACGTCACCTTCGGCTACGGCGACGGTCCTGACGTGCTGCACGGGTTCTCGCTGAGGTTGCGCAGCGGCGAGACGGTGGCGCTGGTCGGCCGGACCGGCAGCGGAAAGTCCACCGTGGCCAGACTGCTGCCGCGGTTCTACGACGTGCGCGAAGGTTCCGTCACCGTGGACGGGCACGACGTGCGGGATCTGACCCTGCACAGTCTGCGTGACACCGTCGGCATCGTGCTGGACGAGCCGTTCCTGTTCTCGGCGTCGGTCCGTGACAACATCGCCTACGGGCGGCCGGACGCGGACATCACCGACATCGAGCGTGTGGCCCGGCTGGCCGGGGCGCACGGGTTCATCACCGAGCTGTCCGAGGGTTACGACACCGTCATCGGCGAGCGGGGCTACACGCTGTCCGGCGGGCAACGGCAGCGCATCGCGATCGCCCGGACGCTGCTGGTGAATCCGCCCGTGCTGGTCCTCGACGACGCCACGAGCGCTATCGACGTCCAGGTGGAGCAGGAGATCCACGCGGGTCTGCGGACCCTGTTCGCCGGCCGGACGACGTTGATCATCGCGCACCGGCCGTCCACGATCAGCCTGGCCGACCGCGTGGTGCTACTGGACGGTGGGCGGATCGTCGCCGACGGCACACACACGGAACTGTTGGCAGGCACGCCGCTGTACGCGGAAGTGCTCGCCCAAGCGGACGAGTGCAGCAAGGAACTGGGAGGTGTGGCGCGATGACGGTTCCCGGAGGTGGAGGCGGCGCGGCATTCAATGGCGGCGGCCGGGCAACCGCGTCGGCCCACCCGTTCGCCGGCGTTCCGCCGGAGATGCGGGCGAGCGTCGACGAGTTGCTCGAGGCCGAGCCGGAACATGCCGAGTCCGAGGTCGTCTTCGAGCACTCCCGGCCCGATCCCGACGGCGCGGGGCTGAATCTGCGGCGGCTGGTCCGTCCGTACGGGCCGTCGGCGCTGGTGGCCGGCGTGCTCGTGGGCATCGAGGCGCTGATGTTGCAGGCCGGTCCGAAGTTGACCCAGATCGGCATCGACGAAGGCATCATGGGGAAAGACCGCGGCGCGTTGGCGCTGGTCGCGGGCCTGTACCTGGTCAGTCTGGCGGTCACCGGTCTCGCACAGGCCGGGCGGGTCAAGGTGACCGGGCGGATCGCCGCGTCGGTGATGAACGACCTGCGGGTCCGGGTCTTCACCCAATTGCAGCGGCTGTCGCTGAACTTCTACACCGGCGAGAAGTCCGGCGTGATCATGACCCGGATGACCAGCGACATCGAGAACCTTCAGGCACTGCTGCAGGAGGGCCTGGTGCAGTTCGCCGTCCAGGGCCTGACCATGGTCATTGTCACGGTGATTCTGTTCACCTACGACGTGCGGCTGGCGCTCATCACCATCGTGCTGGTGGTCCCCATCCTGACCGCGCTGTCCCTGTGGTTCCGCCGGGCGTCCGGCAAGGGCTACCTGCGGGTGCGGGACACGGTCGCCGACGTGGTTGCCGACCTTTCCGAGAGCCTGCAGGGTGTTCGCATCGTCACCGCGCACAACCGGCAGCGGCACAACACCGAACGCCACCGGCAGGTCACCGGCAGGTATTACGACGCCACCGTGCAGACCGGAGTGATCAACTCGATCTACACGCCGAGCACCCAGGTCGTCGGCGTCGCCGGGCAGGTCGCACTGCTGGCCATCGGCGCCGGCATGGTCGTCGACGGGGACCTGACGATCGGCGAGCTGGTGGCGTTCCTGCTCTACCTGGGCGCCTTCTTCCAGCCGATCCAGCAGCTGGTGCAGCTGTACAACACGTACCAGCAGGGGCAGTCGTCGGTCGTGAAGCTGAAGGAGCTGCTGAGTACCCGGCCAGAGGTCGAGGAAGAGCCCGGAGCTGTCGACCTGCCTCGGGTCGAGGGTGAAATCACCTTCGACGACGTGACGTTCGGCTACCGTCCCGACCGGCCGGTGATCTCCGACGTGGCGCTGGACATCGCGGCCGGCGAGACCGTGGCGTTCGTCGGTCCGACCGGTGCAGGCAAGTCCACCCTCGCCAAACTGGTGACCCGGTTCTACGACCCCGTCTCCGGCCGGATCCTCATCGACGGGCGCGACCTGCGGGACGTGCGGATCGAATCCCTTCGCAGGCAGATCGGCGTCGTGCCGCAGGAGCCCTTCCTGTTCGCCGGGCCGCTTCGGGACAACATCCGCTTCGCCGCCCCGGACGTCTCCGACGACCAGGTCTGGGAGGCGTTGCGGGCGGTCGGTCTGGTGGACGTGGTCGAGCGGCTGCCCGACGGTCTCGACACCGTCGTCCAGGAGCGAGGCCAGTCCCTGTCCTCCGGTGAACGGCAGCTCGTCGCCCTGGCCAGGGCTTTCCTGGCTCAGCCCCGGGTGCTGGTCCTCGACGAGGCCACGTCCAATTTGGACCTCCAGTCCGAGGCCAAGATCGAGGATGCCCTGGACGTGCTACTGGAGGGCCGCACCGCGATCCTGATCGCGCACCGGCTCTCCACCGCCATGAAGGCCGACCGCATCGTCGTCGTCGACGAGGGCCGGATCGTCGAGGTCGGTTCGCACGACCAGCTCGTCGATGCCGACGGCAAGTACAGCCAGATGTACGCCACCTGGACCAGCCAAGCCGCCGAAGTCCACTGACGAACCTCGCGAGTTCCGCTCCCGGACGTGGAGCGGGACTCGCGTGCCTCCTGGCCCGTACTCCTACCGGTCACCTCGACCGGTTCCGCTGACTCGGCGTTCCTGGCGGTCCGGGACAGGAAGACGTCATCGAGGCTCGGCTCGCGCGTACCGATATCGCCGATCACGGCGCCGGACGCGTGGAGTTCGCCCATGATCTGCGGGACGGTCGGCACCACATCCACCGCGGCGACGACGATGTGCAGTCCGTCCGCTTCCGGACGCTGCCCGGTGAGCCTTTTCGGCGTGGATTCAAGCTGGGCCGGCCTGCCTTCGGCGATCAGATCACGGTGGTCGATCACCCTCACGGCCGAGGCGAGTCGGTCCACCTCCTCCAGGCCGGTCAGCGCGGCGACGTACGCGACGGGCAGGTCTACGCACGTACGATGGTTGGCGTGCCGAAACCGAAACCCATCATCTGGATGCGAGCGGAGAAATCCACGCGAGGTCCGGCTCCGCAGCACAGTCGCGAGCAGATCGCCGAGGTGGCGATCGAGATCGCGGACGCCGAAGGCATAGAAGCCGCGTCGGTGCGGAACATCGCCAAGAGACTGGGCGCCGCCGCGATGACCCTGTACCGATACCTGCCCACCAAAGAAGACCTGTACGCGGTGATGATCGACCAGGCGACCGGCTTCGAGCAGCAGGAGCCGACCGGCGATGTCCGCGCCGACCTGACGACCTTGGCGCGCCGCCGCAGGCAGACCTTCCTGCGGCACCCCTGGCTTGCTCCGCTGCTCAGCACCCGCCCGGTCATGGGCCCCAACTTCCTGCGCGGCATGGAACGCGATCTCGCCCTTCTCGCCGGCTGCGATCTCGACATGGAGGAGTCGCTGGCCGTCCTCGACCTCATTCACTCCTGGGTCAGCGGCATCGTGCAGGCCGAGCTGACCGAGCGGGCGGTCGCTCAGCGCTCCGGCATCGATCGTGATGCCTGGCGGCGGCACATGCAGCCGTATTTGATGTCCATGCTCGCGACCGGTGAGTTTCCGTATCTGAGCAAGATGATCCGGGCGTCCGAGATCGGCGAAGGTGACGAACGGTTCGAGAACGGCCTTACGACCATCCTGGACGGAATCGAGGCCCGGTTCCTGGCGAACACCGAGAACGACGGCTCGCGCCCGGTCGAGTAACCGCACCGACCTCAGATCGCCTTCGACTTGTATGTCGTTCCCTCAGTGCGACGCGCGCAGTTCGACGACGGACAGACGAGCGGCCTGCACGATCGAGGCGATCTCGAAGCCGTTGGATCCGGCCAGTTCGCCCAGCTGCTCGAGGGTGTGCTGCCTGCCTCCGAAGTAGCAGGGGAGCCCGAAGGAATGCGATCGGTGCTCGACATCGAGGGTGCCATCGGGCACGCCGAGCTGAGCCTCGTCCATCTGTTGCACACGGTTCGCACCGGAGAGTCGGCGTTCCCGCAGCAGTACGGCCTGTCGTTCTGGGACGACCTGTCCGCCAGCGACGAACGTGGCGAGTCGTTCGACGCGTTGATGGACGCTCGGCTGAAGGCACGTGCATCCGCCGTGGCCGAGGCATATCTCTGGGGAAGACTGCGTCCTGGTCGGCGTGCACAGCCTTGGCCGGCGCCTCGGTCGTCCGGGTGCCCGCGGCGATGTGGTCGGCCAACCGCAACGTCGCCGCCACTCGAATGGCCATCGGCGTCAGCAGATCGGCAGCTGCCCATATCCGCCGCCCCTGGCGGTCTTCACCTCGGCCATAGCTCCTCCTGCCTCGACGATTTCCTGTTTGCCCGACGATGCGTGCCCGACTCAGAAGCCGGCGCGCTCCTCCGCAAATGTCTTGGCGAGGCGAAGGCGGCCCGACGACGGGCTGTGCCCCCGATCACCTGCCCGACAGCACGATGCCAACGACGGCCCTCCCGCGTTGCTACGCACCCGACACACCTCACTGCATCGGTGACGCGCCCACAAACCTCCTTGCGAGGGCTGGCACAGCAGGCGGAACACCCACGCCAGTCTGGCCGCTGGATCTGCTTTCGGGAGCCGGGGAGCTGCAGCGCGGTTCGGCCGGCGCGGCAGGACGGCGGACTGGCAGCTGACGGATCCCGCCGCCGATGCCCTGCTGGTGGCGGCGCAACTGCTTTCCCACGCCGATCAAGCACGCGGGCGGCCCCACGCGGGCCAGCGTCGACCACGTCGGCGGGCAGCTCCGGGTCGCCGCCACCGACCCCAATTCCACACCGCCGAGCCGGATCCACCACCGCCCGGCGAAGGCCGGCGGCCACGGGATCTTCCTCGTCGACCACCTCGCCCGGCGCCGGGGCACCCGGCTGCCCGATGTCCCGGGCATGACTGTACGGGCGGACTGCCCCTTCCCGCCTGAGGCGAGCCGGTGACAGGGTGTGGCACTCTCACCGACAACAGCAGCCGCACCGGCATGGTGTTGTCGGCCCACACCACCGGGGCCTGCATCCACCACGTCGGAGGATGCAGGCCCCGCCGGTTCCGGCACCGTGGGCGGCGGTCGCCGGCAAGCGCCTTACGGCGCGATCTCGAACTGCGGCGGCTGGAGTCCCGCGAGGCAGCTGGTGTCCGGCGCGGTGGGACGGGCGAAGAACGACGTGGTGATCGTCTGCGCGCACCGCGAGTCGGCGAACACCACGTGCGCGACGTAGGGGACCGTGACGGCGGTGGAGCGACTCAGCGTACGGGCGACGTACGCCCCGTTGCTCGGCGCCGTCTGGGCGTCGAACCCGCCGGACAGAGCGAGGGTCGGGATGTCGCTGCGGGTCACGTCCCGGACCGACGGGGGCGCCGGGGGAACGTCCCAGGCACGGCAGTCGTCGTGGAGCCAGGCGAGCTGCGGGGCGTTGGCCAGCATCGACCGGGGGAACGTCGGGAACGCGCGGTGTCCGCCGCGGATGATGTCGGCCCGGCTCTCGTACGGGGTCCACTGGCTGCAGAAGACGCCGTAGACCAGCCCGTGGGCGACCCTTCCGATGGCCTGCGGGCTGTACTTGCCGCCCGCGAGCTGCTCGGCGATCCGCTGCGGGTTGCCAC
This sequence comes from Streptomyces sp. NPDC058295, assembly GCF_042880655.1. Taxonomy (NCBI): domain Bacteria; kingdom Bacillati; phylum Actinomycetota; class Actinomycetes; order Kitasatosporales; family Streptomycetaceae; genus Streptomyces; species Streptomyces sp. NPDC058295. The sequence continues at coordinate 82,000 of NZ_JBHVYO010000030.1, forward strand.
GGGCCAGCTCGTCGATGGAGCGCGGCACCCCTGCAGCCACGTGGGTGGCCGAGGTCAGCCAGGCGACCAGGTTGCCCCCGTCCAGCACGACCTTCACCGGCTCCGGGTGGACCGGGACCGTGACGGTGGTGGTGATCGGCTTGGCCTCCAGCTCACTGACGAGGCGGAGGAAGGTGGCCTTCAGGTGCGGGTAGCGGGTGTTGCAGGCGGGCTGCTTCTCGCAGGCCTTGAACAGGCCGTCGAAACCCTCTCGTGCCGCCTTCCAGGTCACGGCCCCGCCGGCGATGGACGGCGGCAGGACGCCGTCGATGCCGACCGAGCGGATGCCCTTCGGGTGCAGGCGCATGTAGTTGAGCGCCAGGTGGGTGCCGTAGGAGATCCCGAAGACGTTCCACTTCTTGACACTCAGCGTCTTGCGCAGGGCGTCGTAGTCGGCGGAGCTCTCGATGTCGTTGTACGTGCTGCGGTCGGCGCCCTGGGCGTCCACGCGGTCGCGGCAGGCCCGGGTCGCCTCGACGTGCAGGCGCCCGGTGGACGGCGCGTTGGAGACGAGGCCGAGGGCGCGGGCGTTGAACCGGTCGATGTTCGGGCAGGTGAGCTCCGGGTCGGCCGAGTAGGTGCCACGCTGAGACATGAAGATCACATCGCGGTCGCGGTTCAGGTGGCCGGCGAGCGCCATCGGGATCTCGGAGACCGCGTCGTCGCCGGGACCGCCGGCGAGCCACACGATCGGGTCGGGCGCGGGGCTGCTGCGCTCCGCGGGCATGATCGCGACAGCGAGGGTGATCGTGCGTCCGTCGTGGCTCCCGTACCCCTGGGGTTCCTTGGGCCCCTTGGCCTGGGAACGCTTCTCGGGCACGGTGAGGGTGCCGCAGCGGGCGCGTGCGAGATCGGGGATCGGGTCCGCCGTCCTGGGACAGGGGCCCGGTTCGAAGTGGGCGTCGCCCACCGTACGGGCGACCGTGCCGATCGGCCGGTCGGTGCCGGGCCCGGCGTGTGCGGGCATCGTGGCGAGGCCGATGAAGAGGGCGCCGGCCGTGGCTCCGGCCAGTGTTGCCGGGAGCCGTCGAGCGGGGCGCCGGCTGAGGGTCGTACCTGGGGACATTGTGCGTACTCCGGTCAGGGGACGATGGTGAACGGTTTGGGTCGGACTCCCGACACGCAGCCGGTGTCGGGCGAGGTCGGCCGCGCCAGGAAGGAGAGCAGGACCGACGCGGCGCAGGGGTTCTGCGGCACCACCCAGTGGGTGATTCCGGGAATCACCACGGCGGTCGAGCGGGGCAGCGTACGGCCGGTGAACGGCCCCCAGCTCGCCCCGGTCTTCGCGTCGAAGGTTCCGGTGATGATGAGCGCGGGCACCTTGCTGCGGGTGGCCACCCGCTGGACCGCGGTGCGGTCCGGGACGTTCCAGACGCGGCACAGGTCGTGCTCGAAGGGCAGCTGCGGTGCGTGGGCCAGCACCGAGTCCGGCCATCCGGGGAAGGCCCGGCGGCCCGCCTTGAGCACGTCGCGCTTCGAGAAGCCAGGGACCCACTCGGCGCAGGCCACCGAGTGCGTCAGGCCGTGGGCGAACTCGCCGATTGCGGGCGTCGCGCCGGCGGCCTGGGCCCGCGCGAGGCGCTCCGGATTGCCGGCGGCGAGTTCGTAGAGCGCCGCGGGGACGTCGGCGGACGGTACGAGTCGGCCGTTGGTGACCAGCAGGTTCACCAGCGTGCCCCCGTCGAGGACGACCTTCACCGGGGTTCCGCCACCGCGCGGCGGCACGGTCAGCGTCAGGGGGTTCGCCTCCAGCCGCCGGACCTGCTGCGTGAGCGTGCGGGAGAGGTGCGGGTAGCGGGACTTGCAGGCGGGCTGGGCCGCACACGCCGCGAAGATCGCGTTGATCCCCTCCTGGGCGCTGTCCCAGGCCCACGGCAGGCTCACGATCTGGGGCGGCACGACCGAGTCGATCGCCAGCGAGCGGATGCCTTGCGGGTGCCGGCGCAGGTAGGTGAGGCCCAGGTCGGTGCCGTAGGAGTAGCCGTAGACGTTCCACTTCTTGATGCCCAGGGCTTTGCGGAGGGCGGCGAAGTCCGCGGCGTTCTCGGTGGTGTTGTAGGCCGTGAGGTCGTTCCCCTCGGCCGTCAGACGGTCCCGGCAGGCCTTCGCCGCGCGTACCAGCCCTCGTCCGGTGGACGGCGCGTCGTAGGGCAGGCCGACGGCGGTCGCGTTGTATCGGTCCATCTCCGGGCAGGCGAGGTTCGGCTGTGAGTGGAGGGCGCCGCGCTGGGCCACGACGATCAGATCGCGGTCGCGGTTCACGTCGGAGTCGATCAGGAAAGGGATGGCTCCGAACGCGTCTCCGCCGGGACCGCCCTCCATGAACACCACGGGGTCCTCGGCCCGCGTCTTCGACGCTGCCGGGATGATGGCGACGGCCAGCCGGATGGTCCGCCTCGTGGGGTGCTCGCGGTTCTCGGGGACCTCCAGGAAGCCGCACCGCCCGGGAACCGGGTCCGGTGTCTGTGGGCAGGGGCCCGGCACGAACCGCGCCGGATGCCGCGGCGGCGGCTCGCCGGCAGGCGTCGAGCGGGCGCTGCTCGGCGCGGTCCCGACGGCACCGAGGACACCAAGACACGCGGCGAGGAGCGCCGCATTCGTACGCGCCCTCCGGCCGAGTCGAGGACGGGTGTGTCGAGCCCGGCTCCGTACGGGGGTCCCGGTCCCGGTAAGGGAGGGGAGGGGCCCGGGACCGATGTCGTGTTCCGCCATGTGATCTCGTCTCTCTGACGTCCCTGGCCACCCCGGTCGGGGACGGTTGGCATGGCTGCGCCCCGCCGCACGGCCGGGCAGGGCGCCACGCCAGCCTGCGATCGGGCCGGGGCCTGCACCACTCGTCGCCTCCACTTGGAGCAGCCCTGCCTCGGCCCGGGGGCTGTCCCGGGTCACCCGGTCACCCGGTCACCCGGTCGGCGGGGGCGGGGAGCTACCCCCGCTCCGGTGGTGGTCGCTCGGCCGTATGCCCGAGGCTCCGAGGCAGGCTGCGCGCGCTTCGTTGCCGCCACCTCGTCCGCATGCACGCCCTCGGATCACCCCGTAGCGTGGAGCACGTGCGTTCCGCCAACACCGCCTCGGCGTTGCCCGGGTGGCGCCATGGCTGTCGGCCGGCGCGGCATCACGGCACACCGGCAGCGGCGCACCCGCAGCGGACCTCAACCCTCCGAAGCGCGAGACGGCACTGAGCCGATCGCGTTGCAGGTGGCGAAAGCAGGTGGTGTCCGTGAGTCGGACGGCGTCGTTGTGTACCGCCGCGGGCGCCATGGCTGTGGTCGCGCCGGCGGGTGTCGCGGACCCGCATGCCTACGCGAGCGGGCAGTACGGAGTCGGGTCCGTCCCCACCACCCCTGGAGAAGCAGTCCGCTGGGCCGATGACTGCCGCACTGGCCGCATCGGCGGAACCGAACTGCTCGCCGGCGTCACGGACGGAGCGGTGCGTAGGGGCGATGTCCCGCGCCCGCGCGGCATCGAGGAACGGTGCTACGGGCCCGACAACTTCCGTGCGGCGAACCGACTGCTGGACGTCTACGTCTGGACCAAGTGATGCGTCTGGGCCGTCCGGCATGTGCAAGCTCGCCTCGCCCACGACGTTCCGGGCGGTCCCTCCTGCCTGTGCTCATCCTCATCGCGTTCCTGATCGTCGTGGCGGTTGCCGTTGGCTCGTGGCTGCAGTTCACCGAGCGGCAGGCGGTCGACACGGTGCACGCCGTCGGATCCTCGGCCGCCGACCGGGTGGACGTGGAGGCCGCCGTCCAAAGTGTCGACGCCGCGGGCAGAGAGCTGGTCCTGCGGGTCTGGGTGACCCCGCGCGGGGCCCTCGGCGAGGCGGACGGGGCGGCCCCGGTGGCCGATCTCAGCCTCCAGACCTCGGGGGCGACCCTCAGCGACCTGGAGTTCCCGGCGCATCAGCGGCTCGCGACGCGAGACGTGCAGGTTGCGCTCTCAGGGGGATCGATCAGTGACTACCCGTTCGACACCTACGAGACGGACATCGGGTTCCGGGCGCAGCTGGGCGGCCAGCAGGTGCCGGTACGGATGCTGTTCTCCAACAACGACACGCTCTTCTCGATCTCCGTGCAACCTGTGCCCTCCCGGCAGGATGCCGTGGTGGCGCTGGGGCTGGCGCGATCGGGCAGCCTGCTCGTCTTCGCGGTCTTCATGATGGTGGTGATGTGGGCGCTGGCGGCGTCCGTGCTCATCGGGGCCTGGTACCTGGCGACCGGCAACGAGGGCCTCGTCTGGCCCGGCCTCGCCTGGATGGCCGCCACCCTGTTCGCCCTCGCCGCGTTCCGTAACACCGCCCCCGGCACACCTCCGATCGGCTGCGTGCTGGACTGGTTCGCGTTCCTGTGGGCCGAGACCATCATCGCCCTCTGCCTGATCACCGTGGTCATCACCGGCGTCAACAAGGCCCTCCACCAGGACGCGCCGCGCACGTAGTGGCTCCGGGCCCTGGCTGAGACCGCCTGGAGGGCCCCGTGCCCACGGCGGTGTTCCGGCGTGAGCGACAGGTCGACAATTGTCCGCACCGGCCCGTCCGTTCACGGCAGCGCATCGCACCACTCGAACAGCGCGTCACCCCGTGCGGTCGGACCGGCGGGCAGCCGGCCGGCAATCGCGATGCGTTCACGGTGTGGTGGCATGGCGTCCGCGGTATCGGGCACGCGCCATGGAATGCAGGGAAACCAGACGTATCCGATGAGCGACGCGCACGGCCGACCTGGAACACGGGAAGGCGCCTCAGCACGGCGGGCCGAGGGAAGGCACCGGCGCACCGGACGGCGAGGGGGCCGGTGGCACCGCAGGCTGCTGGCCTATCGCGAGATCGAGCTGCTGCCGTCCTCCTCCCCAGAGGGCGGCGCGGGCGAGGAGTGTCTGCTCCTGGTGCACATCCGCAAGGTGGTCGGACGGGTCACCTATCGAGCGTGCGAGGAGTGCGCCGAGGGCGTGATCACCGGTGTCGTCCTGGACGAACCGTTCCGCGACTGCGGGCTGGGCACCAGGGCACTGTCGCACCTGCGCTCCCGCCACCCCGACGTCACCTGGCGCACCACCCTCGACACCCGCCTCACCCGCGGTCTGCTGCGCCGGATGCGCATCCCCAGGGCGGCCGTGGCAGGGAACTGCTCCCACGGCCGGCCCGGCCTCGTGGTCCCCGCCGGTACCTGAGAGGCCGCCGTCAGGCCCGTCTCACCGAGGACTCGTACAGGCGTTTGGTCGCGGGATGTGCGGCTACTAGCACAGTAGTCCGCACCCCACCGAGGAACAGCGCCGACGAGACCACGACGAGACATCAGGGCAAGGGGGTTTGCCGTCATGACCGTGGCGACGCAGCAGGGCGGCGGGGGCGGTTCGAGTGGCCTCTACGACGTCCTCGAGCTCATCCTCGACCGAGGACTGGTGATCGACGCCTTCGTGCGCGTCTCGGTGGTCGGCATCGAGATCCTCAAGATCGACATACGCATCGTCGTCGCCAGCGTCGACACCTACCTCCGCTTCGCCGAGGCGTGCAACCGGCTCGACCTGGAGGCGGGACCACGCAAGCCGGCCGGGCTCCTGGAACTCACGGAGAAGATCACCGAGTCCGGCGCCCGCGGCAAGACCAAGGGAGCGCTGTCCGGCGCCGCGGAGACGATCTTCAGCGCCTATCAGCAGGCCCGGGACGAGGGCCGGAGGCGCCAGGGGACACGGTCCCCGCGCAGATAGAGAAGGCGAGTGACGAGCCCCCGCGTCCGCGGAATCGTCCGCGGAAGCTCCGCGCCCTGCCGCCCTGCCGCCCTGCGGCGCCCTGCCGCGTTCGACGCGGAACGCCGTACCGTCGGGCTTGACTGCCCGGTGGGTGGGAGCCCGGTAGGGCCCCACCCACCGGCGACCGCCTCGCCATGGCCGAGGCGATGTGCCGCCCGCGGGTCACGCTCGCGACACACGATGGGGCGGGTCCGCCCTGCGGAGCCGACGCCTCAGCCCCGGGCCCGACGGGCGAGGATGCCGACCCCGGCGCGGCCCATGCTGCGGCCCTTGACCTCGAGGGTGACGTCCTCGAATCCGGCTTTGACCAGTTCGTCGTGGAGCTGTTCCGGAGTGGTGTTCATCGTGTGGCGGTGATGCACGATGACGAGTCGGCCGCCGGGGCGCAGCACGCGCTGCAACTCCGCGTAGGCCGCCGGACGGTCCCACAGGGTCACGTTGTTGACGGACAGGGCCGCCGAGACCGACTCGTCGGGCAGACCGGTGGCGTCCGCGGTCCCCTCCCGGAGTGTCGCGTGGCCGACCGCTAGGTGCAGGGCACAGCGCTGCCGGGCCATGGCCCGCATCGTGGCCGACGGATCCACCCCGATCGCACGGCCACCCGGCGCGACCGCCTCGGCGGCCAGGGCGAGTCCGATGCCGGGACCCGGTCCCACCTCCAACACCTGCTCGCCCGGTTTCAGGTCGGCGAGTTCGACGCCCCATGCCTCCTGTTCCGCGTTTCCGCGCTGCATGATGGCGCCTCCGATGAGGCCCGGAATTCCACTGGGGCGTCCGAAGACCGGCCCGAGCAGCGTCAAGAGGAGCGAGTTCATCCGGCGGCATCCCAATCTCTGTGAGTGACGTCCCCGGTGTCCGGGGCCGTCCGGGGTGGGCGGAGCGCCCTGTACCGAGGGCCTGGGAAAGCCTCGGGGCCGTTGCTAGAGGCGCGCTGGAGTCCGCCGGCCGATCGGCCCCCGTCGCACGGGAATCCGGGCCCGCCCCACGCGTCCAGCGGTGCTCGACTGCCAGTCGAGCACCGCCGCCGACCGTGACGGCACATCGAACGGAAGGGGCGTCATGAGCGGGTTCACCCTCACCGAATTCCAGAAGGTCGTGGAGCTCTGCTTCGAAGGAGGAGCGGACCTCACCGCTCTTGACGAGACCGTGCTCGGCACGGATTTCGGCGACCTGGGCTTTGACTCCCTGGTCGTCTACGAGATCGCGATGCGTGTACAGGACGAGTACCGGGTCGCCATCCCGGACGAGGCATTCGACGACCTGCGCACGCCGGGCGCGTTCATCGCCTACGTGGACGCCAGGATCCCGGCGGACCGATGACCCACACGCCTTGCGAGGAGCTGCTCCAGTGAGCCGAACAGTCGCCATCACCGGCATCGGGGTCATGGCCCCCAGCGGTGTCGGCCGGAAGGCGTTCTGGGATCTGCTGGTCTCCGGACGTACCGCCACCCGCACCATCTCCAGTTTCGACGCCTCCCGGTTCCGCTCCCGGATGGCGGCAGAGGTGGACTTCTCCGTCGAGCGGCAGAGCCTCACACCGCGTGAGCTGCGGCGTCTCGACCGCGCCGCGCAGCTCGCCGTACTCAGCACCCGCGAGTGCCTGGAGGACAGCGGCCTCGACCTCGACGCGTTTGACCCCGAGCGCATCGGTGTGAGCGTGGGCACCGCCGTCGGCGGCACCACCAGCCTGGAGCGTGAGTACCTGGTGCTCAGCGACAGCGGCCGCCTGTGGGAGGTCGACGGGGCGTATCTGTCGCCGCATCTCTACGACGCCTTCGTGCCCAGCTCCTTCGCGGCCGAGGTCGCGGCGATGGTCGGCGCGGAGGGGCCGACCGCGGTCATCTCCACGGGTTGCACGTCCGGAATCGACTCGGTGGGCCACGCGCGGGACCTGATCGTCGAGGGCGCCGCGGACGTGATGATCGCCGGCGCGGCCGACGCCCCCGTCTCGCCGGTCGCCGTGGCGTGCTTCGACGCGATCAAGGCCACCTCGCCGCGCAACGACGACCCGGAGCACGCCTCGCGTCCCTTCGACCGCACGCGCGACGGATTCGTCATCGCCGAGGGGGCGGCCATGCTCGTCCTGGAGGAACTCGAGCACGCGCGCGCCCGGGGCGCCCACGTCTACGCGGTCATCGGCGGACACGCCTCGCGGTGCAACGCCTTCCACATGACCGGCCTGAAACCCGACGGCCGGGAGATGGCGGACGCGATCACCGCGGCGCTGGACGAGGCACGGCTCGCCCCCGAAGCCGTCGACTACGTCAACGCCCATGGATCCGGCACCAAACAGAACGACCGGCACGAGACGGCGGCCTTCAAGCTGGCGCTCGGCGAGCACGCGTACCGGACACCGGTGAGCTCGATCAAATCGATGGTCGGGCATTCGCTCGGTGCGATCGGCACCATCGAGATCGCCGCCTGCGCCCTCGCCATGCAGTACGGCGCGGTGCCGCCCACGGCCAACCTGCACGAGGTGGACCCCGAATGCGACCTCGACTACGTACCGCTCGAAGCACGCGAACGTGACCTCGGCACCGTACTGACCGTCGGCAGCGGCTTCGGCGGGTTCCAGAGCGCCATGGTCCTCTCCCGGGAGCCGCGCGGTGCGCGAGGAGCGGCGGCATGAACCCGGCCACCACGACGGCCTCACCCGCGGTCGCGGAGCGGCAGGCCGGCGCAGCAGCCGCACCGGTCGTCACCGGCATCGGGGTGATCGCCCCCAACGGCCTCGGCACACCGCAATGGTGGGACGCGACCTTGCGGGGCGAGTCCGGGATCCGCAGGGTTCCAGGGTACGACTCCGCTCGCTATCCCTCGCCGCTCGCCGGTGTGGTCGACGGGTTCGACGCGGCCGCGCTGCTTCCCGGGCGCCTGCTTCCCCAGACGGACCGGGTCACCCGGCTGGCGCTCGTCGCAGCGGACCAGGCCTTGCGGGACTCGGGCGCCGACCTGTCGGCACTGCCCGACTACGCGGCCGGTGTGGCGACCTCCAACGCGACCGGGGGTTTCGAGTTCACCCACCGTGAGGTACGCAAGCTGTGGACCAAGGGACCCCAACACGTCAGCGTCTACGAGTCGTTCGCCTGGTTCTACGCCGTCAACACCGGACAGATCTCCATCCGGCACGGTCTGCGTGGCCCCGGCAATGTGATCGTCGCGGACCAGGCGGGCGGCCTCGACACCTTCGGGCAGGCCCGGCGCATGCTGGGCAAGGGTGCCGCACTGGTGGTGTCCGGCGGGGTCGAATCCGCCCTGGACCCCTGGGGGTTGCTGTCCCACCACTCGGGTGGGCGGCTCTCGGGCGTGCGCGACCCGCTCCGCGCGTACCTTCCGTTCGACGAGGCGGCGGCCGGGCACGTGCCCGGGGAGGGCGGCGCCCTCCTCGTCGTGGAGAGCGCGGCCGCGGCCGCGCAGCGCGGAGCCCGCCAGGTGTACGGGCACCTCGCCGGACACGCGTCCACCTTCGACCCACGGCCCGGTACGGGGCGCCCCCCGGGCCTGGCCCGCGCGGCGCGGCTGGCGATCGCCCAGGCGGGACTGCGGCCCGGAGACATCGACGTGGTGTTCGCCGATGCCGCTGCGCAGCCCGCGCTCGACGACATCGAAGCCGCCGCCGTCGAGGCGCTCTTCGGCCCCTACGGCGTACCCGTGACCGCCCCCAAGACACTCACCGGGCGACTGACCGGGGGAGGCCCGCCCGTGGACGTCGCCGCAGCGCTGCTCAGCATGCGTGACGGCCTGATCCCCCCGACCGCGCACGTCGACCGGCCCGTCCCGCGGCACCGGCTCGACCTCGTGCGCGGCGAGCCCCGCGCGACCCGGGTCCGTGCGGCGCTCGTGCTGGCCCGGGGCCATGGAGGCTTCAACTCGGCTCTGGTCGTCACCGGAGCCGACCGGCGACAAGAAGAGGGAGGCACCTCATGAACGATCAGGTCATCGAAGAGAGCGTCAGGAGAGAACTGCTCTTCACCGACTTCCGTGCGATTCTCGTCGAATGTGCCGGGGACGAGGAGGACTCCCCACTCACCGAAGCCGTGCTCGATGTGCCCTTCACCGACCTCGGGTATGACTCGCTCGCGGTCCTGGAGACGGCGGCGGCGGTCGGCCAGCGCTATGACGTCACGCTGCGGGACGAGGACGTGGCCGAGGCAGTGACGCCGCGGGCCTTCCTGCTACTGGTCAACCACGCCCTGTCGAGCGCCGCTTGAGGAGCCCCGCCATGAACGAAATCTCCACCTCCCCCGTCAAGGGACCCGCACTGGTGACCGGCGCCACCCGGGGCATCGGTCGCTCCGTCGCGCGGGAACTCGCCCGCAGGGGACACCCGGTGTTCCTCTGCGCACGCGACGAGACCGCCGTCGACGAAGAGGTCAAGCGTCTCGCCGATCTCGGACTCACGGCCGCGGGCGCCGCCTGTGACGTGACCGATCCGGCCCGGGTCCGCGGCTGGGTCGAGGCCGCCGTCGAGCGCTTCGGTCCCGTACAGGTGCTCGTCAACAACGCGGGCCGCAGCGGCGGCGGGCCGACCGCGGAACTTCCCCACGAGCTCTGGTACGACGTGATCGACACCAATCTCAACAGCGTCTTCCTGGTCACCCGCGAGGTACTGACCACGGGCGGCATGACCGGTCGCGGCAGCGGACGCATCATCAGTATCGCCTCGACCGGAGGCAAGCAGGGCGTCGTGCTCGGCGCCCCCTACTCCGCCTCCAAGCACGGCGTGGTCGGCTTCACCAAGGCCCTCGGCCTGGAGCTGGCCAAGTCCGGCATCACCGTGAACGCCGTCTGCCCCGGCTATGTGGAGACGGAGATGGCGGGTGAGGTCCGTCGGGGATACGCCGCTCTGTGGGGGACCGACGAACAGACCGTCCTCGAGCGGTTCGAGGCCAAGATCCCGATCGGCCGGTACACGGAGCCCGAGGAAGTGGCCGCGTTCGTCGGCTTCCTCGTGAGTGACGAAGCCGCCGCCATCACCGCGCAGGCGCTCAACGTCTGCGGCGGTCTCGGAAACTACTGACTCGGGAAGGGGTCGGCCATGCCGATCGATTCGACCACCCGGCACAGCGCGGAGCACACGGCGCGCTACGCCGGCCCGGCTCTCCGCGGCTACGGGCTGATCGCCGACGTGACTCGCTGGCCGGTCCTCTTCCCGCCGTGTCTGGCGGGTGAAGTCCTGGAGAGCGACCGGGACTCGGAGCGGATCCGGCTGTGGGCCGTCGTCGGCTCCGGGATCCGCACCTGGACCTCGCTGCGCAAGCTGGACGAGGACCGGTTGCGCATCGACTTCCGGCAGGAGACGCCGGGGCCCCCGCTGGAGTGGATGAGCGGGCACTGGGCGTTCGAAGGGAGCGCCGACGACACGCGCCTGGTCCTCGGACACGAGTGGGTGCTCGCAGCCGGCGCCGAGGACACCGGCGCGACGGTTGCCGAGGCACTGGACCGCAACAGCGAAGCGGAGGTCGAGGCGGTCGTCCGCTGGGCGGGGCATCCCGAGGGCCTCGAAGAACTGCTCTTCACCGTCCGGGACGCATACGTCGTACGGGCGCCGCTGCCCCAGGTCTACGACTTCCTGTACCGGGCGGACCTGTGGCCCTCGCGCGTACCGCACGTCGTCGCCCTCGACCTCCAGGAGGACAGCGAGGTCCTGGTCGGCGGCGCCCACGTGCAGACCCTCGACATGCGTACCCGGAGCGACGACGGGTCCGTACACGGCACCCAGTCGATCCGGCTCTGCTTCCCGGACGAACGCATCGTCTACAAGCAGACGACGGTCCCGCGCGGACTCCTGGGCCACAGCGGCGCCTGGCTGCTGTCGGAAGCCGGTGACGAGACCCATGTCACCGCGGTGCACCAGGCCGCTGTCGATCCCGCCGCGCTGGAGGAGGTCTTCGGGCCGGGCGTCACTCTCGCCGCCGCGCGGGACCGGGCCGCGGCGCTCCTGGCCGGCAACAGCCGGCGCACGCTGGAGCGGTGCGGCACCCACCTGGCGGCGGAGGCGGCCCGGTGACCGGGACCCGCGGGCCGACCTCCACCGCCCACGGGCCAGTCGTCCTGAAGGAGATCGCGGACGGCGTCCACGCCTATCTGCAGGAGACGGACGGCTGGTGTGTCAACAACGCCGGTGTGCTGCTGGACGAGGGCCGGGGACCGGTGGTCGTGGACACCGTCGCCACCGAGGCGCGCGCCCGCCGGCTGGGCGACGCCGTCCGCGGACTCGGCGGCAGCGAGCCCCGCCTGCTCGTCAACACGCACTTCCACGGGGACCACACGTTCGGCAACGCGCTGGTCGGCGGTGCGGGCACGGTGGTCGTGGCGCACGAACGCGCCCGGCAGGAGATGGCGGCCGCCGGGCTGGGGCTCACCGGACTGTGGCCGGGCGTCGACTGGGGCAAGGTGGAGCTGCGGCTGCCCGACCAGACGTACGACGGTCGCATGGACCTGCACCTCGCGCGGCGGACGGTGCAGCTGCTCCACCCCGGGCCGGCCCACACCACCGGAGACACACTCGTGTGGCTACCCGAGGACCGGGTGCTGTTTGCGGGGGACATCGTGATGTCGGGGTGCACGCCGTTCCTGCTGATGGGATCCCTGCACGGATCCCTGAGCACCATCGCCTTCCTGCGCGAGCTCGCACCGCGCGTCGTGGTCGGTGGGCACGGGCCCCTGAGCGGGCCGGAAGTGCTCGACGAGACGGAACGCTACCTGCGCTGGCTGCTCGCGACGGCCGAGGGGGCGAAGGCGGCCGGACTCGCTCCGCTGGAGGCGGCGCGCCAGCTCGGCGCCCACCCCTACCAGCACTGGACGGACCCCGAGCGGCTCGTGGGCAACCTGCACCGCGCGTACGCGGAGTCGAACGGCGGCCCGTACGGTGAACCCCTCGACGTGGTGGGAATCTTCAGCGAGATGGTGGAGTTCAACGGCGGTCGGCTGCCCACGTGTCACGCGTGACCGGCCTACCGCTCCCGGAACCGCATAGAGCACAGGCGGGTACATCCCCGTGGGAGATCGTGCTGTTCAGCGCGAAGGAGGCCGCGTACAAGGCATGGTCGGCGCACGGCCGCCGCCCCACCCTGCGGGAGGCACAGGGGTCCGGCACGCCCGGCTCGCGGTGCCACGCCTGACCGGGCGTACGCGTTGGCGTCGGGGCTGGTCGTGACCGTGCCGTTCCGCGCGGCCCGCACCGGCGCTGAGCCCTGAGCCGCCGCCGTGCTCACGCCTCGACGGCCGCCATGGCCCGGGCGAAGGCGTCGGCGTCCGCGGGCCCGCCCGTCTCCCGGACCGGGGCGAGCAGGGGCAGCACCCTGGACGCCCCGGACCGGACGGCGGGATGCCGGCGAGCCGGGGCGCCGAGCGAACGGTCGGGCGCCGCGTCGAGGAGCAGCAGCCCGGGATCGGTGCCCCAGGTGTCGAGCAGCGACTCGAGCGCGGGCCAGTACCGCACGGGCAGGGCGAGCTGGTCGGCCCAGAACGCGGCGTCCACCGCCTCCCGTTCGCGCAGCGGTCGTGCCGTGCGGCCGGACACCACGACGGCGCGGGCGGGGGCCGGACGCAGAGCCGCAACTTCCACGGCGAAGCGCCGGGCGGTGGCCTTCATCGCGGGGGTGTGGAAAGCGTGTTCCGAGCGCAGCCGCAGCACGGTGCGGCCGGCGGTCGTCAGCAGGTCGCGTACCCGTTCCAGGGCGTCGAGCGGTCCGGCGAGCACCGTCTGCCGCGGGCCGTTGACCGCGGCGACCGCGACCGGGCCCAGTGCGACGGGCAGGTCGTCCGGAGCGGCGGCCACCGCGAGCATCCCGCCGCGGCCGTCGTCTCCCAGCACCTGTGTCCGAACCGATGCGAGCTGGCCCACGTCGGAGTGCCGGAACACCCCCGCCAGACAGGCGGCGGCGAGTTCACCGACGCTGTGCCCGAGCAGCAGCCGCGGTGGACCGGAGGTGGCCGCGACCGCCCTGCCGAGGGCGTAGCCCACACCGAGCAGCAGCGGCTGGGCGACCTGTGCCTCGTCGAGGCCCGGATGCGGTGCACGATGCAGCCACTGCGCGGCCAGCCGGTCGCCTGCCGCGCCGAGCGAGCCGAAGAACTCGTTCATGGTCCTGGTGAATTCCTCCTGTACGTCGTACAGACCCGCCGCCATGCGCTCGCGCTGACCACCCTGGCCGGGAAGCAGCAGCACGGTCATTCGCCGGTCCACTCGGGACCCCCTTCCGTCGGGTCGCTTCCGTGGACGGTGTGGGCCGCCGCTCGATCCGGAGTGGACGCAGGCTCAAGCGGATCTCGTTGCGGCGTCCGGACACTGACGCCCCGACGACGAGCCCGGAGGGATCATGGAGCAGCTGTTCGACGACGATTTCCGCGACGGCCTCGGCGGCGCCTGGGAGGTGCCGCCGCTTCAGAAGACGGTCGTGCGATGGGCCGCCGGCGCCCTGACGGTCGAGCCGGCCGGCGCCGATCCGGTGACGGGAGAGCCCGCGTTCGCGCCCCTGGCCGACGGGAGTGGGGTCGGGTCGGGGCCGGAAGGGCACCTCAAGTGGGTCGCTCTGGTGCGCGGCTCCCAGGACGGCTCGCGGGGATTCGCGGTCCCCGACGGCGGGAGCGTCGAGTGCACGGCGACCCTGTCGGCGCGCGTCCTCGGCGGCGCACAGCAGCCTTTCGGGGACGCGGTGCCCGATCCCGACGACGACGTACGACTGGCCACCGCGGCGCTGATCACCATGGACCCTGCCACGCACGTGGTCTGCGACTTCCTGCTCACCAACACCCGCGTCCACGCCCTGTACGAGCGTGTGCCGTCCCCGGGTGCGCGCTATGCCTCGTTCTCCTACGCCGTACCGGTCGCCAACCGTCGTCCCGGGCAGTGGCACCGGCTCTCGGTCCGGTTCGAGGCGGGTGGTACGCGCGTGGTGTGGGCGGTGGAGGGCGCGGAGGTCCTACGGATCGACCGTCCCGGGCACCGCCTCGCGGACCGGCGGCACATGCTTCTCGACCACGGTGGAGAGGAAGGGGAGCCGGTGCGGCTGGGCCGGATGGTTCCCGCGCTCGGCCTGCTCACCCTGCTGGACGGGGCGGGCCCCGACGGCCGGGGTCTGGTCCGTCCGGCGCCCGGTGGCCCACCCGCTTTCGCACCGCGGAGCGGGGCGCCGCGGCCTCAGGAGTTCGTGGCCGACACGGACCTGGCGAGGTGGTCGTCGTGGAGTTCGGGCGCGGTGCTCGGGGTGCGTCGCCTGACGGTGCGAGCCGCGGTTGACAGCGCGGTGCGGTGATCCTAGATTCGTCATTGAGTTTGCTTTCAAAGCAAATAAAAAAATCCTCTGTACCGACAGTCCGACGGAGACTCTCATGACTGAAGAGCAGACAGGCAGCGGTCTGAGCTGGAACGAGCGCGTCATCCAGGAGTTCCGGGCGAACAACGGCCGGGTGGGCGGAATGTTCGAGGGGGCGCCCATGGTGGTGCTGACCACGATGGGCCGCAAGACCGGCCGACCGCATGTGAACCCCGCGATCTACTACAAGGACGGCGACCGCTACCTCGTCTTCGCCTCCAACGCCGGACGTGCCACCAATCCGGACTGGTACCACAACCTGCTGGAGAGCCCCCAGGTCACGATGGAGATCGGCACGCAGGAGGGCGCTGTCAGGCCGTTCGCCACCCGGGCCCAGGTCCTGGAAGGGGAGGAGCGCGACCGGTACTGGGAGGCGCAGTGCTCGATCGACGCGACGTTCCGTGACTACGAGGCGAAGGCCGGCCGGACCATTCCAGTGGTCGCGCTGCACCCGCTGAACCTCGGTGTGATCACGGACCGGAGCCGGATGATCGGCGCCCAACTCACCAAGCACCATGCGGACTTAAGGGCGGAACTTGCTCGTGTCCGCGCGGCGGTCGACGAGACCCTCAGCGCGGACGGAGCGACCGCGCTGCCCGCCGCCGACCTCGCGGAGCAGCTGCGCCGACGCTGCCTGACGTACTGCTACGGGCTGCAGATGCACCACATCCGGGAGGACGGCTCGTTCTCCGCCTTCGAGGACCGGTTCCCCCACCTCGTCCCGGCCATCGGCCGCCTGCGGGCCGAGCACAAGGTGGTCGAGGACGCGCTGGCCGAGTTCGAGGAGCTGCTGAACAAGGGCGGCTTCGACAAGCCGGAAGAAGTGGAGCGGCTGCGTGCGGAACTGGACCGGGTCGTGAGCGGCCTGGAGGACCACTTCCGCTACGAGGAAGAGACGCTGTTGCCCGCCCTGGAGGGCTGACCCATGACCGAGATGCGCTACCGGGTGCTGGGCAAGACAGGGCTACGGGTTTCCGAACTCGCCCTGGGCACCATGACCTTCGGGGACGACTGGGACCTCCCCGAGGATCGTCCGGGCAAGCTCCTGGAGCAGTTCGCCGAGGCCGGCGGCAACGTGATCGACACCTCCAACGAGTACGGGCGCGGCAGCGCCGAATCCACCCTCGGCGCACTCCTGCGCGACCGGCGCGACGCCTTCGTGCTCACCACGAAGTACACCCTTCAGGTCCGCCCGGGAGACGTGAACGCCGCGGGCAACCACCGCAAGAACCTGGTGGTCTCGCTGGAGGACAGCCTGCGCCGCCTGAGGACCGACCACATCGACATGCTGTGGGTGCACGCCCGAGACACCCTCACCCCGGTGGCGGAGGTCATGCGGGCCCTGGACGACCAGGTGCGGGCCGGCAAAGTGCTCTACACCGGGGTCTCCAACTGGCCGGCCTGGGAGATAGCGCAGGCCAATACCCTGGCGGAGGAACGCGGTTGGACCCCCTTTGCGGCCATGCAGGTCCACTACAACCTGCTGGACCGCGCGGCCGAGAACGAGTTCCTGCCGATGGGGCACGCCTTCGATCTGCCGGCGTTCGTCTGGGGCCCGCTCGCCGACGGGCGGCTGACCGGCAAGTACCTCAGGGGCGAACAGGGCCGCCTGGACAAGGTTGCCTGGGGGAGGGCCCGCGGCGACGGGGACGACGTGGTGCGCGAGGTGGTACGGATAGCCGAGGAGCTCGGGCGCCCACCCGCCCAGGTCGCCCTCGCCTGGCTGCGGTCCCGGCCCGGCACCGTGATCCCGGTGATCGGGGCCACCACCGAGGAGCAGCTGCGGCAGAACCTCGGAAGCGTCGATCTCGAACTGGAGCGCGCCCACCTCGCGGACCTGGACAAGGCGACCGCGGTGCCCGCCGGATATCCGCACCTGTTCCTGCGCTTCCCCGCCATGACCCGCATGATCTACGGCGAGCACTGGCAGCGCGTCGACGACCGCCGTACCACCACACGGCGCGCCGTCACCGATGACCTGTTCCGTACGGCGGACTGAGCGCCCCCTCATGACGGCGGACCCAGCGCCCCTCATGACGCGACGCCCGGTCGGGAAAGTTCCGGCCGGGCGTCGCGTCGGTGATCAGCTCACTCCGAGGTGGTGATGCTGAAGGACCGCACCTTCAGCGTGACGCCCTGACCCCACAGCCGGTTCCTGAGCAGGCTCTTGTCGTCGTGGAACGTCTGCGGCGCGGGAGCACCCTCGGCCGGGTCGTAGTAGAAGTCCGCGCTGTCCTCCAGGCGCACCAGACCTGCCTTGTCGCGGTCGCCGACGCCTCCGCCGCCGTCCAGCAGGTTGCCGGTCGCCAGACCGCACTGCACCGAAGAGGCCTTGACCTGCTCCTGCGGGCCACCGTGCTCGATGCGCAGGTACTTGGAGGCGAAGGCCTTGGTCCCGATCCGGTCGGTGGACAGCACGGTCTTGCCGTTGACCAGCCAGCTGACCCTTTTGCCGCCCTCGTCGTAGCGGATCCGCAGCTTCACGGGCTTGTTCGCGGTGCGCTTGGCGACCGGGACCGAGTAGTGGAACGCCGCGTAGGCACCGCCCTCCACCGGGAGCCGCTCGTAGACCGCGTGCACTTCGTGGTTGGTCACCGAGAAGTTGGCCACGGTGTGGGTGGCGTGGTCGACGGTGATGACGGTGGCGCTGGCCAGTCGGGGGTCGGACTGGGGGTCGCTCACCGCTTTGCCGAACGGCTGCTGGTCGACGCCCTCCGCCTTGACGGTGACGTCCGCCGAGCAGTTCCAGGCCCCGGTCGCAGGGATCGGGAACCCGTTCGCCGCAGACACGCGGGGCTGGGCCACCCACTTGAGGTGGTCGCCGGTACCGCCGCCGAACCCGGAACCGTTCTGGTCGGTGGTGGCGGCGAACGCGGGGCGGCCCGTGCGCGGGTTGCGGCCCGTCGGCACCACGGTGATGCCGTCGGCGCCGGACGTGATGACCCCGTCGCCCTGCGCCAGCGTGCCGTCCGGGGTGTTGGCCGAGCCGAGCTGCCAGGTCTGCGATGCGTCGAACCCCTTGCTGAAGTCGTCCTGGAAGAGGATCTTCTCCGAGCGCGACGCGCCGGTCTGCTCGGCGGCGCCGGCACCACCGGTGAGGGTGAGGGCCGAGCACGCGGTGGCCGCGGCCACCAGGGCCACGGCCGCCCGGCGTGACCGGACCAAGGGGCGGCGGGTGCTACCAGCCTCTGCGGGCATGAGATCTCCTCAGATCAGTCCGTCGGATGCGCAGGCCGGTACGTCCCGCGCGGCAGCACCGTGACAACCGCCTCTCGATTACCGCTCGAACCACCCGACCCGGCACACGACGAAGGTTCCAGCGGGGTTCGAGCCGTGCTGCCCACGATGTGCGCGAAAAAAGTGAGCCCCTCTGTCCCCGCACGCACACGGAAAGGACGGCAGACACATGGACGGCATGGATCCGTTTCTGGACGTCTCCGAGGAAGTGGCCACCGCCCTCGCTGAGGAGCGGCCGGTGGTCGCTCTGGAGTCCTCCCTGATCACCGCCAGCCCCTCGCTCGAACTCCCGCTGGCCATCGAGAAGTCCGTACGGGACGCGGGCGCCGTACCGGCCACGATCGGCGTCGCCGGAGGGCGTCTGCTGGTGGGCATGGACTCCGAACAGATCGAGCGCGTTCGCAGCGCCGCACACGTGCAGAAGGTGAGCGCACGGGAGTTGGGCGCAGCGCTGGCAGGCGGTGGCCTCGGTGCCACCACCGTCGCGGGCACGATCGTCGCCGCCGAGCGGGTGGGCATCGAGGTGTTCGCCACCGCGGGAATCGGCGGGGTGCACCGGGGAGCTCAGCAGACCTTCGACATCTCGCCCGATCTGCTCCAGTTCACGCGTACCCGGATGACCGTCGTGTCGGCCGGAGCCAAGAGCATCCTGGACGCCCGGCTGACCGCCGAGTACCTGGAGACGGCCGGGGTCCCCGTCTTCGGCTACGGCACCGACCGGCTGCCGCGGTTCTACGTGCGGGGCGGCGATATCCCGGTGACCCGCATCGACGACCTGCGTGCGGCCGCCCGGGCGATCCGTGCCCACTGGTCGCTCAACGGCCGCAGCGCGGTCCTGCTGACCGTTCCGGTGGACGAGGCGGAGGCGGTCGACGCGGCCTTGGTCGAGGAGGCCATCGCGGGCGCCCTGGCGGAGGCCGAGCGGACCGGGGTCACCGGCAACAAGGTCAGTCCCTTCCTGATGCGTGCGGTGTCCAGGGCCACCGGCGGCCGCACCGCCGCCGCCGGCCGTTCGATCCTGCTGGGCACCGCGCGCGTCGCGGGTGAAGTGGCCGTCGGTCTCGCCGCCGAGCGCGCCGGGACCGTGCGGGCGCAAGGGTGACCCCGGCACCGCAGGGCCCGGGCACCCCCGTGGCCGGGCTCGTCCTGGACCTCGACGGCACCCTTGCCGACACTCCGCGGGCCATCACCGCGATCATGCTGAAGATCCTGGCCGACCGGGGCGTACCGACGGACGAGGCGGTGCTCCGCTCCATGGTCGGCCGCCCTCTGGAGCAGAACTTCGCCCAGCTGCTGGGATGCGCGCCGGACGCCCCCGAGATCGCTTCGGTCCTGGCCGCCTACCGTGACCTGTTCCGGGCTCACCTGGAGGGCATCGACCCCGCCGCGCTCGCCTACCCCGGAGTCGTCGAGGGGCTGCGCCGGGCGAGGACCCGAGGTCTGCGGCTGGGGCTCGCCACCTCCAAGCCCCGGCGCGCGGCGGAGCGGATGCTGGCCCTGATGGGAGTCGCCGACCTGTTCCAGGTCGTGGCGGGGGACGACAGCGTGCGGCACAGCAAGCCCGACCCGGAAATGGCCCGTCTGGTCGCCGACGGACTGGGACTCCCGCCCGGCCGCTGTGTGGTCGTGGGGGACGGAGTCGCGGACATGGCGATGGGCCGCGCCGCCGGCATGCGAGTCGTCGGGGTCTCCTACGGGGCCGCCACCCCCGCCGAACTGAAGGCGGCGGGCGCCGAAGAGGTCGTGGACTCCTTCGCCGCTGTCCTGGCACTCGTGACCGGACCCACCGCAGGCGGCCCGACAGCAGACAGCCCGGCGGACGACGGCTCGCCCTCCGACAACTCGCCTTACGACAGCCCGCTCTGCAACAGCTCGACAGACGACAGGGAGTCATCATGACCCAGCCGATCGCCGACCGTGCCACCGTCCTGTGGCAGGACGACTTCAGCGAAGGGGTGCGGACCGGCGGACCTCAGGCGCCGTGGCGCTTCGTCCAGGCCAGCGCCGAACTCATCGCCGACGACGCGGTGATCAGCACGGACGCCGAGGGTCTGCGTCTGGTCGCGCGGGGCCGCAATCCGCGTACCGGCGAGCCCGCCTTCACCCGTACGGTCGCCCGGGAGACCGGTGAGCCCGGGTCCATTCCCGGCTTCGCCGACCACGCGAAATGGATCGCCTACGTCAACCGGCAGTCCGCAGCGGGGTTCCAGGGGTTCGACACCGAGCCCGGTCGCGTTCTGTCCGTCGAGGCCGTCGTCTCCGGCCGTACCTACGGCACCGCGGACCACCCCTTCGGTGACGCGGTCGCCGACCCGGACGACGACCTCCGGCTCGCCGGGGCGATGCTCAACACCATCGATCCGGAGACCTCCGTGGCCTTCGACTTCGTCCTCACCAACAAGCAGGTGTACGCCTTCTACGGCCGGACGAACTTCGCCCGGCGCCACCTCGGTGACTACGGCTCCTTCGCGAACACGGTCCCGTTGGCCCGCCGTTCGCCCGGCGACCGGCACCGGGTGAGGATCGCCCATGACCGGTCGGCCGGAACCGTGCGCTGGATTCTGGACGGCGAGACGGTGCTGACGGTCGACCGTATCGGCCACCCCCTGGAGCGGGACACGCTCACTCTCGACGAGGGCGGTGCGCTGACCGTTGTGGAACCACGTCAACTCAGCTTTGGCATGGGCTTGTTGAGCCTTCTCGACGGCT
Source organism: Streptomyces sp. NPDC058295 (assembly GCF_042880655.1). Classification (NCBI taxonomy): domain Bacteria; kingdom Bacillati; phylum Actinomycetota; class Actinomycetes; order Kitasatosporales; family Streptomycetaceae; genus Streptomyces; species Streptomyces sp. NPDC058295. The sequence continues at coordinate 103,050 of NZ_JBHVYO010000030.1, forward strand.
CCTGGCCCACTGGCCGCGGACTCGTCCGGCTCTCCCGGGCGACCACGTACTACCGGCCCCATCAGGGGGCGCCGGCCGAGCAGAGCTTCGTGGACGAGGACAGCGCCGAGAGCAGCAGGCTCTTCGGCCAGGGCGCCGAACTCCGCATCAGCGACTACGTCGTGTCGAGCGAACCCGCCTCCTGAACGGGATGCAGTGAGGGGCCGCCGACGTTCGGCGGCCCCTCACTGCATGCCCAGTCAGGACCGGTCGCCCACCGGTACCGCGAGGCGGGCCGCACCGAACCGCCGGCCGGCCGGCTCCCATTTGAGGACGGCATGACCCGCCGCGGTGTTGGCGTCCCGCCAGAACCGCTGCAGGGGGCCGCTGAGGGACTGGGCCCCGGTGCCGCCCGTGCGCTGGAGCCGGTTGACGGCGTCGAGCAGGAGGTCCACCGCGACGACGTGGTCACGCTGCGCGCGGGCCCCGGCGAGTTCCGTGTCCAGCACGCCCAGGTCGGCGTCGCGTGCGGCCCGGATCAGGAGCAGTTCGGCCGCGTCCGCCTGGGCGGAGCTGCGAGCCAGGTCGAGCTCGGCCGATACCGCGGGCGGCTGGGCGGCGTTCGTCGCCGCCCGCTTGTGCGCCGTGGTCCGCGTCCAGGTGTCGAGGGCGCCGCGGACGGCACCGAGCACCGGCGCCGCGAAGGTCAGGCCGCTGACGTTCTTGTGCGGGACGGACAGCGAGCCCGGGCCGCCGCCCTCCGGTTCCTGACCTGAGGTCAGTTCCCGCACCAGGAAGGTGTGTTCGGCCGGCACGAAGACCTCGTCGAGGACCAGTGTGTCACTGCCCGTGCCGCGCATGCCGACCGTGTCCCACGTCCGCTCGATGCCGTAGGCGGCTCGCGGCACCAGGAGGAAACGCGTCTGCGACCGCCCGGAGGCCAGGGGGACCTGTGCCGCGAGGAGCGCGAAGTCGGAGTAGTGCACGGCGCTCACATAGGGCCAGCGACCGGCGAGCAGCCAGCCGCCCGATGCCGTACGCGCCGTGCCGCCGGGCACCAGGGCGCCGACCACGAGGGAGTCCGGACCCTGCGCCCACACCGTGCGCCGTCCTTCCTCCGGCAGGAACGCCGCCATGCGGGAGAGCGAGGCGAGGATCGCGGCGCACCAGCCGGCCGAGGGGTCGCCGCGCGACACGTCGGCCACGGCCGTCAGGCAGTCCTCGAAACCGCCCTCGTGCCCGCCCCACCGCGAGGGCACGAAATGGCGGGCGAAACCGGCTTCGCGGAGGGCTTCGACCACCTCGGGGTGAAGCTGCTTCTCCCGTTCCGCGTACGGTGCGTGCCGGGCGGCCAGGGCGGACGCCACCTGCGGGCGTGGTCCGTTCGGCTGCCGGGCGGGTGCCTGGTACGTCGTCATCGTGTCCGGCACGAGTCCTCCCCACGGGCGGGCCGCCGTGCTGTGTGCGGCGGCCGGGAGGGCAGCGTCGGCCGACGAGGTCGAAGCTGCCTCGACAGCGGCTGGACCAACGCGCGGCGATGTCGCCGGCCGTCTCTCCCCGCAGGGAGCGGCGGCCGGACGTCACCCCGGCACCGGGGGAGGCCGGGCCGGGGTGCCTCAGTCGGTCGTCCGCCGGGAGGCCAGCGATTCGGACGCGTCGTCGGTGTCCTTCGGCCTCTCCTCCTCACCGTCCGTGGCGGCACTCGGCTGTTGCTTCGGCCGGGCACCGCCCGCGGAGGCGAACATCAGGCGCCCCGGCGGGAGGATGAGCGCGGCGGGGGACGCGAGCAGGTACAGGATCACGACCGTCACCAGACCGGCCACCGCCGAGTCCACGGCTCCGTCGTGGTCGTCCAGAGATCCGAAGTAGACCGTGCCCACGACGGCGATGCCGACGGCCACACCGATCTGGATGGCGGTGTTGACCAGCGCGGCGGCGGAGCCGGCGAGCCGACCCGGGGTCTTCGCCAGCACGGTGGCGATGAGGACGCCGGACGTCATGGAGACCCCCAGGCCCGCGATGAGCATCCCGGGCACCAACTGCCAGGAGTTCAGGTCCTCGCCGGAAGCACGGACGGCGAGCAGGTTGATGCCCATGCCGATGGCCGCGAGCAGCGAACCGACGACGGCGACCGGTCGGCCGTACTGGCGGATCTTCGGGGCGAAGGGGCTGAAGAGGCCGACACCCACGGCGAACGGGATCATGGTCAGCGCGGTGTGCAGGGGGCTGAAGCCGAGTCCGCTCTGCAGGTGCACGGTGATCACCAGGGTGTAGCCGGTCCCGGCGAAGAACAGCACGGCGACGGACAGACCGCCCATCGGCGCGCGTTCCCGGAGCAGCCCGGGGTCGATGAGCGGTGCGTGGCCGCGCCGCACCACGCTCTGCTCGTAGCGTCCGAAGAGCCACAACAGGAGCGGGCATGCCGCCATCAGCGTGAAGGTCCACCAGGGCCAGCCCATGGTGCGGCCCTCGACCAGGGGGTAGAGAAGGGCGAGCACGGCGAGTGTCGCGATGGCGAGGCCACGTACGTCGGTGGTGGCGGCGCGCTCGGCGCGGGATTCGCGGGCCAGGACGAAGGTGCCGATCAGTGCGGCGAGACCGATGGGGATGTTGACGAAGAAGATCGGCCGCCAGTCGAGCCCGAACAGGTCGGCGTTCAGGATCAGCCCGCCGATGAGCGGACCCGCGACGCCGCCGATGGAGAAGTTGAGGCCGAAGAGGGTGGCGGCCTTGTGCTGCTCCTCCGGGGGGAACTCGACCCGGAGCATCGCCAGCACCTGCGGCACCATCAGGGCGGCCGAGGCTCCCTGGGCGATCCGCGCGCCGACCAGCATCTCGGCGTTGACGGCGAGGCCGGTGAGGGCGGAGGTCAGAACGAACGCGGCCAAGCCCGCCTGGAAGATCCGTAACCGCCCGAACCGGTCGCCGAGGCGGGCCGCTGTGATCATTCCGGAGGCGAAGGCCAGTACGTAACCCGCCACGGCCCATTCGAGCTGGGTCGTCGACGCCCCGAGATCCCGGCGCAGCGAGGGGAGTGCGACGTTGATCACGGTCGTGTCGACCAGATCCATGAAGGCTGCGGACAAGGTGACGACGAAGGCCGCCCAGCGCCGGGGGTTGTACGTGGCCATGTCCGATGTGGGTGGGTGGGAAATCGACATCGACCGTCCCTTTCTTGATCGGGCCCGGAACGCGGGTGTCCGGTATCGTGGAGAACAGAGAGATGATTTGCTTTGAAAGCAAAGGTATTGGGGGTGGCGGCCGATGTCAACGCAGCACGGGGCGCGACGAGTTCAGCGGAACCGGCCCGACGCCGACGTGGGCGTGGCCGATGACGAGGGAATGAGCCGGGACGACGCCGTGCGGGCGATGCTCGTGCTGATGCCGCGCGTGGCGCAGCGGCTGAAGCGGACGACCGTCCCCGAGAAGCTGCGGACGCTGAACCTCGCCCCCCGGCACCTCTCGCTGCTGTCGCATCTCGTCTTCGACGGCCCGGCCCCGGTGAACGAGCTTGCCGCCCGCCTCGAGGTCGCGCCGACGACGGTGAGCCTGATGGTCGCGGACCTGAGCCGCCAGGGGGTCGTCGAGCGCAAGCCGGACCCGGCCGACCGCCGCCGCACGATCGTCTCCATCTCCGACGACCCGGAGACCCGCGAGGCGATCAACGGATGGCTCGCCAAGGGCGCCAGCTCGTGGGAGGCGGCGCTCGACCCGCTGACACCCCAGGAACGCGCCATGTTCGTACGGACCATGACGGCGTACGAGAGCGGAGCGTCGGCCGGCCAGAAGGAGTGACGGCGGCGCCGGAGTCGACGAGCGGTTCTGGAGTGTGATTCGAGCGGGCGTTGGTCTGCTGCTCCCGAACGGCGGGCGGACGGCCCGCCTCGCACTCCGGGAGGACGCGCATGCCCGACTCCGTGCTGGTCACCGGGGCCACCGGAACCGTGGGACGTCATCTCACCGAGCTGCTGTGCGGCCGTGCCGTGCCCGTGCGTGCGATGGTCCGCGACACCGGGCGGGCCGCCGCGGTGCTGCCCGCCGCGGCCCGGACCGTGCCGGGAGACCTGACCGACCCCGCCGCCGTGGCCGACGCCCTCGACGGCGTCCGCACCGCCTTCGTGGTGCTCGCCGACGACGCGGGCGAGGCCTTCGCGCAGGCCGCCGAGAAGGCCACCGCGCTGCGGCATCTGGTGGTCGTCTCCGCGGACGCGCCCCAAGACTCCGCGCACCGGGGGCCGCTGTTCGCCAGGCACGCGGACGGCGAGACACGACTGCTCGCCACCGGCGTGCCGGTCACCGTACTGCGGCCCGCCCCGTTCGCGACGCAGGCGCTCGCCTGGGCGGCGGACCTGGCGGTCGGGGACACGGTGGGCGTGGTCCACCCCGACCTGGCGGTGCCGGTGATCGACCCGCGGGACGTGGCCGAGGCGGCCGCCGCCGTGCTGCGGGGCCCCGCGCCGGTGCGTCGGCGGATTCTCGCTCTCTCCGGGCCGGACCTGCTCGACGTCCCGGCGCGGGTGGACATCATCGGCGCCGTCCTCGGCCGGCGGCTGAGCGTGACGCGCCTGGAGCCGGACGCGTGGGTGGCCCGCGTCGTCGGGCGCGTCCCGGCGGCCTACGCCCGGGGCCTGCTGGACGTGGAGCGCTATCTGTACGAGCGCCGGCTGCCGGTCGTGCCGACCGTGCGGCAGATCACCGGGCGGCCACCCCGGCCCTTCCGTACCTGGGCCGAGGACCATGCCGCGGCATTCGGCGCCCCCGTCCGGGGGCGGTCATCGAAGGAGGCACCATGAGCACCGCAGCGCACCCAGCAACTCCCTCGTCCATTCGGCGGACCGCCCGATCGGGGCTCTACGCGGAGGTCCAGCTCTTCTACGCGCGCCAGGTCCACCACCTCGACGCGGTGCGGGCCGAGGAGTTCGCCGCCACCTTCGCCGAGGAGGCCGTGTTCGCGCACTCGCCGGACGCGCCCGCGGTGAGCGGGCGCGTGAACATCGCCCGGGAGGTGCGCGACTACAACGAGCGGCGCTTCGCGGCCGATCCGGTGCAGCGCCGGCACTGGTTCACCATGCTCGACGTGGAGGAACAGGCTGACGGCTCCGTGCACACCGAGTTCTACGCGCTCGTGGGCACCACCCGGCCCGGCGAACCGCGTCCGGTGATCTCACCCAGCTGCATCGTGCGGGACGTGCTCGTCCGCGAGGACGGCGAACTGCGGACTCTGCGGCGCAAGGTGACGCAGGATCAGGAACTCCTCGGCTGAGACGTCCCCGGCGTTCCGGCGGCACGGCCGGACCGCGCTGGGGGGCCGGGCGCCCACGCCCCCGCCCCCCCCGCGGGTGC
>NZ_JBHVYO010000031.1:0-104837 GCF_042880655.1 Streptomyces sp. NPDC058295
CCCCTGTGGAGACAGGGGCGCCGCCGTCGTCGTTCGCAGCGGAGCCTGAGCGGAGTCCTGAGCGGAGTCCGGCGCAGGGCCCTCGGGAGGGCTACGAGCGGGAGGGTTACGAGCCGGTGGTCGTCGACTCCGACTCGCTGGGCGTCGGGCTGGGCGTGGAGGTCTCGGCTGCCGTGACGGTGAGTTCGACCGTCAGGGTCGCTCCGCCCGTCGTGGTGATGCGCAGCAGATAGGTGCCGGCGGTGTCGTCCGCGTAGAGCGCGGGCAGCTCCAGCAGGCCGTTCGCGTCCGTCTGGAGGTCCAGGGTGCGGACGGGGTTGCCGGCGGCGTCCTTGAAGTAGGGGCCCTTGTCGTTCGTGGTCGTGTCGTCGGCCGACTTGATCAGGGTGGCGGTGGCCGCCACCTTGTCCGCGACGGCGCCCTTGTAGGTGGCCTTCACCTCGACCCGGTCGGCGAACTCTCCGCCGGCGGTGCAGGTCAGCGCGGTGCTGCCGGTGCGGGCGAGCGTGTCGGCGGCACGGGCGGTGACGTTGGCCTTGTAGTCGAGGGCGGACAGCGTGCGGCCGAGGACCGTGGCGCGGACGGTGAAGCCGCCGGTCTTCTCACCCGCCCGGAGGGCGGGCGCCAGGGCGACGCCCCTGGTGTCGGTGACGATCGTGGCGACGCTCTCGCCGCCCGTGAACGTGGCGTCGGTGTCGCCGACGATGGTGAAGCGGATCCTGACCTTGGCGACGGCCTTGCCGGCCGCGGTCTCCGCGCGGGTGCTGACGCGTTCGGTGAACACGTCGCCCGACATGGCCGTGAGGCTCGCCGTGCCCGCGTCCTCGAGGTGGCCGACCGTCTCGGTCGGCGTCGGCGTCGGGGTCGGGGTCGGGGTCGGGGTGCCGGGCGTCGACGGAGTGCCGGGCTTGCCGGGCGTCGACGGCTTGCTCGGCGTGTCGGGCGTACTGGGGGTGGCGGGGGTGCTGGGCGTCGACGGGGTGGACGGCGAGGTGGGCGTGTAGCCGGTGCCGTCGTCGCTGCGGTTGTCCGGCACGGTACCGGTGCCGTTGGGGATCTCGTGCGTGCCCTTGCGGTAGTACTCCAGCCACGACAGGACGGTGTTCAGGTAGTCCGTCGAGTTGTTGTAGCTGAGGATCGCGCTGCGCATCCCGGACGTGGCCGACATGTCCCAGTCGTAACGGCACAGGTAGTGGCCGGCGGCGAGCGCGGCGTCGTAGATGTTGTTGGGGTTCTTCTTGCCGTCGGCGTTGCCGTCGCGGCCCGCCCACGCCCAGGTGGACGGAATGAACTGCATCGGGCCCACGGCACGGTCGTAGGTGCTGTCGCCGTCGTACGCGCCGTTGTCGGTGTCGCTGATGTTCGCGAAGCCGACGCCGTTGAGGACCGGGCCGAGGATCGGCGAGATGGTGGTGCCGTCGGCGGTCACATTGCCGCCGCGGGCCTGGCCCGACTCGACCTTGCCGATGGCGGCGAGCAGTTGCCAGGGCAGGTTGCAGCCGGGCTTGGACTGCGCCAGCTCCGCCTCGGCCTTCTTGTAGGCGTCCAGGACGGTCGCCGGGATGCCCGCCTCCGTGGTGCTGGTGGCGGCCGGGGTGGTGGAGGAACTGTCGCTCGGCGCCGGGTTCGGACTCTTCAGCGGCGGCAGGTCCGTGTAGTACGGCGAGTTGCCGGTGGCGCTGTCACCGATGCCGCTGCCGTTGTCGGCGGACGACGGGGTGTCGGCGGCGGTCTGTCTGCCGTGACCGTCGGCCGTGACGTCCGGTGCCTGGGACGCGGCCAGAGCCGCTACCGCCAGTGCGGCCACAGTCGTGTTGACCGCTCCCTTGCGCAGCCTCGTGCCGAAATGCGCCGACATGAAGTGAAACCCTCCCGTGGACGCGGTACGCCCGTCTCTTCGCCTGCACCCTGCCGTTACGGCTGTTGCCACTGTTGTGGCCGTTGCCGCTGCCGCCGCCGTCACCGGTGTGACGATCAACCCGCTCCGACGGTTGCACTCATGGGCGGTTTGCCCTGCTCTGCTCTTCTGTTCGACGCGCCCTCGGGCATGCCGACCCAGGCGACCCTACGACAACTTCTTTTGCACCGGCACCCGTTCGGGTGCCGTTTTCACCAGCCGGCCATGCGCCGTTGGCCGGGAACCAGGCCCCGCATACTGGACGTCGTAGATCATCGGGCCGACCGGCCCGTCAACGTCCGCCCCCGGGAGCTCCGTTGCCGTTCACGCTGAGTCATGCGGCGGCCGTGCTGCCCGCCCTGCGCGCCGACGGCACCGGCCGCGGGTCATTCGTGCCGGGCGCCCTGGTGGCGGGCTCCTTCGCTCCCGACATGACCTACTACGCGGCGAGTGTCCTGTCCGGGGCCATGCAGTTCGGCGACGTCACGCACTCCCTCCCCGGCGTGTTCACGGTGGATGTGCTCGTCGCCTGGGTGCTGGTGGGGCTCTGGCTGCTGGTGCGCGAGCCGCTGGTGGCACTGCTGCCGCGGTCCCGGCAGGGCCGGACGGCCACGCTGACCCGCTGCGGTGCGCCACGCGCGCGTGTACGGCCGTCCACCGTCGGGTGGTGGTACGTCTCCGCGGCGCTCGGCGCGCTGACCCATGTGGTGTGGGACGCGTTCACACACCTCGACCGCTGGGGCATGCGGCTGTTCCCCGTCCTCGGCGAGGACATCGCCGGCTCGCCCCTGTACTGGTACCTCCAGTACGGGGGTTCGGCCGTGGCCGCGGTCGTGCTCGCCGCGTTCGTGACGTACGCGCTGCGCCGGGCGCCGGCCGGCGAGCCGGTGGGGGTCGCGGTGCTGTCGGCGCGGGACCGGTGGTGGGCGGGTGCCGTGATCGGCGGTTGCGCACTGGGCGCGGCGGTACGGCGGGCGACGCGGTGGTGGGAGTACTGGGGCGCACGCGAGGCGAAGCCGTGGGAGCTCATCCCGACGCTGTGCTTCGGGGCGGGGGCCGGGCTGGTGCTGGGGGTGCTGCTGTACGCGGTCTGCGTGCGGCTGTGGCGCCCGGCTCGTGCGGCCCGCCCGGCTCATCCGGCTCATCCGGCCGCCCGGGATGCCGGCGCCGGGCCGCCGGAAGCGGACGCAGACACAGACGCAGACGCAGACGCAGACGCAGACGGGGTCAGTGTGCGGCGGAGTCGCCCGGGCGTTCGGTGACGGGGGTCGCCGTCGCGACGAAGAGGGGGATGCGACGGACCGTACGGCGGCCACGGAGGTGGCCGAGGACGCCGAGGGCCGCTGCCACATGACCGCGTACCGCCTCGGCCCACGGGCGCCGCCGGCTGCCGCTCCGGGAAATGAACCCGTCGAGGAACCGGGTCAGGACCCGGGGCGGAACCCGGGGCAGGAACCGGGTGAGAGCCGGACCGCGGAACCGTGCGGTGGCCGCGCGCAGGGCCGCGCCGGGGGCCCACGGGATGCGGGGCGTGGCGGCGTCGGGCGCGAGGGCGGGACGCGGCCGGGTCCGGGAAGCCGCGCCGGGCCGGGACCACGGGTTCGCGGCCACCGTGGCGAGAACGCGTGCGTGGGCCTTCCGGCGGCGGAGCATGCGTATACCCATGGCGGCATCCTGGTGGCCAGGTCCCGGCAGGGGCCTGTTCTCGGGGGCCACGCGGGTGAGGGCCCTTCGGGGGATGTACCGGCGGTGACCGGGCTCCTCGCGACGCACCGGCTCATACGGCACCGGCTCGTACGGCACCGGCTCCCACGAGGCACGCGAAGGGGCCCTGCCGCGACGGCAGAGCCCCTTCCAGCTGGTCCGGCTGGTCCGGAGGAGAGCGGCGGGCCGCCCCGGGCGGAGGCCAGTGCGCCGCCGCCCCGGCGGAGACTAGTGCGCCGCCGACTCCCAGTCCGCGCCCGCGCCGACCGACACGTCCAGCGGGGCCCTGAGCCGGACGGCTTGGGCCATCTCCCGGCGGAGCAGCTCCTCGACCGCCGTCCGCTCGCCGGGGGCGATCTCCAGGACGATTTCGTCGTGGACCTGGAGCAGCATGCGGGACTTGAGGTCCGCCGCGCGCAGGGCCGCGTCCACCTTGAGCATGGCGATCTTGACGATGTCCGCCGCCGTGCCCTGGATCGGCGCGTTGAGGGCCATGCGCTCGGCCGCCTCGCGGCGCTGGCGGTTGTCGCTGTTGAGGTCGGGCAGATAGCGGCGGCGGCCGAAGAGCGTCGCCGTGTAGCCCGTCGCCCGTGCCTCGTCGACCGCGCGGCGCAGGTAGTCCCGGACGCCGCCGAAGCGCTCGAAGTAGGCGTCCATCAGGCCACGGGCCTCGCCCGCGTCGATGTTCAGCTGCTGGGACAGGCCGAACGCCGACAGACCGTACGCCAGGCCGTAGGACATCGCCTTGATCTTGCGCCGCATCTCCGCGTCCACCGCGCCGGGCTCCACGCCGAACACCTGGGAGGCGGCCGTGGTGTGCAGGTCCTCGCCCGAGGTGAACGCCTCGATGAGGCCCGCGTCCTCCGACAGGTGCGCCATCACGCGCAGCTCGATCTGGCTGTAGTCGGCCGTCATCAGGGACTCGAAGCCCTCGCCGACGACGAAGCCGCGGCGGATCGCCCGACCCTCGTCGGTGCGGACGGGGATGTTCTGGAGGTTCGGGTCCGTGGACGACAGCCGGCCGGTGGCGGCGACGGTCTGGTTGAACGTGGTGTGGATGCGGCCGTCCGCGGCGATCGTCTTGATCAGGCCTTCGACGGTGACCCGCAGCTTCGCCTGTTCGCGGTGGCGGAGCATGATGACCGGCAGCTCGTTGTCCGTCTGGCCCGCGAGCCAGGCCAGGGCGTCGGCGTCGGTGGTGTAGCCGGTCTTGGTCTTCTTCGTCTTCGGCAGGCCCAGCTCCCCGAAGAGGACCTCCTGGAGCTGCTTGGGCGAGCCCAGGTTGAACTCGTGCCCGGCCGCCGCGTGCGCCTCCTTCACGGCCTGCTGGACGGCGCCCGCGAACATCTGCTCCATGGCCTCCAGGTGGGCGCGGTCGGCGGCGATGCCGTGCCGCTCCAGGCGGGCCAGGAGGGCGGAGGTCGGCAGCTCCATGTCGCGCAGCAGGTCGGCCGCGCCGACCTCCTCCAGCCGGCCGCGGAACGCCTCGCCGAGGTCGACGATCGTGCGGGCCTGCACCATGAGGGCCTCGGCCTCGGCGCTGTCGTCCGCGCCGAAGGCGAGCTGGCCGTCGGCCGCGGCGGCCGGGGCCAGCTCACGGCCCAGGTACTCCAGGGACAGCGCGTCCAGGTCGAAGGAGCGGCGGCCCGGCTTGACCAGGTAGGCGGCCAGCGCCGTGTCCATGCCGACGCCGGCGACGGACCAGCCGTGCTCGGCGAAGACCCGCATGGCGCCCTTGGCGTTGTGCAGGACCTTGGGGCGGTCCTCGGCGGCGATCCAGGCCGCCCACGCCGTCTCGTCGGCCTCGTCGAGCTCCGCCGGGTCGAACCAGGCGGCCGCTCCCCCGGCCGCGGCGAGCGCGATCTCGGCGACCGAGCCGGCGCCCAGCGCCCAGGCGTCGACGGTGGCGACGCCGAGGGTGTCGGTGCCGTGCTCCGCGAGCCAGCCGGCCAGCTCGCCGGTGCCCAGCACCGTGCCGTCCAGCTCCACCCCGGCGGTGATCACCGGTGTCGCCTCGGCCTCCTCGCCGCCGGGGTCGACCGCGAACAGCCGCTCGCGCAGGGACGGGTTCCTGATCTCCAGGGTGTCCAGGATCATCGCGACGGTCGTGCGGTCGTACGGGGCGCGCTCCAGCTCGACGACCGTCTTCGGCAGCTCGACGGTGGTGACCATCTCGGTGAGGCGGCGGTTGAGCTTGACGGCCTCCAGGTGGTCGCGCAGGTTCTGCCCGGCCTTGCCCTTGACCTCCTCGACGCGCTCGACGAGCTCCGCGAACGAACCGAACTGGTTGATCCACTTCGCGGCCGTCTTCTCACCGACGCCGGGGATGCCCGGCAGGTTGTCGGACGGGTCGCCGCGCAGCGCCGCGAAGTCGGGGTACTGGGCGGGCGTCAGCCCGTACTTCTCGACGACCTTCTCCGGCGTGAACCGGGTCAGCTCCGAGACGCCCTTCGTCGGATACAGCACCGTGGTGTGCTCGGACACCAGCTGGAAGGAGTCACGGTCGCCGGTGACGATCAGCACCTCGAAGCCCTCGGCCTCGGCCTGGGTGGCGAGCGTGGCGATGACGTCGTCCGCCTCGAAGCCGTCCACCGCGAACCGGGACACGTGCATCGCGTCGAGCAGCTCGCCGATCAGCTCGACCTGGCCCTTGAACTCGTCCGGTGTCTTGGAGCGGTTCGCCTTGTACTCGGTGAACTCCTCGGAGCGCCAGGTCTTGCGGGACACGTCGAACGCGACCGCGAAGTGCGTGGGCGCCTCGTCACGCAGGGTGTTGGCCAGCATCGACGCGAAGCCGTAGATCGCGTTCGTCGGCTGGCCCGTCGCGGTGGTGAAATTCTCCGCGGGCAGCGCGAAGAACGCGCGGTAGGCCAGCGAGTGCCCGTCCATGAGCATCAGGCGGGGCCGGCTGCCGGCGGGAGTATCGGTCTTCTTCGCTGCTGTCTCTGCCACGCCCCCGATCCTGCCACGCCCCACTGACACTCGGTCCCGGCCACCACGGCTCACGGGATCCCCAGGGCCGTCGGCCGGCCGTTGTCCGCCGGCACCGGCCGTTGTCCGCCGGCCGCTGTCCGCCGCAAGCTTTGCTCCCGCCCGCCGACCGGCCCGCACGTGAACGCTGTCGGTGCCTCGTGCGAGGATCGTCGCCGTCCGTGGCACAGGCGAGCGAAGGAGAGCGCGCGATGGCAACGAAGCCGCCCAAGGCCGATCCGGTCCAGGACGCTCCGCAGGTCGCCGAGCCGAAGCACGTCGCGGCGGGCCTGCCGGCCGTCGGGCACTCCCTGCGCATGGCCCAGCAGCAGATGGGTGTGAAGCGCACCGCGCTGACCCTGCTGCGCGTCAACCAGAAGGACGGCTTCGACTGCCCCGGCTGCGCCTGGCCCGAGCCCGAGCACCGGCACACCGCCGAGTTCTGTGAGAACGGCGCGAAGGCGGTCGCCGAGGAGGCGACCCTGCGCCGGGTCACCCCCGAGTTCTTCGTCGCGCACCCCGTCGCCGACCTCGCCGGCCGCAGCGGCTACTGGCTCGGCCAGCAGGGCCGCCTCACCCACCCCATGTACCTCCCCGAGGGCGGCGAGCGCTACGAACCGGTGACCTGGGAGCGCGCCTTCGACATCATCGCCGAGGAGACCGCCGCGCTCGCCTCTCCCGACGAGGCCGTCTTCTACACCTCGGGCCGCACCAGCAACGAGGCCGCGTTCCTCTACCAGCTCTTCGCCCGCGAACTCGGCACGAACAACCTCCCGGACTGCTCCAACATGTGCCACGAGTCGTCCGGCTCGGCCCTGTCGGAGACCATCGGCATCGGCAAGGGCAGCGTCCTGCTCGAGGACCTCTACCAGGCCGACCTGATCATCGTCGCCGGGCAGAACCCGGGCACCAACCACCCGCGCATGCTGTCCGCGCTGGAGAAGGCCAAGGCGGGCGGCGCGAAGATCATCAGCGTGAACCCGCTGCCCGAGGCGGGTCTGGAGCGCTTCAAGAACCCGCAGACCGCCAAGGGCCTCACCGCGGGCGCCTCGCTCACCGACCTCTTCCTGCAGATCCGTATCGGCGGCGACCAGGCCCTCTTCCGCCTCCTCAACAAGCTCGTCCTCGACACCGACGGCGCGCTCGACGACGCGTTCATCGCCGAACACACCCACGGCTTCGAGGAGTTCGCCGACACGGCCCGCGCCGCGGACTGGGACGAGACGCTCACCGCGACCGGCCTCACCCGCGCGGAGATCGAGGAAACGCTGCGCATGGTGCTCGCCTCCGAGCGCACCATCGTCTGCTGGGCCATGGGCCTCACCCAGCACAAGCACTCCGTGCCGACGATCCGCGAGGTCGTCAACTTCCTTCTGCTGCGCGGCAACATCGGCCGCCCGGGCGCGGGCGTGTGCCCGGTGCGCGGCCACTCGAACGTGCAGGGCGACCGCACCATGGGCATCTTCGAGCGGCCCGCGCCCGCCTTCCTGGACGCCCTGGAGAAGGAGTTCGGCTTCGCTCCCCCGCGCGAGCACGGCTTCGACGTCGTCCGCGCGATCCGCGCACTGCGCGACGGCGAGGCGAAGCTGTTCTTCGCGATGGGCGGCAACTTCGTCTCCGCCTCCCCGGACACCGAGGTCACCGAGGCGGCCATGCGGCGCGCCCGGCTGACCGTGCACGTGTCGACGAAACTCAACCGCTCGCACGTCGTGACGGGAGCGCGGGCCCTGATCCTGCCGACGCTCGGCCGCACCGAGCGCGACCTCCAGGGCGGCGGCGAGCAGTTCGTGACCGTCGAGGACTCCATGGGCATGGTGCACGCCTCACGCGGCCGCCTCGCGCCCGCGAGCGCGCACCTGCTGTCCGAGCCCGCCATCGTCTGCCGCCTCGCGCGCCACGTGCTCGGCGAGGACAGCAAGGTGCCGTGGGAGGAGTTCGAGAAGGACTACGCGACGATCCGCGACCGCATAGCGCGCGTGATCCCGGGCTTCGACGACTTCAACGCGCGCGTGGCCCGCCCCGAGGGCTTCACCCTCCCGCACGCCCCGCGCGACGAGCGCCGCTTCCCCACCGCGACCGGCAAGGCCAACTTCACCGCGGCCCCGGTCGAGTACCCGAAGCTGCCCGAGGGCCGGCTGCTGCTGCAGACGCTGCGCTCGCACGACCAGTACAACACCACGATCTACGGCCTCGACGACCGCTACCGGGGCATCAAGAACGGCCGCCGGGTGGTCCTGGTCAACGCCGAGGACGCGCGCGCCCTCGGGCTCGCCGAGGGCTCCTACGTGGACTTGGTGAGCGAATGGCGGGACGGGGTGGAGCGGCGGGCGCCCGGTTTCCGGGTCGTGCTGTACCCGACCAGCCGGGGCTGCGCGGCCGCGTACTACCCGGAGACCAACGTCCTGGTCCCGCTGGACGCGACCGCCGACACCAGCAACACCCCTGCCAGCAAGTCCGTCGTCGTCCGTCTGGAACAATCGGCTACCGACTGAGCGTTTGCTTAAGTCACGCTGGACTGTGATCGACGAACGGAGCCGGGCCCCATGGGCGAGCAGCAGCACGTGAAGTTCCCGCAAGAGGTCATCGACGAGTACGACGCCCTCGGCATCGACATCCTGGCCCTGTTCTCCGCCGGCCACCTCGGCAACCGCATGGGCGTGGAGATCGTCGAGGCCTCCGCCGACCGGGTCGTCGGCACCATGCCGGTCGAGGGCAACACCCAGCCCTACGGCCTGCTGCACGGCGGCGCCTCCGCCGTCCTCGCCGAGACCCTCGGCTCGGTCGGCGCCATGCTGCACGGCGGCAGCACCAAGATCGCGGTCGGTGTCGACCTGAACTGCACCCACCACCGCGGAGTCCGCTCCGGCCTGGTCACCGGCGTGGCCACGCCCGTGCACCAGGGGCGCTCCACCGCGACGTACGAGATCGTGATCAGCGACCAGGAAGGCCGGCGCGTGTGCACCGCGCGACTCACCTGTCTGCTGCGCGACGTCCGGGCCGGCGACGGCGCGCAGGTGCGCGCCGCTCACTGACGGCACCGGCGCTCCGCAGGGTCACCCACGCGCGGCCGTTGCCCACCGCCACCGCGGCGGCCTAGCGTCGGGGGCATGACCACGGGAGGAGCCCCACGGGCGGGGGCGGTGGGGCGGCTGCCCGGACCGGCGTTACCGGCGGCCTTGTCGGCGGCCTTGATGGCGGTCCTGCTGGCGACCGGCTGCGGAGCCTCGGGGAGCGCCGACGCGAGCGGCACCCCGACGGCGTCCGCTTCCACCACCTCGCCCGAGGAACTGTGCTCCCGCATCGTCGCCCACTGGTCGCGCGAGGTCCTGGACAGCACCGCCTACGGGGACTACCAGTCGATGGGGCTGTCCAACGGGCAGTACGAGATCCTGCGGACCGTCGTGGACGCCGCGCGGGCCGTGAAGAAGCGTCAAGGGGCCGACGCGGCGGACGAGTTGATCGACCGCGAGGCGGGCCGGGGCTGCGCGGACCGGTACCGCTCCGGCGGCCCGACCGAGGGGCCCTGGCAGTGAGCGGCGTCGGCCCCGTGGAGCCCGGCGAGGGCACGCACGCGTGGGAGACCGCCGAGGGCGCCCACACCCCCGTCCGCACCGACGCCCTCGACCCGAGCATCCTCGGCCCGGACGCCTCAACTCCCGCCGTCCGCCCGCTCCGTCGACTCGTCCGCTTCCATGCCGCGCACCGCCGGGCCGCGTCGGCCGTCCTCGGCGCGGTGGTCCTCCTCGCGGGCGGCGGCTACCTCTACGCGACGCGGCCGCACGACACCGAACAGGCGGCCCCCGCACCGCCGTTCCCGTCCCAGGTGGTGGACGTCAGCTACCTCGGTGAGGTCGCCGTACCGCCCGGCACCCGCCCTCGCACCTTCGCCTTCGACATCGTGCTCGGCGTGGAGTCCGGCCCACCCGTCACCGTGACCCGAGTCGCTCAGCCGTACCTCGGACTTTCCCTGACCTCGGCCCCCCGCGCCCCCTTCAGGACAAAAGCGGGTTCCGCCCGCAAGGTCGTCCTCACCATGCGGGTAACGGAATGCGGAAAAGTGCCTAAGAACGTCGGACTCCCTTTCGTAGACGTAACTCTACGTAATGCGCGCGCAATACAAGTCCACAGTTTCATCCTCGGCACCCGCTATGCGCACGACCTGTCCGCGGCCCTACAAGTCGCCTGCAGCAACGAATCAAGTAATCACCAAAACGCCTGAGACGCCTGAACGCACCCGGGTTCGTCCTGCACGTTCTCACCATGTGGACAGGGCGAATCGGCCTGAATTCAGCCGTTCCACCCACCAAGTACCGCTCTGCATTACCTCGTGTCATAACAAGAGCGTCACAGCATCGGTCAGACCCTCCTCCCCGTCAGCTTCACCCGCTTAGAGTCACGCCCAGTCACCGCGCTGCTGGAATACCCCTTCGGCCCAGCGCTCGACTCGGCCTCTTCCAGGGGGGAGAGCCGCCCAGGGAAAGGACTGGAACGTGCGTCAACGTTCGCTCATCGCCATTACCGCCGCGCTGTCCGCAGGAGCACTCACCCTCACCGCTTGCGGTTCGCGAGACAGCGACGACAAGGGCTCCGACAGCGGCGGCACCACCGTCACCATCGGTATCGACGCCCCGCTGACCGGCGACCTGTCCGCGCTGGGCCTCGGCATCAAGAACTCTGTCGACCTCGCCGCCAAGACGGCCAACAAGCAGAAGTACGTCGACGGCATCACCTTCAAGGTCGAGGCGCTCGACGACCAGGCCCAGCCGTCCTCGGGCCAGCAGAACGCCACCAAGCTCGTCGCCGACAAGTCCGTCCTCGGCGTGGTCGGCCCGCTGAACTCCTCCGTCGCCGAGTCGATGCAGAAGGTCTTCGACGACGCCAAGCTCGTCGAGGTCTCCCCGGCCAACACCAACCCGGCGCTCACCCAGGGCACCGACTGGGCGACCTCCAAGAAGCGCGTCTACAAGTCGTACTTCCGCACCGCGACCACGGACGCCATCCAGGGCCCGTTCGCCGCGCAGTACCTGATCAACGACGCCAAGAAGAAGAAGGTCTTCGTCATCGACGACAAGAAGACCTACGGCGCCGGCCTCGCCGGAACCTTCACCGAGGAGTTCAAGAAGCTCGGCGGCACGGTGGCCGGCACCGAGCACATCAACCCGGACAGCAAGGACTTCTCGGCCATCGCCACCAAGGTCAAGACCTCCGGCGCCGACGTCGTCTACTACGGCGGCGAGTACCCCCAGGCCGGCCCCCTGAGCAAGCAGATCAAGGCCGCCGGCGCCAAGATCCCCGTGGTCGGCGGTGACGGCATCTACAGCGCCGACTTCATCAAGCTGGCCGGCGCCACCGCCGCCGGCGACCTCGCCACCTCCGTCGGCGCCCCGGTCGAGCAGCTCCCCTCCGCCAAGGAGTTCGTCGCCAACTACAAGACCGAGGGCTACAAGGAGGCCTACGAGGCCTACGGCGGCTACTCCTACGACTCGGCCTGGGCGATCATCGAAGCCGTGAAGAAGGCCGTCGACGACAACGACGGCAAGCTTCCCGACGACGCCCGCGCCAAGGTCACCGCCGCCATGCAGAACGTCTCCTTCGACGGTGTGACCGGCAAGGTCTCCTTCGACGAGTTCGGTGACGCCACCAACAAGCAGCTCACCGTCTACGCCGTCGAGAACGGTGCCTGGAAGCCGGTCAAGTCCGGCACCTACTCCGGCTGACCCACCCCGCATCACACGAGCCGCGCGGGGCGCTGTTCCACTGGCGCCCCGCGCGAACTCACATCCGGACACACACGTCGAAATTATCCGAACGTCTCGGAGGACATGCGGTGAACGAACTGCCGCAGCAGCTGGTCAACGGCCTGCTACTGGGATCCATGTACGGGCTGGTCGCCATTGGCTACACAATGGTCTACGGCATCGTCCAGCTCATCAACTTCGCCCACGGCGAGATCTTCATGACGGGCGCATTCGGGGCTCTCTCCGTCTACCTCTGGGTCCTGCCGAACGGCACGACCATGTGGATAGCCCTGCCGCTCATGCTCATCGGCGCCATCCTGGTCGCCGTCCTCGTCGCCATCGGAGCGGAACGGTTCGCCTACCGCCCCCTGCGCGGCGCACCCCGTCTCGCCCCCCTCATCACCGCCATCGGCCTCTCCCTGGCCCTCCAGCAGGCGGTCTGGGCCTGGTACCCGGAAGCCACCTCGGCCCGCACCTTCCCCCAGATCGAAGGCGGCCCCTTCCACATCGGCGACGTCACCATCCAGACCGGTGACATCTTCCTCCTCGCCGCCGCCCCCATCAGCATGGCCGTCCTCGCCTACTTCGTCATGAAGACCCGCACCGGACGCGGCATGCAGGCCACCGCGCAGGACCCGGACACCGCCAAGCTCATGGGCGTCAACACCGACCGCATCATCGTGATCGCCTTCGCCCTCGGCGCCGTCTTCGCCGCCATCGGCGGTGTCGCCTACGGCCTCAAGTACGGCCAGATCGACTACCGCATGGGCTTCATCCTCGGTCTCAAGGCCTTCACCGCAGCCGTCCTCGGCGGCATCGGCAACATCTACGGCGCCATGATCGGCGGCGTGGTCCTCGGCATCGCCGAAACCCTGGCCACCGCCTACATCGCCGACATCCCCGGCATGGACAAGTTCGGCAGCCAGTCCTGGGCCGACGTCTGGGCCTTCGTACTTCTCATCCTCGTACTGCTGTTCAGGCCACAGGGCCTGCTCGGCGAGCGCGTCGCGGACAGGGCGTGACACCGATGACCACACAGACCACCGCACCCGAGACCCCGAGCACCCCCGCCTCCGGGCCGGCCACCGGCCTCATCGGCATCCCGGCACACCTCGGCCGCGCCCTCGCCACCGGCGGCGGCGCCCTCACCGTCGTCTCCACCTTCCTCGCCTGGACCTGGACCTCCGCCTTCCCCGGCGACCTCACCGTCTACGGCTACCCCGGCGGCCTCCAGGTCCTCGCCCTCATCGGCGGCGCCCTCACCACCCTCTTCGGCCTGTCCTCCTACGGCGTGAAGGGGCTGCGCTGGCTCACCCCGGCCGGCGCCGACGGCGCGATCAAATTCGCCGCACTCGCCGCCTTCGCCACCGTCTGGTACACGGTCATCGCCATCACCGTCGACCTCGGCGGCATCGTCAACCTCGAGCCCGGCGGCTACATCGCCGCCCTCGCCACCCTCGCCGCCTTCCTCGGCGCCCTCGCCCTCCCCTTCGAGCGCCCCGAACCCGAACCCCACGACCCGGACGACACCGGCTGGGACCTCTTCCGCCACCGCCTCCGCGCCGGCCGGGACACCACCAAGGCAGCCTTCGCCGGCGGCACCGCCCGCACCCTCGGCACCCTGCCCTCCTACGCCGAGATCCTGATCATCGTCGCCGTCCTCGGCCTCGGCCTCACCGTCTTCACCTACGGCATCGGCACCGAGTACGACGAACTCTTCATCGGCTTCCTGATCACGGCCGCCTTCGGCTTCGCCGCACTCAACAAGTCCGGCCTCGTCGCCCAGGCCAGCCAGATCTCCGCCCGCCACCAGAACATCACCATCTGCGGCGCCTTTGTCGCCGCCGCGATGTTCCCCTTCACCCAGACCGACGACCAGTACGCCACCGTCGGCGTCTACATCCTCATCTTCGGCACCGTCGCCCTCGGCCTCAACATCGTCGTCGGCCTCGCCGGCCTCCTCGACCTCGGCTACGTCGCCTTCCTCGGCGTCGGCGCCTACGCCGCCGCCATGGTCTCCGGCTCCCCCAGCTCCCCCTTCGACGTGCACTTCCCGTTCTGGGCCGCCGTCCTCGTGGGCGCCGCCGCCTCCCTCGTCTTCGGCGTCCTCATCGGCGCCCCGACCCTGCGACTGCGCGGCGACTACCTCGCCATCGTCACCCTCGGCTTCGGCGAGATCTTCCGCATCACCGCCAACAACCTCGACGGCACCTCCGGCCCCGACATCACCAACGGCTCCAACGGCATCTCCTCCATCCCGAACCTCAACATCCTCGGGTTCGACTTCGGAGTCGAACACGCCATCGCCGGATTCACCATCGGCCGCTTCGCCAACTACTTCTTCCTGATGCTCGTCATCACCGCCGTCGTCGTCCTGGTCTTCCGACGCAGCGGCGACTCGCGCATCGGCCGCGCCTGGGTCGCCATCCGCGAAGACGAGACCGCCGCCCTCGCCATGGGCATCAACGGCTTCCGCGTCAAGCTCATCGCCTTCGCCGTCGGCGCCTCCCTCGCCGGCCTCGCCGGCACCGTCCAGGCCCACGTCACCTACACCGTGACCCCCGAGCAGTACCTCTTCGCCGGCCCCATCCCGCCCAACTCCGCCTTCCTGCTCGCCGCAGTCGTCCTCGGCGGCATGGGCACCATCAGCGGCCCCCTCATCGGCGCGGCACTGCTCTTCCTCATCCCCAACAAGCTCCAGTTCCTCGGCGACTACCAGCTCTTCGCCTTCGGCCTCGCCCTCATCCTGCTGATGCGCTTCCGCCCCGAGGGACTCATCCCCAACCGGCGCCGCCAGCTCGAGTTCCACGAGGACGCGGAAGCTCCCACCGTCCTGACCAAGGCAGGGGCCTGACCACCATGACCACCGACACCACCACCACGGCCCCTGCCGCCCCTGTCGGCGAAAGGGTCCTCGAAGCCCGCGGCGTCACCATGCGCTTCGGCGGCCTCACCGCCGTCCGCGACGTCGACCTCCACGTCAACGCCGGAGAAATCGTCGGCCTCATCGGCCCCAACGGAGCCGGCAAGACCACCTTCTTCAACTGCCTCACCGGCCTCTACATCCCCACCGAAGGCGAAGTCCGCTACAAGGGCACCGTCCTGCCGCCCAAATCCTTCAAGGTCACGGCCGCAGGCATCGCCCGCACCTTCCAGAACATCCGTCTGTTCTCCAACATGACCGTCCTGGAAAACGTCCTCGTCGGCCGCCACACCCGCACCAAGGAAGGCTTCTGGTCGGCCGTCCTGCGGCTCCCCTCCTTCCACCGCGCCGAAGCAGCCAGCCGCGAACGCGCCATGGAACTCCTGGAGTTCATCGGCCTGGAGAACAAGGCCGACCACCTCGCCCGCAACCTGCCCTACGGCGAACAGCGCAAGCTCGAAATCGCCCGCGCACTCGCGAGCGAGCCCGGCCTCCTCCTCCTGGACGAGCCCACCGCCGGCATGAACCCCCAGGAAACCCGCGCGACCGAAGAACTCGTCTTCGCCATCCGCGACAAGGGCATCGCCGTCCTCGTCATCGAGCACGACATGCGCTTCATCTTCAACCTCTGCGACCGCGTCGCCGTACTCGTCCAGGGCGAGAAGCTCGTCGAAGGCGACAGCGCGACCGTCCAGGGCGACGAACGAGTGGTCGCCGCCTACCTCGGCGAACCCTTCGAAAACGCCCCCGGCGACGAAGAAATAGCCGAAGTCGAGGCCGCCGAAGCGAAAGCCGAGAGCGCCGCCACCCCGACGGACGCCGCGCCCGGCAAGGAGAACGACCGATGACCGCACTGCTCGAAGTCGAGGACCTCCGGGTCGCCTACGGCAAGATCGAAGCCGTCAAAGGCATCTCGTTCAAGGTCGAGGCCGGCGAGGTCGTCACCCTGATCGGCACCAACGGCGCCGGCAAGACCACCACCCTGCGCACCCTGTCCGGTCTGCTCAAGCCCGTCGGCGGCCAGATCAAATTCAACGGCAAATCGCTGAAGAAGATCCCCGCCCACGACATCGTCTCGCTCGGACTCGCCCACTCCCCCGAGGGGCGGCACATCTTCCCGCGCATGACGATCGAGGACAACCTCCGCCTCGGCGCCTTCCTCCGCAGCGACAAAGCCGGCATCGAAAAGGACATCCAGCGCGCCTACGACCTCTTCCCCATCCTGGGAGAGCGCCGCAAGCAGGCCGCCGGCACCCTCTCCGGCGGCGAACAGCAGATGCTCGCCATGGGCCGCGCCCTCATGTCCCAGCCCAAACTGCTCATGCTGGACGAACCCTCCATGGGCCTCTCCCCCATCATGATGCAGAAGATCATGTCCACCATCGTCGAGCTCAAGGCCCAGGGCATGACCATCCTGCTCATCGAGCAGAACGCCCAGGCCGCCCTGTCGCTCGCCGACCACGGCCACGTCATGGAGATCGGCAAGATCGTCCTCTCCGGCTCGGGCCAGGACCTCCTCCACGACGAGTCCGTCCGCAAGGCGTACCTCGGCGAGGACTGAGCACCCCCCTCGCGACACCACTCGCACACGACGAGGCCCGCGCCCCTTCTCCGGGCGCGGGCCTCGTCGTTTCGTAAGCGGCTAAGCCGGTCAGCCCTTGGACGACTTCTTCTCGTCCGCGTCCTGAATGACCGCCTCGGCGACCTGCTGCATCGACATCCGCCGGTCCATCGACGTCTTCTGGATCCACCGGAACGCGGCCGGCTCCGTCAGCCCGTACTCCGTCTGCAGAATCGACTTCGCCCGGTCCACCAGCTTGCGGGTCTCCAGCCGCAGCGTGAGGTCCGCGACCTCGTTCTCCAGCTCCCGCAGCTCCGTGAACCGCGAGACGGCCATCTCGATCGCCGGCACGACGTCACTCTTGCTGAACGGCTTCACCAGGTACGCCATCGCACCGGCGTCCCGCGCCCGCTCGACGAGATCGCGCTGCGAGAACGCCGTCAGCATCAGCACCGGCGCGATGCGCTCCTCGGCGATCTTCTCCGCGGCGGAGATACCGTCCATCTTGGGCATCTTCACGTCCAGGATGACCAGGTCCGGCTTGTGCTCACGGGCCAGCTCGATCGCCTGCTCACCGTCACCGGCCTCGCCTACGACGCTGTAGCCCTCCTCCTCCAGCATCTCCTTGAGGTCGAGACGGATCAGCGCCTCGTCCTCGGCGATGACGACACGGGTCGTCAGCGGAGGCACGTGCGACTTGTCGTCGTCGGGCGCGTCCACGGGCTGGGGCGACTCGGGGGCGGTCACGGGGGCTCCTCGTTCAGGGCACAGGGGTACTGCTGACAAGAGCCTACCTAGCTGCGGTAAGGTAGTGACACAGCGGGTGACCGCTGACCTTCGTTTCGAAGGGGCCCCGGTAGCCCAGCGGTAGAGGCCATGGATTCAAAACCCATCCAGCGTCGGTTCGAATCCGACTCGGGGCACTTTTCCTTGGTTCCCAAGGTCACGAAAGAAAAGCGGATGTTCCCGTTCTCGTGAACATCCGCTTTTTTGCCGCGTGTCGTCGCGACCTCCTGCTCAAAGTGGCCGCATGGAACCGCACAACTCTTCGATTCGCGCCCAAGCCGTCGCACTCATGCGCCAAGGTGTCACCAATCGTGTGGTAGCTGAGCGTCTGAACATTCCACGCGGCACCGTCGGCTGGTGGCGCAGCGAGGACCGCAAAGGCCGTGACGAGAAATACGAGCAGCCGACGGACTGCCCCAAATGCACGGGCCACGAGTTCGGTGAGATCGCGTACGCCTACCTGCTGGGCCTCTATCTCGGGGACGGCCACATCGTCTCGAAGCCAAAGCAGCATCACCTGTCCATCTTCTGCAACGCGACGCAGACCGGACTGATCGCCGCAGCCGAAGAAGCCATGCGCAAGGTGATGCCGCTCCCGAGCGTCAGCCAGCGCCACAAAACAGGCTGCGTCGAGGTGAAGTCGTACACAAGGCACTGGACTTGCATGTTCCCCCAGCACGGCCCCGGCAAGAAGCACGAACGGCCCATCGTCCTCGAACCCTGGCAGCAGGCCATCGTCGACGCCCACCCCTGGGAGTTCGTCCGGGGTCTCATCCACTCCGACGGGTGCCGTATCACGAACTGGACGACCCGCACGGTCGCTGGTGAGCGCAAGCGCCTACGAATACCCTCGGTACTTCTTCACCAACGTCTCCGACGACATCCGGCGGCTCTTCACCGACACCCTCGAAAAGCTGGGCATCGAGTGGACGCACTGCACCCGCAACGGGAACCCCTACAACATCTCCGTCGCCAAGAAGGCGCACGTCGCCCTACTCGACACCCACGTAGGCCCCAAGCACTGACCCGATCCCCCTACTTCGGGCTGTCGTCCTCTCCGACGTGGTGGACTCGGACCAGGTTGGTCGAGCCCGAGACCCCGGTGAGTGAACCCGCCGTGATGACCACCACGTCGCCCTTCCGGCAGCGGCCGTACCGCAGGAGCAGCTCGTCCACCTGGTCGACCATCGCGTCCGTGGAGTCCGCGTGCGGGCCGAGGAACGTCTCGACGCCCCAGGTCAGGTTGAGCTGGGAGCGGGTGGCCGGTTCCGGGGTGAAGGCGAGGAGGGGGATCGGGGAGCGGTAGCGGGAGAGGCGTCGGACGGTGTCACCGGTCTGGGTGAAGGCGACGAGGAATTTGGCGTCGAGGAAGTCGCCGATCTCGGCGGCCGCTCGGGCGACGGCGCCGCCCTGGGTGCGGGGTTTGTTGGAGTCGGTGAGGGGCGGGAGGCCTTTGGCGAGGATGTCTTCCTCGGCCGCTTCGACGATTTTCGCCATGGTGCGGACGGTCTGGATGGCGTGTTTGCCGACGCTGGTCTCGCCGGAGAGCATCACCGCGTCGGTGCCGTCGATGACGGCGTTGGCGACGTCGGAGGCTTCGGCGCGGGTCGGGCGGGAGTTCTCGATCATGGAGTCGAGCATCTGGGTGGCGACGATGACGGGCTTGGCGTTGCGCTTGGCCAGCTTGATCGCGCGCTTTTGGACGATGGGGACCTGTTCGAGGGGCATCTCGACGCCGAGGTCGCCGCGGGCGACCATGATTCCGTCGAAGGCGGCCACGATGTCGTCGATGTTCTCGACGGCCTGGGGCTTCTCGATCTTGGCGATGACGGGGAGGCGGCGGCCTTCGTCGTCCATGATGCGGTGGACTTCGAGGATGTCCCGGCCGGTGCGGACGAAGGAGAGGGCGATGACATCGAAGCCGGTGCGGAGCGCCCAGCGGAGGTCTTCTTCGTCTTTTTTGGAGAGGGCGGGGACGGAGACGGCGACGCCGGGGAGGTTGAGGCCCTTGTGGTCGGAGATCACGCCGCCTTCGATGACGCGGGTGTGGACGCGGGGTCCGTCGACGTCGGTGACTTCGAGGCAGACTTTGCCGTCGTCGACGAGGATGCGTTCGCCGGTGGTGACGTCGGCTGCGAGGCCGGCGTAGGTGGTGCCGCACCTGTGGCGGTCGCCTTCCACGCCTTCTTCCACGGTGATGGTGAAGGGGTCGCCGCGTTCAAGGAGTACGGGGCCTTCCGCGAAGTTGCCGAGGCGGATCTTCGGGCCCTGAAGGTCGGCGAGGAGGCCGACGCTGCGGCCGGTTTCGTCGGAGGCCTTGCGGACGCGCTGGTAGCGCTCCTCGTGCTCGGCGTGGCCGCCGTGGCTGAGGTTGAAGCGGGCTACGTCCATTCCGGCGTCGACCAGGTCTTTGATCTGGTCGTATGTGTCGGTGGCGGGGCCCAGGGTGCAGACGATTTTTGCTCGGCGCATGTTTCGAGCTTATGTCTTACCGGTGGGTAGGGAATTCGGAGGCCATGGCCGTCCAACAACCTTTGGGTGAAGGGTTGTTGTCAACTAATAAATTGTGCGGGCTGCCGCTCTGATGAGCAGTTTTCCCTTTTCCTCGAATGGGTCAATTCAGAGGCGTGGTGGATTCATCGTGAACTGTGCGCTGATCTCGGCGCGGACCTGGATGCGCTGGGGTTCGAGGTCGAGGGGTTCGGGGGTCTCGGTGTCGGCTTCGGTGGCGGCCATGGAGAAGCGGACGGCGCGGCGGTCGAAGGCGGCGCGGGGGCGTCCGCCGTTGGTGCCGGTGTCGGCGAGTTCGAGGAGGGCGGCGACGGTGGTGCCGAGTGCTTCGGCGTATTCGTTGGCGCGTTGGACGGCTTCGCGTACGGCTTGCTGGCGGGCTTGGCGGTGGACGGGTGAGGTGGGGCGGAGTTCCCAGGTGGGGCCGTCGATTCGGGTGAGGTCGAGGTCGGCGAGGCGGGTGGTGAGTTCGCCGAGGGTGGTGAAGTCGTTGAGTTCGGCGGTGAGGTGGATGGTGCCGTGGTGGGTGCGGACGCGTTCGCCTCGGCCGCGTTGGGTGAGTTCGGGGGTGAGGGTGAGGGTGCCGGTGGAGAGGTTTTCGACGGCGTCGCCGTAGGACTTGATGAGGTCGAGGGTGGTGGTGTTGCGGCGGGTGAGGTCGTCGAGGGTGGTGCGGCGGTCGCGGCCGCGGGCGGTGAGGGTGATGCCGATGCGGGCGATCTCGGGGGCGACGTCGAGTTCGGCCTCGCCGCGGACTGTGAGGAGGGGGGCGTCGGGTGTGCCGTACGGGGAATTCTGCGGGGAGGTCATACGTCCTACCTTGTCATGGCTTTCCCTGGTGCCTGGGGGGAGTTGACCGTGCTGGTCACCAGATCGAAACCTCCTGGACCTGTTGCCGTCGGTCATGCCCGGGTCAGAATCTACGCGCGTCGTTGACCTTTCCCCGAGGAGCATGAGACATGCCGTTGAATCGCCGGAAGTTCCTGAAGAAGTCCGCTGTGACCGGGGCGGGGGTGGCGATCGCGGGTGGTGCGGTGGCGCCGGCGCATGCGGCCGAGGCGAAGAAGCCGGGGAAGCCGGTCAAGCAGCCGAAGCGGTATGCGCTGACGGTGCTGGGGACGACGGACCTGCATGGTCACGTCTTCAACTGGGACTACTTCAAGGACGCGGAGTACAAGGACGCGGCCGGTAACGCGCAGGGGCTGGCGCGTATCTCGACGCTGGTGAACCAGATCCGTGCGGAGAAGGGGCGCGAGAACACGCTGCTGCTGGACGCGGGTGACACGATCCAGGGCACTCCGCTGACGTACTACTACGCGAAGGTGGATCCGATCACCGCCAAGGGTGGTCCGGTGCATCCGATGGCGCAGGCGATGAACGCGATCGGGTATGACGCGGCGGCGCTGGGCAATCACGAGTTCAACTACGGCATCGAGACGCTGCGGAAGTTCGAGTCGCAGTTGCGGTTCCCGCTGCTCGGGGCGAACGCGGTGGACGCGAAGACGTTGAAGCCGGCGTTCCAGCCGTATGTGATCAAGACGTTCTGTGTGAAGGGTGCGCCGCCGGTGAAGGTGGCGGTGCTGGGGCTGACGAACCCGGGTATCGCGATCTGGGACAAGGCGTATGTGCAGGGCAAGCTGGCGTTCCCGGGGCTGGAGGAGCAGGCGGCGAAGTGGGTGCCGAAGCTGAAGTCGCTGGGTGCGGATGTGGTGATCGTGTCGGCGCACTCGGGTTCGTCGGGTACGTCGTCGTACGGTGATCAGCTGCCGTATGTGGAGAACTCGGCGGCGTTGGTGGCGCAGCAGGTGCCGGACATCGACGCGGTGCTGGTGGGTCATGCGCATGTGGAGATTCCGGAGCTGAAGGTCGTCAACGCGAAGAGCGGGAAGACGGTCGTGTTGTCGGAGCCGTTGGCGTATGCGGAGCGGCTGTCGGTGTTCGATGTCGAGCTGGTGTTCGAGAAGGGGCGGTGGACGGTCGAGTCCGTTTCCTCGAAGGTGCTGAACTCCAACACGGTCGCGGACGACCCGAAGATCACGAAGCTGCTGGGTGACGAGCACGCGAAGGTGGTGGCGTACGTCAACCAGGTGGTGGGTTCGGCGACGGAGACGTTGACGACGGTGGAGGCGCGGTACAAGGACGCGCCGATCATCGACCTGATCACGAAGGTGCAGGAGGACGTCGTCAAGGCGGCGTTGGCGGGTACGTCGTATGCCTCGCTGCCGGTCATCGCGCAGGCGTCGCCGTTCTCGCGGACGTCGGAGATCCCGGCCGGCGAGGTGACGATCCGGGACCTGTCGAGCCTGTACGTGTACGACAACACGCTGGTGGCGAAGTTGATGACGGGTGCGCAGGTGCGGGCGTACCTGGAGTACTCGGCGCAGTACTTCGTGCAGACGGCCGCGGGTGCGGTGGTCGACACGGAGAAGCTGACGAACGCGGCGGGACGTCCGGACTACAACTACGACTATGTGTCGGGTCTGGTGTACGAGATCGACATCGCGCAGGCGGCGGGTTCGCGGATCAAGAACCTGACGTACAACGGGGCGGCGTTGGACGATGCGCAGCAGTTCGTGCTGGCGGTGAACAACTACCGGGCCAATGGTGGTGGCGCGTTCCCGCATGTGGCGTCGGCGCAGGAGTTGTGGGCGGAGTCGACGGAGATCCGTACGCGGATTTCGGAGTGGGTGACGGCGAAGGGTGTGCTGGATCCGAAGGACTTCGCGTCGGTGGACTGGAAGCTGACGCGTGACGGTACGCCGGTGTTCTAGGGGTTCTTGAGCTCTCCGGTTTCCTGGGGCGGTGTGTCGTGCGGTGGCCTGGTCGGTCACCGTGTGCGCACCGCCCTTTTGGCGTTTTCGGGGTGTCTAGCGTCGGTCGACGAGGGGGGTGAGGGTGGGTGCCTGTCGGGCGGCGGGGACTCGGGGTTGCGGTTGTTCGAGTCCGAAGGTGGTGAAGGCGGTGCGGGTGGGGAGGGGGTAGGTCTCTTTGCCGGTGAGGGTGTTGAGGATGGTGGCGGCGCGCCAGGCGGCGAGGCCGAGGTCGGGGGCGCCTACGCCGTGGGTGTGGCGTTCGGCGTTCTGGAGGTAGATGTTGCAGCCGGTGGCGGTGACGGAGGGGTCGAGGACGAGTCGGAAGTGTTCGTCGACGCGGGGGCGTTCGCGGTTGTCGCGGCGGATGTAGGGGTCGAGTCCGGCGAGGATGCGGTCGAGGGGGCGTTCGCGGTGGCCGGTGGCGAGGACGACGGCGTCGGTGGTGAGGCGGGTGCGGGTGTTCTGCTGGAGGTGTTCGAGGTGGAGTTCGATCTTGGTGGTGGCGATGCGTCCCGCGGTGCGGACGCGGACGCCGGGGGTGAGGACGGTGTCGGGCCAGCCGCCGCCGAGGGTGCGCTGGTAGAGCTCGTCGTGGATGGCGGCGAGGGTGGTGGCGTCGATGCCTTTGTGGAGTTGCCATTGGGCGGTGGTGAGGCGGTCGCGGGTGCTTTCGGGGAGGGCGTGGAAGTAGCGGGTGTAGTCGGGGGTGAAGTGTTCGAGGCCGAGTTTGGAGTACTCCATGGGGGCGAAGGCGTCGGTGCGGCCGATCCAGTGGAGTTGTTCGCGGCCGGCGGGGCGGTGGCGGAGGAGGTCGAGGAAGACTTCGGCGCCGGACTGTCCTGATCCGACGACGGTGATGTGGCCGGCGGTGAGGAGGGTGTCGCGGTGGGTGAGGTAGTCGGCGGCGTGGACGACGGGTACGCCGGGGGCGTCGACGAGGGGGCGCAGGGCGTCGGGGATGTAGGGCTCGGTGCCGATGCCGAGGACGACGTTGCGGGTGTGGGTGCGGCCGAGGGCTTCGGCTTCGCCGTCGGTGTCGAGTTGGGTGTGGTCGACTTCGAAGACGTCGCGTTCGGGGTTCCAGCGGACGGCGTCGACCTGGTGGCGGAAGTGGAGTCCGGGGAGTTGGTCGGCGACCCAGCGGCAGTAGGTGTCGTATTCGGCGCGTTGGGTGTGGAAGCGCTCGGCGAAGTAGAACGGGTAGAGGCGTTGGTGGGTTTTGAGGTAGTTGAGGAAGGTCCAGGGGCTGGTGGGGTCGGCGAGGGTGACGAGGTCGGCGAGGAAGGGGACTTGGACGCGGGCGCCGTCGATGAGGAGGCCGGGGTGCCAGTCGAAGCGCGGGCGTTGTTCGTAGAAGACGGCGTCGAGTTCGGCGAGGGGGTGGGCCAGGGCGGCCAGGGAGAGGTTGCAGGGGCCGATGCCGATGCCGATGAGGTCGCGGGGGGTGTCGGTGCCGAAGTGTGGGGGTGTGTTCATCGGGGGGTGTTTCCTTCCACCAGGTCGAGGAGGGCGGCCAGCTCGTGGGGGCGGGTGTGAGGGTTGAGGAGGGTGGCCTTGAGCCAGAGCCGGTCGGCGAGGCGGGCTCGGCCGAGGACGGCGTGGCCGTGGGTGAGGAGGCGGCGGCGTATCTCGGCCACGGTGTCGTCGGTGGCGCCGGTGGGGCGGAAGAGGACGGTGCTGATGGTGGGTGGGGCGTGGAGTTCGAAGCCGGGGTGTGCGGTGACGATGCCGGCGAACGCGTGGGCGTGGGCGCAGACTTGGTCGACGAGGGCGCCGAGGCCGGTGCGGCCGAGGGTTTTGAGGGTGACGGCGATCTTGAGGGCGTCGGGGCGTCGGGTGGTGCGCAGGGAGCGGCCGAGGAGGTCGGGGAGGCCGGCTTCGGTGTCGTCGTCGGCGTTGAGGTAGTCGGCGTGGTGGTGGAGGGCGGCGAGGTCGTGTGCGTCGCGGGTGGCGAGGAGTCCGGCGGCGACCGGTTGCCAGCCGAGTTTGTGCAGGTCGAGGGTGACGGTGTGGGCGGTGTCGAGGCCGGTGAGCAGGTGGCGGTGGCGGTCGCTGAAGAGGAGGCCGCCTCCGTAGGCGGCGTCGATGTGGAGGCGGGCGCCGTGGGTGGTGGTGAGGGCGGCGATGGCGGGGAGGGGGTCGATGAGTCCGGCGTCGGTGGTGCCGGCGGTGGCGGCGACGAGGAGGGGGCCGGGCAGGGTGGTGAGGGTGTGGGTGAGGGCGGTGGGGTCGAGGGTGCCGGTGGGGGTGGGGATGATGACGGGTTCGGGGAGGCCGAGGAGCCAGGCGGCGCGGGGCAGGGAGTGGTGGGCGTTGGCGCCGCAGACGAGGGTGAGGGTGGGGCCGTGGGTTTCGCGGGCGAGGAGGAGGGCGAGTTGGTTGGCTTCGGTGCCGCCGGTGGTGACGAGGGCGTCGGCCATGCCGGCCTGAGCGGCGAGTGTCCGTGTCACGAGGGCCTCCAGTGCGGAGGCGGCCGGTGCCTGGTCCCAGGAGTCGAGGGAGGGGTTGAGGACGGAGACGGCGAGGTCGGCGGCGGCGGCGACGGCGAGGGGCGGGCAGTGCAGGTGGGCGGCGCAGAGGGGGTCGGCGGGGTCGGCGGCGCCTTCGGCGAGGGCGTGGACGAGGGTGGTGAGGGCGTGCGGGTCGCCGTGTTCGGGGAGGAGGTCTCCTGCCGCGTGCCGTACGCGGGCGGCGACGGCTTGGGGGCCGCCTGCGGGGAGTGGTCCTCCGCGGGCCCGGGTGCCGGTGGCGAGGGCGTCGAGGACGGTGGTGAGCAACGGCCGTAGGGCGTCGGGGCCTTCGGGTCCTGAGGCGAGGGGCGGCATGCTCACGGGGGCTCCTCCGGGGCGCGGGGGCGGGTGCGGGTGCCCGTAGCGGGGAGTGTCAGCTTGTCGGGGATTGCGGAGGCGCGTCCTCGACATCCGGTGAGGGAACCCTTACGGGGGACGTGCGTTTTCGGCCCCGGTCGTTTTCAGCCCTGGTTGTCTTCAGCCCCGGTGCGGGCGATCGCACCGGGGCTGGTGTGGGGCGCTGCTGGGGGCTGCGCCCCCAGACCCCGCTTCGGCCCTGACCGGGCCTCGTCCTCAAGCGCCGGACGGGCTGGATTTGCCGACCGGCGCTGAGTGGCACGGCGGCCGGGGCCTCCCGGGCCGAGGGGGCTCCCGGGCCGGGGGCTTCTCGGGCCGGGAGGCTCCCGGGCGGGCGGGCTTCTCCGGCCTACGGGGCTCCCGGGCCGGCGGGCCTCCTGGGCCGGGGGGCTTCCCGGGCCTGCGGGCCTCCGGGCCGACGGACCTCCGGGCCTGCGGAGCTCCCGGGCCGACGGGCCTCCCGGGCCCGCTGGACTTCCCGGGCCGACGGGCCTGCGGGCCTCCGGGCCTCCGGGCTCCCGGCCGGGGCCCTACGCTCCCCTCACCCGCAACGCGCGGGCCAGGTCGTCGAGTTGGTCGACGAGCTTGCGGCGCAGGGCGGGGATGGGGTCGGCGTCGGTCAGGCACTCCTCGCCCAGGCGGAGGGTGTCGGGGTCGACGGCGTGGGTGGGGAAGGCCCAGCGGCCGGCGGCTTCGGCGATGGCGGGGCCGCGGCGGGCGGCGACGGCGACGGCGTCCTGGTAGAAGCGGGGGACGTAGTCGGCGACGAGGTCGCTCTGTTCGGGTTGCCAGAAGCCTTGGGCGGTGGCGGTGAAGAGGTAGTTGGAGAGGGTGTCGTCGTCGAACATGGCGGCCCAGGCGGTGCGTTTGGCGTCCGCGTCGGGGAGGGCGGCGCGGCAGCGGGCGGCGCCTTCCTGGCCGGTGGCGGAGGGGTCGCGGTCGAGTTCGGTGGCGATGGCGCGCTCGTCGGTGGCGCCGAGGACGGCGAGTCGGGCGAGGACGCGCCAGCGCAGGTCGGGGTCGAGTTCGGGGCCGCCGGGGACGGTGCCGTCGGCGAGCCAGGCGGCGATGGTGTCGGGGTGGGCGGCGACGTCGATGAAGTGGCGTACGGCGGTGAGGCGCAGGCCGGGGTGGTCGCCGTCCTCGGTGCGGCGGATGAGGTCGCGGCAGAGGGCGGAGAGGGTGGCGACGGCGGCGGGGCGCTGCTCGGGGGTGACGTAGCGGTCGGCGACCTGTGCGGAGGCGTAGGCGAGGACGCCCTGGACGAGGGCGAGGTCGGTTTCCTTGGGGAGGTGGGCGCGGGCGGCGTCGAGGTAGGCGGTGGGGGCGAGGTCGCCGTCGCGGACGGCGTCGCGCAGGGCGTTCCAGACGACGGCGCGGGTGAGCGGGTCGGGCAGGCCGGACAGGCTGGTGCGGACGGTTTCGGAGGAGGCGGGGTCGAAGCGGACCTTGGTGTAGGTGAGGTCGCCGTCGTTGAGGAGCACCAGGGCGGGGCGCTTGCCGATGGGCTGGGGTGCGTGCTGCGGGATGTCGATCTCGAGGCGTTCGCGCAGGGTGAGGCCGCCTGCGTCGGTGAGGTCGAGGTCGTAGAGGCCGGCGGCGACGCGGTGCGGGCGGCTGCCGTGGTGGGTGATGGTGAGGGTGTGGTCGCCGTTGCTGCCGCCCAGGGTGGGGGTGAGGGTGTCGACGCCGGTGGTGCGCAGCCAGGCGTCGGCCCAGGCGTGGACGTCGCGGTCGGTGTGGGCGGCGAGGGAGTCGATGAAGTCGGCGAGGGTGGCGTTGGCGAAGCGGTGGCGGGCGATGTGGGTGTTGATGCCGGCGAGGAAGTCCTTCTCGCCGAGCCAGGTGACGAGTTGGCGTAGGGCGGAGGCGCCCTTGGCGTAGGAGATGCCGTCGAAGTTGAGGAGGGCGGAGGCGGTGTCGTCGACGTTCTCGGGGGCGACGGGGTGGGTGGAGGGGCGCTGGTCGGCGTCGTAGCCCCAGGGTTTGCGGACGACGCCGAAGTCGGTCCAGGTGTCGGTGAAGCGGGTGGCTTCGGTGAGGGTCTGGTAGCCCATGTACTCGGCGAAGGACTCGTTGAGCCAGATGTCGTCCCACCACTGGAGGGTGACGAGGTCGCCGAACCACATGTGGGCCATCTCGTGGGCGATGACCATGGCGCGGGTCTGGCGTTCGGTGTCGGTGACGGCGGAGCGGTAGACGAACTCGTCGCGGAAGGTGACGAGGCCGGGGTTCTCCATGGCGCCGGCGTTGAACTCGGGGACGAACGCCTGGTCGTAGGAGTCGAAGGGGTAGGGCTCCTCGAACTTCTCGTGGTAGCGGTCGTAGCACTGCCGGGTGATCTCGAGGAGTTCGTCGGCGTCGGCGTCGAGGTGGGGGGCGAGGGAGCGGCGGCAGTGGATGCCGAAGGGGAGTCCCTGGTGTTCGGTGGTGACGGAGTGCCAGGGGCCGGCGGCGACGGCGACGAGGTAGGTGGAGATGAGCGGGGTGGGGGCGGCCTGCCAGCGGCCTTCGCCGAGGTGTTCGGTGATGCTGTTGGCGAGGACGGTCCAGGTTTCGGGGGCCTTGACGGTCAGCTCGAAGACGGACTTGAGGTCGGGCTGGTCGAAGGCGGCGAAGACGCGCTGGACGTCTTCCATGAAGAGCTGGGTGTAGAGGTAGGTCTCGCCGTCGGTGGGGTCGGTGAAGCGGTGCATGCCTTCGCCGGTGCGGGAGTAGCGCATGCTCGCCCGGACGCGCAGTTCGTGGTCGCCGGCGGTGAGGTTCTCGAGGGGGAGCCGGTTGCCGTCCAGGGTGTCCGGGTCGAGGGGCTCGCCGTCGAGGGTGACGGAGTGCAGTGTCGCGGGCCTGACTTCGACGAAGGTGTCCCCGTTGGCGCGCGCGGCGAACCGGATGACGGTGCTGGACTCGAAGGTCTCGTCGCCGGTCGTCAGGTCGAGCTCGATGGTGTAGCGGTGGACGTCGAGGAGCTTGGCACGGCTCTGCGCTTCGTCGCGCGTCAGTACGGACATGAACGACATGCTGCCTGATACCGCTGGCCGGGCACAGGGGCGGATCGGTACGTGCCCTATGTCCCTTCCCGCGCCGGGGCGCCGTGCCGGGCGCGGGTGGCGTGGGCGAGGCGGGCGGTGTCGACGGGCTGCGTCCGGCCGGTCACCGTCGGTAGCGCCCGCCGCGCGGGTCAGTTCGGTGCGGGGGCCGGGCCGTTGACGGTGTCCTCGGCGATGCGCTCGTGGTGGCGGATCACCTCGGCGATGATGAAGTTGAGGAATTTCTCGGCGAACGCGGGGTCGAGTTTGGCGTTCTCGGCGAGGGTGCGCAGCCGGGCGATCTGGCGGGCTTCGCGGGCCTGGTCGGCGGGCGGCAGCTGGTGGCGGGCCTTGAGGTGGCCGACCTGCTGGGTGGCCTTGAAGCGCTCGGCGAGCATGTGGACGACGGCCGCGTCGATGTTGTCGATGCTGTCGCGCAGCCGGGCGAGCTCCTCGCGGACGGCGGGGTCGACGTCTCCGGAGCCGGGGGTGTTGCTGGTGGTCATGGGCGTTCACCCTAGTGCGTGCGCCGGGCCTGCTCCGGGGGTGGCCTGCCCTTACAGTGGAATCGGGTTCTCGGCCTCTTGGGGGTGCGGGCGTGGCGAACGGCGGGCCGGTCGAGCACGGGTATCCGCATCTGGAGACGGTGCGGGCGGCTGTCACGGCGTTGTACAGGCGGTTGTCGTACGACACCATCCATCAGTTCACGTCGAGTGTGGTGCCGGCGGACGTGGCGTTCTGCGACACGGACGATCTGCATCTGGGGGTGCAGCGGGTGGCGCGTGAGCTGGTGCGGCACTTCCGGTTGCCTCAGGCGCGGATGATCGTGGCGTTCCGTGCGATGGAGCATGCGGCGAACGTCGAACTCACGGCGGGTCCGGAGTACTTCGTCGAGCTGAACGACCGGTTCCGTACGCATCGGCGGGACATCGGCGCGGCGCTGGCGCACGAGATCATGCATGTCTATCTGCATCGGGTGGGGCTGTCGTTCCCGGGGACGCGGGACAACGAGATCCTGACGGACACGGCGACGACGTATCTGGGCGCGGGCTGGCTGTTGCTCGACGCGTACCGGGAGGACGCGGCGTCCTCGCAGAAGCTGGGGTATCTGACTCCGGAGGAGTTCGGGTATGTGCTGGCGAAGCGGTCGCTGGTCTTCGGTGAGGATCCGTCGGTGTGGTTCACGAGTGCGCAGGCGTACACGGCGTACGGGCGGGGTCTCGAGCGGGCCCGGCACGACGGGCGGCAGCCGCCGTTGACGGCGGCGGGCTGGGCGGGGCGGCGGCGTTACGCGCGTGATCGCCGGCAGGCCCGGGACCGGCCGTCGGTGGCGGCCCCGGACAGCCCGTACAGCTTCGTTCCGGAGGCGCCGGGGGCGTTGCGGGTGACGTTCGCGTGTCCCACCTGTCACCAGCGGATCAGGGTGCCGGTACGGGGTCGGGTGCGGGCGCGGTGCGCGTTGTGCCGGACGGTGCTGGAGTGCGACACGTAGGTGGGTCGTCGGGGGCTCGCGTGCCGTTCCCGGGGGCCCTCAGGGGGCCTGGGTCCCGTACACCGGGCCCGGTGGTGTGGTGTGCGTGAGCAGTTTCCGTACGGCTTCGCCCGCTTCGGCGGCGGTCCACCGGGCTCCTTTGTCGGTGGTGGGGCCCGGCCGCCAGCCCTCCATGACGGTGATCCGTCCGCCGTCCGCCTCGAAGACGCGTCCGGTGACGCCCTCGCTGGCGGCGGAGCCGAGCCAGACGACGAGCGGGGAGACGTTCTCGGGGGCCATCGTGTCGAAGCCGTTCTCGGGGGCGGCCATGGTCGCGGCGAAGGTGCGCTCGGTCATGCGGGTGCGGGCGGCGGGGGCGATGGCGTTGGCCTGGACTCCGTAGCGGGCGAGTTCGGCGGCGGCGACGAGGGTGAGGGCGACGATCCCGGCTTTCGCGGCGCTGTAGTTGCCCTGTCCGACCGAGCCGAGCAGTCCCGCGCCGCTGCTGGTGTTGATGATGCGGGCGGTGGGCGGGCGGCCCGCTCTGGTCTCGGCGCGCCAGTGTGCGGCGGCGTGTTTCAGGGTGAGGAAGTGGCCTTTGAGGTGGACGCGCAGGACGGCGTCCCAGTCGTCGTCGGCCAGGTTGACGAGCATGCGGTCGCGCAGGAAGCCGGCGTTGTTGACGAGGGTGTCGAGGCGGCCGTAGGTGTCCAGGGCGGCGTCGACGAGGGTGGCGGCGCCCTCGGGGGTGGCGATGTCGCCGTCGTGTGCGACCGCTTCGCCGCCGGTCGCGCGGATCTCGTCCACGACCTGTCCGGCGGGGCTGTGGGTGCCGGGTGTGCCGTCGAGGCCGACGCCGAGGTCGTTGACGACGACCCTGGCGCCCTCGGCGGCGAACGCGAGCGCGTGGGCGCGTCCGAGGCCGCGTCCGGCGCCGGTGACGACGACGACGCGCCGGTGGCAGATTCCGCTCATCTCACGTCTCCTTGTTGGCGGTTGCGGCGTCGAGGAAGGCGGGCCGTTCGCCGCCTCCGTGCAGGAGCAGGCTCGCCCCGCTGATGTAGCGGGCGGCGTCGGAGGCGAGGAAGACGGCCGCGGCGCCCACGTCGGCGGGGAGGGCGAGCCGGCCGAGGGGGACGGTGCGGGCGACGGCTTCGACGCCGTCGTCGCCGCCGTAGTGGAGGTGGGTCAGTTCGGTGTGGACCATGCCGACGACGAGGGTGTTCACGCGTATCCGGGGGGCCCATTCGACGGCCATGGAGCGGGCGAGGTTCTCCAGGCCGGCCTTGGCCGCGCCGTAGGCGGCCGTGCCGGGCGAGGGGCGGCTGCCGCTGACGCTGCCGATCATCACGATCGAGCCGTTCGTGTGCCGGAGGTGGTCGTATGCGGCGAGGGAGACGGTCAGTGGTGCGAGGAGGTTGAGTTCGATCACGCGCGCGTGCCGTGCGGCGTCGGTGTGCGTGAGGGGGCGGTAGGGGGCGCCGCCGGCGTTGTTGACGAGGATGTCGAGCCGGGGCAGGTCGGTGAAGAAGCGCTGTACGGCGTCGGCGTCCCGGACGTCGAGCGGTATGAACTCGGTTTTGTCGAGGGGGTGTTCCGGTGGCCGACGGGCGCAGACCACGACCCGTGCGCCCGCGCGGGCGAGGGAGCGTGCGATGCCGGCACCCACGCCGCGCGTGCCGCCGGTGACGACGGCGACCTTCCCGTCCAGCTCCATTCGCTGCTACCTTCCACCTAACAAACGTTTGGTGGAAAGGTAGCTGATGCTTCCATGGGTGTCTCCACCTCGTCCCCGGAAAAGGGGCCGGACAAGGGAATCGCGCTCGTCACGGTCGACTTCCCGCCGGTGAACGCGCTGCCGGTGAGCGGCTGGTTCGCCCTGGCCGACGCCCTGCGCGCGGCCGGCCGCGATCCCGGCACCCGGTGTGTGGTGCTGGCCGCCGAGGGGCGCGGGTTCAACGCAGGCGTGGACATCAAGGAGATCCAGACGCAGGGGCCGGGCGCGCTCGTCGGCGCCAACCGCGGCTGCTTCGAGGCGTTCGCCGCGGTGTACGAGTGCGAGGTCCCGGTGGTGGCGGCGGTGCAGGGCTTCTGTCTGGGCGGCGGGGTCGGCCTGGTGGGGAACGCGGACGTGATCGTGGCGAGCGAGGACGCCGTGTTCGGGCTGCCGGAACTGGACCGGGGCGCGCTCGGCGCGGCCACCCATCTGGCCCGGCTGGTCCCCCAGCACCTGCTGCGCGCCCTGTACTACACCTCGCGCACGGTCACGGCGGCCGAACTGCACGGGCACGGCTCGGTGTGGCGGGTGGTGCCGCCGGGCGGGCTGCGCGCGGCGGCCCTGGAGCTGGCCGGCGAGATCGCCGCGAAGGACGGCGAGCTGCTGCGTCTGGCCAAGGCGGCCATCAACGGCATCGACCCGGTGGACGTGCGCCGCAGCTACCGCTTCGAGCAGGGCTTCACCTACGAGGCGAGCGTCGGCGGGGTGGCCGACCGGGTCCGGGACACCTTCGGCGAGGAGAGGGACGGGGGCAGGCGTGCGTGACAAGACGATGACCGCCGAGGAGGCGGTCGCCCGGCTGCGCAGCGGCATGACGCTCGGCATCGGCGGCTGGGGCTCCCGCCGTAAGCCGATGGCGCTGGTCAGGGCGCTGCTGCGGTCGGAGGTCACCGATCTCACCGTCGTGTCGTACGGCGGCCCGGACGTCGGGATGCTCGCCGCGGCCGGCCGGATCCGAAAGCTGGTCACCGCCTTCGTCACCCTCGACTCGATCCCCCTGGAGCCGCACTACCGCGCGGCCCGCGAGCGCGGGGCCTTCGAACTGACGGAGGTCGACGAGGCGATGTTCATGTGGGGTCTGCACGCGGCCGCGAACCGGCTGCCCTTCCTGCCCGTGCGGGCGGGGATCGGTTCGGACGTGATGCGGGTCAACCCCGGCCTGCGGACGGTGACTTCGCCGTACGAGGACCAGGAGACGTTCGTGGCCATGCCGGCGTTGCGGCTGGACGCGGCCCTGGTGCACGTCAACCGGGCCGACCGGCTGGGCAACGGGCAGTACCTGGGCCCGGATCCGTACTTCGACGACCTGTTCTGCGAGGCGGCGGACGCGGCGTACGTCAGCTGCGAACAGGTCGTCGACACCGCCGAGTTGACGAAGGCGGCGGCGCCGCAGTCGCTGCTGCTCAAGCGGCACACGGTGACCGGGGTGATCGAGGCCCCGAACGGCGCCCACTTCACGTCCTGCGCCCCCGACTACGGCCGGGACGAGCCGTTCCAGAAGCGGTACGCGTCGACGCCCTGGCCCGAGTTCGCGGCGCGGTTCCTCGCCGGGGACGAGCGGGCGTACCGGTCGGCGGTCGGGGAGGAGTCATGAGCGAGGTGACGCGCGCCGAGTACTGCGTGATCGCCTGCGCGGAGGCGTGGCGCGGCGCGGGCGAGATCCTGGCCAGCCCCATGGGCCTGATCCCCTCGGTCGGTGCCCGTCTCGCCCGGCACACCTTCGCGCCGGACCTGCTGCTGACCGACGGGGAGGCACTGCTCGTCGGTCTCGACGGCACCGTCGAGGGCTGGCTGCCGTACCGGCAGCATCTGGCGCTGGTCACCGGGGGCCGGCGGCACGTGATGATGGGCGCGAGCCAGATCGACCGGTACGGCAACCAGAACATCGCGTGCATCGGCGACTGGGCGAAGCCCACGCGGCAGCTGCTCGGGGTGCGCGGCGCGCCGGTCAACACGCTGAACAACCCGACGAGTTACTGGGTGCCGAGGCACTCCCGGCGGGTGTTCGTCGAGCGGGTCGACATGGTGTGCGGGGTCGGGTACGACCGGGCGGCCGGCGCGCGCCACCACCGCATCCCGCGGGTCGTCTCCGACCTCGGGGTGTTCGACTTCGCCACCCCCGACCGGTCGATGCGGCTGGCCTCGCTGCATCCCGGGGTGAGTGTCGAGCAGGTCCGGGAGGCGACGGGGTTCGACCTCGTGGTCCCGGACGAGGTGTCGCGCACCCGTGGACCGACGGCGGGCGAACTGCGGCTGATCCGCGAGGTGATCGACCCGGGGAACACCCGGGCCCGGGAGGTCGCCGGCTGATGGAAACGGCGCTCACCCGGCTGGTCGGGGTCCGTCACCCGATCGTGCAGACCGGGATGGGATGGGTGGCGGGCCCGCGCCTGGTGTCGGCGGCGGCGGACGCGGGGGCGCTGGGC
Organism: Streptomyces sp. NPDC058295; assembly: GCF_042880655.1. Lineage (NCBI taxonomy): Bacteria > Bacillati > Actinomycetota > Actinomycetes > Kitasatosporales > Streptomycetaceae > Streptomyces > Streptomyces sp. NPDC058295. The sequence continues at coordinate 34,474 of NZ_JBHVYO010000031.1, forward strand.
GTCCTGGCGTCCGCGACCATGACCGTCGACGGGTTGCGGGCGGCGGTGCGCGAGGTGCGGTCGCGGACGGCGGCGCCGTTCGGGGTCAATCTGCGGGCCGACGCGGCGGACGCCGGCGACCGGGTGCGGATCATCCTCGACGAGGGCGTGCGGGTCGCGTCCTTCGCGCTCGCGCCCTCCCCGGAGCTGATCGCCGAGCTGAAGGAGGGCGGGGTCGTCGTCATCCCGTCCATCGGGGCCCGCCGGCATGCCGAGAAGGTCGCCGCGTGGGGTGCGGACGCGGTGATCGTGCAGGGCGGTGAGGGCGGCGGACACACCGGGGACGTGGCGACGACGGTACTGCTGCCGCAGGTGGTGGACGCCGTGGACATCCCGGTGGTGGCGGCGGGCGGCTTCTTCGACGGGCGGGGGCTGGTGGCGGCGCTGGCGTACGGGGCGGCCGGGGTCGCGATGGGCACCCGCTTCCTGCTCACCTCGGACTCGCCGGTCCCGGACGCGGTGAAGGCGCGGTACCTGGCGGCGACGGTCCGGGACGTCACCGTCACCCGGGCGGTGGACGGCCTCCCGCACCGCATGCTGCGCACCGCTCTGGTCGACGCCCTGGAGGATTCCGGCCGGGCCGGGGCCCTGGTGCGGGCGGTGCGGCACGCGGCCGGCTTCCGCAGGCTGTCCGGCCTCACCTGGCGGGAGATGGTCCGCGACGGCCTGGCCCTGCGCCACGGCAAGGACCTCGCCTGGAGTCAGGTGCTGCTCGCCGCGAACACCCCGATGATGCTCAGGTCCGCGATGGTGGAGGGGCGTACGGACGCCGGGGTGATGGCCGCCGGGCAGGTCGCCGGGGTGATCGACGACCTGCCGTCCTGCGCGGAACTGGTGGCCCGGATCATGCGGGAGGCGGAGGAGACACTCGCCTCCCTGGACCGGCCCGGCGCCGCTCGTTGACCGCCGCCTTCGTGGCCGTCACCGCCGCCCGCTGTGACCGCCGCCTTCGTGGCCGTCACCGCCGCCCGCTGTGACCGCCGCCTTCGTGGCGGTCACAGCGGACCGCTGAGCGTCACCTTCGCAGTCGTCCCAGCGGGTCGGTGACCCTCACCTTCACGGCCGTCACAGCCTCTCGATGATCGTCACATTGGCCTGGCCGCCGCCCTCGCACATGGTCTGCAGGCCGAAGCGGCCGCCGGTGCGTTCCAGTTCGTGCAGGAGGGTGGTCATCAGCTTGGCGCCGCTCGCGCCGAGCGGGTGGCCCAGGGCGATCGCGCCGCCGTTGACGTTGACCTTCTCCGGGTCCGCGCCGGTCTCCTTCAGCCAGGCCAGGACGACGGGCGCGAACGCCTCGTTGATCTCGACGAGGTCGATGTCGTGGATCGACAGCCCGGTCTTCTTGAGGGCGTGGGCGGTGGCCGGGATCGGAGCCGTCAGCATGCGGATCGGGTCCTCGCCGCGGACGGAGAGATGGTGCACGCGCGCGCGTGGCGTCAGGCCGTGTTCGCGCACCGCCCGCTCCGAGGCCAGCAGCAGGGCCGCCGCGCCGTCGGAGACCTGCGAGGAACAGGCGGCGGTGACGGTCCCGCCGTCGATGACGGGCTTCAGCGCGGCCATCTTCTCCAGGGAGGTGTCCCGGCGCGGCCCCTCGTCGGCGGTGACCTCCCCGTGGGCGACGGTCTCGCGGGCGAAGCGGCCCTCGTCGATCGCCCGCACCGCCCGCCGGTGCGAGCGCAGGGCGAACTCCTCCTGGTCCCGGCGGCTGATGCCCCACTTCGCGGCGATCATCTCGGCGCCGGCGAACTGGTTGACCGGCCGGTCCCCGTACCGTGCGCGCCAGCCCTCGCTGCCCGCGAAGGGGCCCTGGGTGAAGCCGAGGGGCTCGGCGGCCTGCCGGGTGGCATAGGCGATCGGGATCTGCGACATGTTCTGCACGCCGCCCGCGACCACCAGGTCCTGGGTCCCGGACAGCACGCCCTGCGCGGCGAAGTGCACGGCCTGCTGCGAGGAGCCGCACTGCCGGTCCACGGTCACGCCCGGCACCTCCTCGGGGAGCCCGGCGGCCAGCCAGCAGGTCCGGGCGATGTCCCCGGCCTGCGGCCCGACCGTGTCCAGGCAGCCGAAGACGACGTCCTCGACGGCGGCCGGGTCGATGCCGGCCCGCGCGACGAGTTCCTTGAGCACATGCGCGCCCAGGTCGGCCGGATGGACCGTGCTCAGTCCTCCTCCGCGCCGCCCGACGGGCGTGCGGACCGCTTCGACGATGTAGGCCTCGGCCATGTCAACTCCCTCACAGGAAAGGGCTGTTCACGTACGGCGATCCCGTCCAGCACCATCGACAGGTACTGCCGGGCGATCTCCTCCGGGCTGTGCTGTCCGCCGGGCCGGTACCAGGACGCGGCGACCCAGACGGTGTCGCGGACGAACCGGTAGGCGAGGCGGAGGTCGAGGTCGGTGCGGAAGACCCGGTCCGCGACGCCGCGCTCCAGCGTGGCCAGCCACGCCTTCTCGAACCGGCGCTGCGACTCGGCGAGGAACGCGAACCGTTCCTGCGCCACGAGCTGCTTGCTCTCCTTCTGGTAGATCGCGACGGCGGCGCGGTGCCGGTCGATCTCCCGGAAGGACTCGGTGACCAGGGCCGCGAGTGTCTCCCGGGGTCCGAGCTCGGCGCCCAGGACGGTGTCGTAGCCGTCCCAGAGCTCGTCGAGGAAGGTCCGCAGGATCTCCTCCAGCATCGATTCCTTGGAGTCGAAGTGGTAGTAGAGGCTGCCCGCGAGCATGCCCGCGTGGTCGGCGATCTTCCGGACGGTGGTGGCGTTGTAGCCCTGTTCGGCGAAGACCTCGGCGGCGGTGTCGAGGAGTTCACGGCGACGCGCGGGCGCGGCGGTCACCTGGGGCTTCTTCTTGGTCGGCACGAACACATTGTCGTCTGCTCCGGCCGTCAGGCGTGCTGGCCGCTGACGGAGACGACCTCGCCCGTCATGTACGAGGAGTAGTCCGACGCCAGGAACACGATCACGTTGGCCACCTCCCAGGGTTCGGCGTACCGCCCGAAGGCCTCCCGGGCGGTGAGTTCCTCCAGCAGTTCGGCCGAGGTCACCTTCACCAGGTGCGGGTGCATGGCGAGGCTCGGCGAGACGGCGTTGACCCGTACGCCGTACCCGGCGGCCTCGATCGCCGCGCAGCGGGTCAGCGCCATCACGCCCGCTTTCGCGGCGGCGTAGTGCGCCTGTCCGGCCTGGGCGCGCCAGCCGACGACGGAGGCGTTGTTGACGACGACTCCCCCGCCGGTCTCCCGCATCAGCCGCAGGGCGGCCCGGGTGCACCGGAAGGTTCCGTCGAGCGTGACGTCCAGGACGCGTGACCACTGCTCGTCGGTCATGTCGACGAGTTCCGCGGTCCCACCGAGGCCCGCGTTGTTGACGACGACGTCCAGCCGCCCGTGTTCCCGTACGGCCGTGTCGAACAGGGCCCGCACCTGGCTGTCGTCGGTGACGTCGCACGGCAGGGCGGCCACCGAAGCCTCGCCGAACTCCGCGGCCAGTTCGGCCTGGTACGCCTTGAGCCGGCGCGCGTGGGCGTCGCTGATCAGCACGCGCGCGCCCTCCTCCAGGAAGCGGCGCGCGGTCGCTCCGCCGATGCCCGCGCCGGCCGCCGCGGTGATCACGGCGCTGCGGCCGGCGAGCAGCGCGTGCCCGGGAACGTACGGCGGACCCTCGACGTTCTTCATGACGGCACGCTAACCTACCAAACACTTGTTAGGGAAGAACGAAGGCACGCGAAGGACGCACGCGAAGGACCTACGTCGAGGACGCACGGAGACACCCGTGGGTCGCGCACACGAGGAGGGACCGGTGGACCTCGCACACTCCCCCGCCGACGAGGCGTTCCGCGCCGAGGCCCGGACCTGGTTGCGCGCGCGGGTGCCGTCCGAGCCGTTGCCCTCCCTGGAGACCGCCGAGGGCTTCGCGGCGCACCGCGCGTGGGAGGCCGAACTGGCCGCGGGCGGCTGGTCGGTGGTCAACTGGCCGACCCGCTACGGCGGGCGGGACTGCGGCCTGATGCGCTGGCTGGTCTTCGAGGAGGAGTACTACGCGGCGGGCGCCCCGGGCCGCGTCAACCAGAACGGCGTGAGCCTCCTCGCCCCCACCCTGCTCGACCACGGCACCGAGGAACAGCGGACCCGGATCCTGCCCCCGATGGCCACCGGCGAGGCCGTCTGGGCGCAGGCCTGGTCGGAACCCGAGGCCGGCTCGGACCTGGCCGCGCTGCGCGCCCGGGCGGTCCGGGTGGCCGGCGGCTGGCGGCTGAGCGGCCAGAAGACCTGGTCCTCGCGCGCCGCCTTCGCCGACCGCGCCTTCGGCCTGTTCCGCACCGACCCCGACGCCCCGAAACCCCAACAGGGGCTCACCTACGTCATGTTCGACCTGCGGGCCCCCGGCGTCACCGTCCGCCCCATCGGCCGCCTGGACGGGAAGCCGGCGTTCGCCGAACTGTTCCTGGACGAGGTGTTCGTGCCGGACGAGGACGTGATCGGGGAGCCGGGCCAGGGCTGGCGGATCGCGATGTCGACGGCGGCCAACGAACGCGGGCTCACCCTGCGCTCCCCCGGGCGCTTCCTCGCCTCGGCCGACCGCCTGCACGCCCTCTGGGTGGACCGGGGCAGCCCGCAGTCCTGCGCGGCCCGTGTCGCCGACGCGCTGATCGGCGCCCGCGCCTACCAGCTGTTCACCTACGCGGCCGCCTCCCGCTTCCTCGCCGGGGAGCGGCTCGGCCCGGAGTCGAGCCTGAACAAGGTCTTCTGGTCGGAGTACGACATCGCGCTGCACGAGACGGCACTGGATCTGCTCGGCGCGGAAGGAGCGGAAGGGGAGGCGGCCGACACCGACTGGTCGGAGGGTTACGTCTTCTCCCTGGCCGGCCCGATCTACGCGGGCACGAACGAGATCCAGCGCGACATCGTCGCCGAGCGGCTGCTCGGCCTGCCGAGGGGACGCCGTCGATGACTTCGCCCAGGCCGGCTCCGCCGGCGATGCGTTTCCTGCTGGACACCGAACTGCGGGCGTTCGCGGCTTCGTTGGACGCGATGCTGAGCGCGGCCGACACCCCGGCCGTGATCCGCGACTGGAGCCGGGGCGAGCGGGCGGGCGGCCTCGCCCTGTGGTCACGGATCGCCGAGGCGGGCGTGTTCGCCCTGGCGGTCCCGGAGGCGCACGAGGGGCTGGGGCACCGGCCGGTGGAGCTGGCCGTCGCCTTCGTGGAGCTGGGGCGGCACGCGGTGCCCGGCCCGCTGGTCGAGACGGTCGCCGCGGCGGCCCTGTTACGCGATCCGGGCCTCGCCGAACGGTTCCTTCCCGCTCTGGCCGCGGGCAGGTCGATGGCCACGCTGGCGCCCGAGGGCTCGTACGCCGTGGACGGCGAAGCGGCGACCTTACGGCTGGCGGCGGCCGCCGACGGCCTCCGGCTGGCTCCCGGGCACGGCCCCGTGCGCCCCTCCCTCGACCCCGCCCGTCGCCTCACCCGCCTGCTGCCGGGCGGCGAGCTCCTCACCCCGGACCCGCCCTTGGACCGCGCCCTGTGCTGGGCCCGTCTCGCCACCGCCGCGCAGGCCCTCGGGGTGGGTCTGGCGCTGCTGGAGCGGACCGTGGCGTACGTCGGTGAGCGCGTCCAGTTCGGGGTCCCGGTCGGCTCGTTCCAGGCGGTCAAGCACCGGCTGGCGGACGCGAGGATCGCGTTGGACTTCGCCCGCCCCCTGGTCCTGGGCGCCGCCGTGACGATGAGCCCGGCCGATGTCGCCGCCGCGAAGGTGAGCGCCTGCGAGGCGGCGTACACGACCGCGCGCACCGCACTCCAACTGCACGGCGCGATCGGCTACACGGCGGAGTACGACCTGTCGCTCTGGCTCACCAAGGCCCGCGCCCTGCGCACGGCCTGGGGCACCCCGGACGACTGCCGGGCGGAGGTCCTGCGCGGCCGCGCCTAGCCTCAGCCGGTCACCTTGGCGACGAACGCGGCGAGGTTCGCCACCGTCCGCCCGATCTTCTCCTCCAGCGTGATCGTCTCGGGCAGCCGGGCCCCGACGCCCGCGTCCCGCTTGCCCCGCACATACAGCGAGCAGGCGAGGTCGCTGCAGATGTAGGCCCCCACCGAGTTGCCCTGCTGGCCGGCTCTGCCCGCCTTCGGCGCGACCATCAGCGAGACGCCACCGGAGTGGGTGGTGAGGCACATCGTGCACATGCTGCGCCGCGCCTGCCACGAGCCCGAGGTGGAGGAGCGCAGCGCGAGGGCCTTCGGCCGGCCGTCCAGCTCGACGGCGAGGTAGGCCCGGTCGGGGGCCTGGGGGTCCCGCCAGCCGAGGTAGTCCAGGTCCTCCCAGGGCCGGTCGGCCAGGTCGCGGGGGACGGCCAGGCGCTTGGCCTCGCCCTTGGTGCAGTTGACGAACGCGGCGCGGATCTCTTGCTCGGTGAGCGGCTTCATATAACGCAGGCTAATTTGCCTAAAGCTTTTAGGCAAACGCATAATGGCTATCGGCGGAGAGGTACGGGGCGAGACGCAGGAGGACGGGTATGGGGCGAGTGGGGCTGAGCACGGATCGTCTGGTCCGGGCGGGCGCGGAGCTGGCCGACGAGGTCGGCTTCGACCAGGTGACCGTCTCGGCGCTCGCCCGGCGCTTCGACGTCAAGGTCGCGAGCCTGTACTCGCACGTGAAGAACTCCGACGACCTCAGCACCCGGATCGCCCTGCTCGCCCTGGAGGAACTCGCCGACCGGGGCGACCTCGCGCTGGCCGGGCGGGCCGGCAAGGACGCGCTGACCGCCCTGGCCGACGTCTACCGCGACTACGCCCGCGAACACCCCGGCCGCTACGCCGCGGCCCAGCTGCGACTCGACCCCGAGACGGCGGCCGCGAGCGCCGGACCGCGGCACGCCCGCATGACCCGGGCGATCCTGCGCGGCTACGACCTCACCGAGCCGGACCAGACCCATGCCGTCCGGCTCCTGGGCAGCGTCTTCCACGGCTACGTCAGCCTGGAGCTCGGCGGCGGATTCAGCCACAGCGCCCCCGACACCCGGGAGACCTGGACCCGGATCCTGGACGCCCTGGACGCCCTGCTGCGCAACTGGCCGCCGAAGAACTGACGGAAAGCGGCAGGCGCGCACGCGGGCAGGCACGTACTTACACACGCAGGCACGTACGCACGTGCGCAGACAGACAGACAGGCAGGCAGGCACTCATGCGGGGAGAGCCGGCGTCAGCGCCCCGGCCCGCCGGTCGGTTCTCGATGCTCCTCCGGCGTCGGCCCCGGGACGTGACGCTCCGCCCGGACACGGCCCGCGCCGGCCGCGCCCGGGGCCGACGGGGCCACGGGCGCCGCCGTCACGGGGTGAGGCCGACGACCGCCGTCGGGCCGTGCGCGTACACAGTCGCGTCCTCCCCGGTCAGCAGGAGGGCGTCGTGGCGGGCGAGCCGCACCCCGTCGACCTCGGCGGACCCGCTTTCGCCGAGGGCGACGATCAGGGCGCGCGCCGCCCGCAGGCCGAGCCGGCCGCGCACGACCGCGACGGTCGGGGCCGGGGCGCCCCTGCGCCACATCACGTTGAGGTTGACGACGGGCCCGTCCAGCAGCCGGCAGTCGGTGGGCTCGTCGCCGGGGAGGTCCTGCGGCACGTACGGCGCGTCGACGAGCCGTCGCCGCCCACCCACGGTCAGGTCCATGCCCGCGCCCTCGACCAGCGTCAACGTCCGCTCCACCTCGGGGAACACGGAGAACGGGCCACTCGCCGCGACCTCGGCGAGGCTGATCCGCCAGGTGAAGTCGGCCATGCCCGCGCCCGCCGGGAAGCAGGCGATCTCACGGGTCACCCCGCCGCCGTTCTTCCAGGCCGTGGCCGCACGGCCGGCGGCGGGCAGCAGGACGGTCACCGGATGATCCCCCGCGCCCGGGCCGCCCCCAGCCACGCCGGGAACTCCCCGACCAGCCGGTCGTACAGCTCCGCGTCCGACACCTTGCGCGGATCCGAACCGGCGTGGAAGAAACCGGCGTTGTCGACCGCCCGCTTCGCCGGTACGGGCAGTTCGTCGAGCTTGCGCAGGAAGTCGAACTGCTTGCTCCCCCGGTCGCCGAAGCCGATGAACTGCCAGAACAAGGGCAGCTTCGAGGCCTTGCACAAGTAGCGTTCGGCGGCGAGCTTGTTGATCGGGCCGCCGTCCGTCTGGAAGACGACGAGCGCGGGGTGCTTCGACCCGCTGTCGAGGTAGTGGTCAATGACGGCGTCCATGGCGAGGTGGTAACTGGTCTTGCCCATGTGCCCGAGCCCGGCCACGATCCGGTCCACCCGCCCCTGATGGTCGGCGAGGGCGATGTCGGTGACGGCGTCGACGTCGGTGGAGAAGAAGACGGCCGGCACCCGGCCGTCGTCGTCGAGGTGCGCGGACAGGCCCAACACCCGGTCGGCGAGCGCCTGCACACTGCCGTCCTGGTAGTACGGCTTCATCGACCCCGAGTAGTCGACGACGAGGTAGACGGCGGCCCGCTGGCCGTCGAGACCGTGCTTGGTGAGGGAGGCCCCGGCGCTCTTGTAGAGGTTGACCAGCGCGGGTGCGGTCTCCTGGACCTTGGTGAGACTGATCGCGACCATGGCGCACAGCCTCCCACACCCACCGCCCTTCGCCCTTTTGTTCGTTCGTCGACTAATTAGGATGGAATGACAAGGAACACGACATTCCCGCTCTAGGGTGTGCGGCATGAAACGTGCCGCCGCCCTGGTCTGCGTCTGCGCCGCCGTGGCGTCGACGGTGTATCTGTTCACTCCCGCCCGGCCCGCCCAGCCGACGGCCGGTGTCCAGACCACCCAGCCGGGCCTCACCGCCCCGACCCAGAAGGAACTGGCGCAGAAGATCGTGGCCAGCGCCGAGAACGGGACTCTGAACTGGCGCAGCGCGTACGCCTATGTCGAGGACATCGGTGACGGACAGGGCTACACGGCGGGACTGATCGGCTTCTGCACCGGCACCCACGATCTGCTCACCCTCGTCGAGCGCTACACGCGCGACCACCCGGGCAACGCCCTCGCCCGCTATCTCCCCGCCCTGCGCCGGGTGGACGGCACCGCCTCGCACGCCGGTCTCGACCCCGGCTTCCCGGCCGCCTGGCGGGCGGAGTCGAGGGTGCCCGCCTTCCGGGCCGCACAGGACGTCGAGCGCGACCGTGTCTACTTCGGCCCGGCGGTCCACCGGGGCCGGGTCGACGGCCTGGGCGCGCTGGGCCAGTTCATCTACTACGACGCCCTCGTCTTCCACGGCCCCGGCGCGGGCCCGACCAGCTTCGACGGCATCCGAGCGCGCGCGATGCGGCAGGCCCGCACCCCGGCGCAGGGCGGCAAGGAGACCGACTACCTCGACGCCTTCCTGGACGCCCGCCGCCGGGCCATGCTGACCCGGCACCCCGGCATCGACACCTCGCGCGTCGACACCACCCAGCGCCGCTTCCTGAACGAGGGCAACCTCGGCCTGCGCCCGCCGCTGCGGTGGCAGGTGTACGGAGAGACGTACCGGGTGCCGTAGAACGACCGGTACGCCGACGGGCAGACAGACAGGCCTACGGGCAGGCGCGCCGACGGGCCTCCGGGGCTCCGGAGCTACAGAGATGAAGGCGGACATGCGGCGGCGCCTGCCCGGTCGTCCGGTCGGGGACTGTGGGGCAGGCGCCGTCTGTGTTCCGTACGCCTTTGTACGGGACGTTCTTGGGGTGGCCTCCGGGGCCGTCAGACCAGCAGCGAGCGGTCCGTCGGGCGGATCGGGGCCGGCAGCTCGCTCGCGCCGGTCAGGAACCGGTCGACGCCGCGGGCGGCCGAGCGGCCCTCCGCGATCGCCCACACGATGAGCGACTGGCCGCGGCCGGCGTCACCGGCGACGTACACGCCGGGAACGTTGGTCCGGAAGTCGGCGTCGCGGGCGATGTTGCCGCGCTCGTCGAGCTCCAGGCCGAACTGCTCCACCACGCCGTTCTCACGGTCGGTGCCGGTGAAGCCCATGGCGAGGGTGACCAGCTGGGCGGGGATCTTGCGCTCCGTGCCCGGCTTCGGGGTCAGCCTGCCGTCGATGAACTCGACCTCGCTGAGGTGCAGCCACTGGACGTTGCCGTCCTCGTCGCCCTCGAAGTGGGTGGTGGAGACGGAGTAGACCCGCTCGCCGCCCTCCTCGTGCGCGCTCGTGACCTTGTAGAGCATCGGGAAGGTCGGCCACGGCTGGGAGACCGCGTCCCGCTCCTCGCCCGGACGGGGCATGATCTCCAGCTGGGTGACCGAGGCCGCGCCCTGACGGTGGGCGGTGCCCACGCAGTCGGCGCCGGTGTCGCCACCGCCGATGACCACGACGTGCTTGCCCTCGGCCGAGATCGGGGGCGCCACGAAGTCGCCCTCCTGGACCTTGTTGGCCAGCGGCAGGTACTCCATCGCCTGGTAGACGCCCTTGAGCTCACGGCCGGGGACCGGAAGGTCACGGGCGGTCGTGGCGCCGGCGGCGATGACGATGGCGTCGTAGCGCTTCTTCAGGTCGGTCGCCTTGAGGTCGCGGCCGATCTCGATCCCGGTACGGAAGCGGGTGCCCTCCGCGCGCATCTGCTCGATACGGCGGTTGATGTGCCGCTTCTCCATCTTGAACTCGGGGATGCCGTACCGGAGAAGGCCTCCGATGCGGTCCGCGCGCTCGTAGACGGCGACGGTGTGGCCGGCCCGCGTGAGCTGCTGGGCGGCGGCCAGGCCCGCCGGGCCCGAGCCGATGACCGCGACGGTCTTGCCGGACAGGCGCTCGGGCGCCTGCGGGGCGACGTCACCGGTCTCCCACGCCTTGTCGATGATCGAGACCTCGACGTTCTTGATGGTGACGGCCGGCTGGTTGATGCCCAGCACACACGCCGACTCGCACGGAGCGGGGCACAGGCGGCCCGTGAACTCCGGGAAGTTGTTCGTGGCGTGCAGCCGCTCGGAGGCCGCCGTCCAGTCCTCGCGGTAGGCGAAGTCGTTCCACTCGGGGATCAGGTTCCCCAGCGGACAGCCGTTGTGACAGAACGGGATGCCGCAGTCCATGCACCGGCCGGCCTGCTTGCCGATGATCGGCAGCAGCGAACCGGGGACGTAGACCTCGTTCCAGTCCTTCAGACGCACGTCGACGGGACGGGACTTGGCGACCTCACGGCCGTGGTTCAGGAAGCCCTTCGGGTCAGCCATTGGTCGCCGCCTCCATCATCTTCTCGGTGATCTCGGACTCGGAGAGTCCCGCCTGCTCGGCGGCGTCCTTGGCGGCGAGCACTGCCTTGTACGTGCTGGGGATGATCTTGCTGAAGCGCTCCGCGGCGGCATCCCAGTCGACGAGCAGCTTCGCCGCGACCGTGGAACCGGTCTCCTCGGCGTGGCGGCGCACGACGTCGTGCAGCCACTGCTTGTCGGCCTCGTCCGGCGCCTCGACGGCGCCGAGGTTGCCGGCGTTGACGTTGTCGCGGTTCAGGTCGATCACGTAGGCGACGCCGCCCGACATACCGGCCGCGAAGTTGCGGCCCGTCTCGCCGAGGACCACCGCGTGACCGCCGGTCATGTACTCGCAGCCGTGGTCGCCCACGCCCTCGGAGACGACCGTCGCACCGGAGTTGCGGACGCAGAACCGCTCACCGGTCCGACCGCGCAGGAACAGCTCGCCGCCGGTCGCGCCGTAGGCGATGGTGTTGCCCGCGATCGTCGAGTACTCGGCGAGGTGGTCGGCGCCCCGGTCCGGGCGGACGACGACGCGGCCGCCCGAGAGGCCCTTGCCGACGTAGTCGTTGGCGTCGCCCTCCAGGCGCAGCGTGACACCGCGCGGGAGGAAGGCGCCGAAGGACTGGCCGGCGGAACCGGTGAAGGTGATGTCGATGGTGTCCTCGGGCAGGCCCGCGCCACCGAACTTCTTCGTCACCTCGTGGCCGAGCATGGTGCCGACCGTGCGGTTGATGTTGCGGATGGCGACCTGGGCCCGCACCGGCTGGGCGTCGGTCGCGGAGTCCGCGGCCAGGGCGTCGGCGGCGAGCTTGATCAGCTCGTTGTCGAGTGCCTTCTCCAGGCCGTGGTCCTGCGTGATGACCTGGTGCAGCGCCGCGCCCTCGGGCAGGGCGGGCACGTGGAACAGCGGGGCCAGGTTCAGGCCCTGTGCCTTCCAGTGGTCGACGGCGCGCTCGACGTCGAGGACCTCGGCGTGGCCGACGGCCTCCTCGATGGTGCGGAAGCCCAGCTCGGCGAGGATCTCGCGGACCTCCTCGGCGATGAACTTGAAGAAGTTCACCACGTACTCCGCCTTGCCGGCGAAGCGGTCGCGGAGCACCGGGTTCTGGGTGGCGATGCCGACCGGGCAGGTGTCCAGGTGGCAGACGCGCATCATGACGCAGCCGGAGACGACGAGCGGCGCGGTCGCGAAACCGAACTCCTCGGCGCCGAGCAGCGCGGCGATGATCACGTCGCGGCCGGTCTTCAGCTGGCCGTCGGTCTGCACGACGATCCGGTCGCGCAGGCCGTTGAGCAGCAGCGTCTGCTGGGTCTCGGCGAGGCCGAGCTCCCAGGGGCCGCCCGCGTGCTTGAGCGAGGTGAGCGGGGAGGCGCCGGTTCCGCCGTCGTGGCCGGAGATGAGCACGACGTCCGCGTGCGCCTTGGACACACCGGCCGCGACCGTGCCGACGCCGACCTCGGAGACCAGCTTCACGTGAATCCGCGCCTGCGGGTTCGCGTTCTTCAGGTCGTGGATCAGCTGGGCCAGGTCCTCGATCGAGTAGATGTCGTGGTGCGGCGGCGGGGAGATCAGACCGACACCGGGGGTGCTGTGCCGGGTCTTGGCGACCCACGGGTAGACCTTGTGGCCGGGCAGCTGTCCGCCCTCGCCGGGCTTGGCGCCCTGTGCCATCTTGATCTGGATGTCGTCCGCGTTGACCAGGTACTCGGAGGTGACGCCGAAGCGGCCGGAGGCGACCTGCTTGATCGCCGAGCGGCGCGCCGGGTCGTACAGCCGGTCCGCGTCCTCGCCGCCCTCACCGGTGTTGGACTTGCCGCCCAGCTGGTTCATGGCGATGGCGAGCGTCTCGTGCGCCTCCAGGGAGATGGAGCCGTACGACATGGCGCCGGTGGAGAAGCGCTTGACGATCTCCTCGACCGACTCGACCTCGTCGATGGAGATCGGCTGCCGGTCCGACTTGAAGCCGAAGAGGCCGCGCAGCGTCATGAGGCGCTCGGACTGCTCGTTCACGCGGTCCGTGTACTTCTTGAAGATGTCGTAGCGGGCCGTGCGCGTCGAGTGCTGGAGGCGGAAGACCGTCTCCGGGTCGAACAGGTGCGGCTCGCCCTCGCGGCGCCACTGGTACTCGCCGCCTATCTCCAGGGCGCGGTGGGCCGGCGCGATGCCGCTGGCCGGGTAGGCCTTGGCGTGGCGGGCGGCGACCTCCTTGGCGATGACGTCGATGCCGACGCCGCCGATCTTGGTGGCGGTGCCGCTGAAGTACTTGGTGACGAAGGCGTCGTCGAGACCGACGGCCTCGAAGACCTGGGCGCCGCGGTAGGAGGCGACGGTCGAGATGCCCATCTTGGACATGACCTTCAGGACGCCCTTGCCCAGCGCGTAGATCAGGTTGCGGATGGCCTGCTCGGGCTCCATGCCGTCGAGGAAGGTGCCCGCGCGCAGCAGGTCCTCGACGGACTCCATCGCCAGGTACGGGTTGACGGCGGCGGCGCCGAAGCCGATCAGCAGCGCGACGTGGTGGACCTCGCGGACGTCGCCGGCCTCGACCAGCAGGCCCACCTCGGTGCGCTGCTTGGTGCGGATGAGGTGGTGGTGGACGGCCGCGGTGAGCAGCAGCGACGGGATCGGGGCGTGCTCGGCGTCGGAGTGGCGGTCCGACAGGACGATGAGACGGGCGCCGTTGTCGATGGCGGCGTCGGCCTCGGCGCAGATCTCCTCGATGCGCGCGGCCAGTGCGTCACCGCCGCCGTGCACCCGGTAGAGACCGGAGAGCGTCGCGGCCTTGAAGCCGGGCATGTCGCCGTCGGCGTTGATGTGGATGAGCTTGGCCAGCTCGTCGTTGTCGATGACCGGGAACGGCAGGGTGACCGTGCGGCACGACGCGGCGCTCGGCTCGAGCAGGTTGCCCTGCGGGCCGAGGGAGGAGCGCAGCGAGGTCACGAGCTCTTCGCGGATCGCGTCCAGCGGCGGGTTGGTGACCTGCGCGAACAGCTGGGTGAAGTAGTCGAAGAGCAGTCGCGGGCGGGCGGAGAGCGCGGCGATGGGCGAGTCCGTGCCCATGGAACCGAGCGGTTCGCCGGCGGTCTTGGCCATCGGCGCGAGGATGACGCGCAGCTCTTCCTCGGTGTAGCCGAAGGTCTGCTGGCGGCGGGTGACCGAGGCGTGGGTGTGCACGATGTGCTCGCGCTCGGGCAGGTCGACCAGCTCGATCTCGCCGGCCTCCAGCCACTCGGCGTAGGGCTTCTCGGCGGCGAGCTGGGCCTTGATCTCGTCGTCCTCGATGATGCGGTGCTCGGCGGTGTCGACGAGGAACATCCGGCCGGGCTGGAGGCGGCCCTTGCGGACGACCTTGGCCGGGTCGATGTCGAGGACGCCGACCTCGGAGCCGAGGACGACGAGGCCGTCGTCGGTGACCCAGTAGCGGCCGGGACGCAGACCGTTGCGGTCGAGCACGGCGCCGACCTGGGTGCCGTCGGTGAAGGTGACACAGGCCGGGCCGTCCCAGGGCTCCATCATCGTGGAGTGGAACTCGTAGAAGGCGCGGCGGGCCGGGTCCATGGAGTCGTGGTTCTCCCACGCCTCCGGGATCATCATCAGCACGGAGTGCGGCAGCGAGCGGCCACCGAGGTGGAGCAGCTCGAGCACCTCGTCGAAGGACGCCGAGTCGGAGGCGTCCGGCGTACACACCGGGAAGATCCGCTCGATGGACTTCTCGTCCGGGCCGAACAGGTCCGAGACCAGCTGCGACTCCCGGGCGGTCATCCAGTTGCGGTTGCCCTTGACGGTGTTGATCTCACCGTTGTGCGCGACGAAGCGGTACGGGTGCGCGAGCGGCCACGACGGGAAGGTGTTCGTGGAGAAGCGCGAGTGGACGAGCGACACGGCCGAGGCGAAGCGGCGGTCGGACAGGTCCGGGAAGAAGGGCTCGAGCTGGCCGGTGGTCAGCATGCCCTTGTAGACGATGGTCCGCGCGGACAGCGACGGGAAGTAGACGCCGGCCTCGCGCTCGGCGCGCTTGCGCAGCACGAACGCCTTGCGGTCGAGGTCGATGCCGGTGCTCGTGTGGTCCGTGACGAAGATCTGGCGGAAGGCCGGCATCGTCGAGCGGGCGGTGGCGCCGAGCAGCCCGGGGGCGACCGGGACCTCGCGCCAGCCGAGGACGGTGACGCCCTCGTCGGAGGCGATCGTCTCGATCTGTGAGACGACCTCGTCGATGCCGATCTCGGGGAGGAAGGCGATACCGACGGCGTAGCCGCCGGCCTCGGGGAGCTCAAGTCCGGCCACCGCGCGGAAGAAGGCGTCCGGGACCTGGGTCAGGATGCCCGCGCCGTCGCCGGAGTCCGGCTCGGAGCCGGTGGCGCCGCGGTGTTCGAGGTTGCGCAGAACGGTGAGCGCCTGCTCGACCAGCGTGTGGCTCGCCTCGCCGGTGAGGTTGGCCACGAAGCCGACGCCACAGGCGTCGTGCTCGTTGCGGGGGTCGTACATACCCTGCGCAGCAGGGCGAGCATCCATGAAGGACCAGTTCTGGCCATTCCCGGAATGCTGGGACGGCTGGCGCGGCGTACGCATCGGCTCTCCCGTCGTCGTCTCAAGTGGCATATCTGCTGGCGAAGGGACGACGTTGGCCCTCTGCGTAACGCAAAATTTCGTGCAGGTTACATGATGGAGCGGTTCTCGGGAACCGGATACTCCGTTCCAGCATGCGGACGCCACGGCGTCGCGACAGGGGTACCGCGCACGTGGCTGAAAGTATGTGGGGACCGAACGGGACGAGATCGATCAGATCAGCGTCCGCCGGTCCGGAAGGCGAGGAGAGCGGCGTCGTTCACCTCGCGAGTGCGCCGAAGGCGTCATTGCCCACAGCGCTTACGGCTCATGCCCGCTGGTTAAGCACTCGAAACCAGTCAGTAACGACTACTTATGCGGCCCAACGCATAAGTAGCATCCGCACTATCCTACGGCCGTTCCGAACCAACTGCCCAGGGCGTACGTCACACCGGCCGCCGCGCCACCGAGGGCGAGCTGCCGCAGTCCGCTGTACCACCAGGTGCGCGCGGTCACCCGGGCCACCACGGCCCCGCAGCCGAACAGCCCGAACAGCGCGAGCAGCACGGCCGGCCAGAGCGAAGCGGCACCCAGGAGATAGGGGAGTACGGGCAGCAGCGCACCCAGCGCGAACGCGCCGAAGCTCGACACGGCGGCGATCAGCGGCGAGGGCAGATCGGAGGGATCGATGCCCAGCTCCTCACGGGCGTGTATCTCCAGGGCCTGCTCGGGATCGCGCGACAGCTGCCGGGCGACCTGCCGGGCCAGCTCGGGCTCGACACCCCGGGCCTCGTACAGCGCGGCGAGTTCGGCCTCCTCGTCCTCGGGGTGCTTTCTCAGCTCCCGGCGTTCGACGTCGAGTTCGGCCTCGACGAGCTCGCGCTGCGAGGCGACGGAGGTGTACTCACCGGCGGCCATGGAGAAGGCGCCCGCGGCGAGCCCGGCGAGTCCGGTGATGACGACGGTCTGGTGACCCACCGAACCGCCGGCGACACCCGTCATCAGGGCGAGGTTGGAGACCAGGCCGTCCATCGCGCCGAAGACCGCGGGCCGCAACCAGCCCCCGTTGACGTCCCGGTGGGTGTGGTTGTCGCGGTGCGCCTCGTGCAGTGCGGCTTCGGTTTCGATGATGGCCATGAGATCCCCCGGGGTGTGCGGAACGCCCCAGTAAGCTGAGGCAAAGCTAAGTCTGGACTGATTCCACTTTTCGACAACAACAAAGATACGCCGGGAGATCCCCATCGGCCAGTGAGGAAAGGCTGCGCTAACCTGCGGTTTCACCCTCGAATGCTCATACGATCGGGACTCTGCACAGATGTCGACCGGGTGACATAGGGGCCTCCGAGGCTGAGGTCAACCGCCGACGGTGGGACACATCCGCAAAAGGGCTCCGCGCCCCGTGCGAAGCCCCTGAGGAGAGGTCGCGTATGGCATCGACCGCCTGCATCCCCTCGGTCCCGGCGCCGGGGGACGCCGCCGACTTGCGCGAACGGGCCCGCGGCGCCCTGCTCGGCCTGGCCGTGGGAGACGCCCTGGGAGCCCCCGCGGAGAACATGAAGCCCTCCGAGATCCGCGCCCGCTGGGGCCGTATCACGGGATACGTAGCCGACCGGCCGGCCGGCACCGACGACACCGAGTACGCGATCTTCTCGGGCCTGCTGCTGGCCCGCCACGGCTCCGCGCTCACCCCCGCCCACGTCGAGGCGGCCTGGCACCAGTGGATCGCCGACCTCGACGAGGGCCCCTTCCGCGGCGCCGGCTTCAGCGAACGCGGCACCCTGGAGAACCTCCGCCGAGGCCTGGCCGCGCCGATCTCGGCGCAGCACCGGCACGCCTGGAGCGACGGCCTGGCGATGCGCGCGGCCCCCTTCGGCGTCTTCGCCGCGGGCCGCCCCGCGGAAGCGGCCCGCCTGGTCGCGATCGACGGCGCGGTGAGCCACGAGGGCGAGGGCATCTACGGCGGCCAGGCGGTCGCGGCGGGAGTGGCCGCGGCGATGGCGGGAGCGCCGGCGATCTCCGTGGTCGCCTCCGCCCTCGCCGTGGTCCCCGAGGACTCCTGGACGGCGCGTTCGCTGCGCCGCGCGGTGGCGGTGGCCCACCGCGGCGAGCGAGCGGTCCGCTCCGCCGTCGTCATCGGCGGCTACCCCTGGACCGACCTCGCCCCCGAGGCCGTCGCCCTCGCCTTCGGCGCCTACGCGGCCGCCGACGGTGACTTCCGCGAAGCCGTCCTGACGGCCGTGAACATGGGCCGCGACGCGGACACGACGGCCGCGGTGGCGGGCGCCCTGGCCGGTGCGACGCAGGGCGTGTCGGCGATCCCGGCGGAGTGGGCGGCGGCGATCGGCCCGGCGCGGGGCAGTTGCCTGCCGTCCATGGCTGGCCACCACGTGCTGGACGTGGCCGAGTTGCTCATGCCGGGCGAGGGCGGAAAGTGGGGCGAGGGCATGGTCATGGAGGACCTCGTGCCCAACCTGATGGGCCTCGCCCGGATCCCCCTGCCGGACCCGACCGCCTTCGCCCTGACGCCGAACGACACCGCGGAGGTACGACTGTGAGGCCACCGGGCCCCTGGCAGGAGGACACGTCCACGGGAACCCCACCCCCGGACCCCACTGAACACACTGACCCCGCTGACCCCACTGACCCCATCGAGCCGGTGCCGCCGACGGTGTCGACAGCGGCACCGGTCACCGCGACACGGACTCCGACTACGACCCCGGCCCTGACCCTGCCCCTGCCCCTGCCCCTGCCCCCTACGGCTACTGCGGCTGCGGCTGCGACGACTTCGGACGCGAACGCGAACGAACCCGCGGTCGCCGAGGGCGGGAACGCCCCCCAGGGGCCACCCACACCCGCGACCGAACGCCGCACAGGTGGTGCGGGTAGGACCGAAGGGGCCGCAGGGGCCGAAGGCGCAGCCGAGGCGTCCCGCACCGCCCGGCCCCCGCAGGGAACCCGCATCGAAGGCCTCCTTCTCGGCCTCGCCGCGGGCGACGCCGCCGGCTGGCCCGCCGCCCGCCACCGGGCCGCCCGGATGCCGGAGTGGACCCGCCGTCTGACCCGCGAACTCGACACCTTCGCCGAACACAACGCGACGACCACGCTCCCCGTCCCCATCGCCCTCAACCAACCCCCCGAACCCCTGCGCCTCGGCCCCTCCGACGACGCCGAGTGGGCGGCCTTCGCGGCCGAGGCGGTCCTGCGGGCCGGCGACGACGCCGCCCTGGGCGACCTCAGCCGGGAACGCCGGATGCGCGCCGCCATCGACCTCACCTGGAACGCCATCGCCTGCGAGGTCGCGGCGGCCGCCGACCGCGCGCCCGAGATCGAGTCCGCCGTCCTCCCCCTGCGCGCCCGGATCTCCGTCCGCGCCGGCCTCGGCAACCTCGTCGCGGGACTGCGGCCGCCCGCCACCGGCCACGACAACCCCCACTACTTCGACGACGCGGCCTGCGTGCGCGCCTGCGTCCTGGCCGTGGCCCACCCCGGCGACCCCCGACTCGCCGCCGAACTCGCCGAGTTCGACGCCCGCTACACACAGGACGGCGACGGCGTGCACGGCGCACGCGCGATGGCGGCGGCCCTCGCGCTGGCCCTCGTCGGCGCGGACCCCGAAGCCTGCGTGGCGGCGGCGCTCGCCGAACTCCCCGAGCACACCGAGATCGGCCGCAACGCCCGGCACGCCCTCGAACTGGCCCGCGGCGCCGACAGCGCCTTCACGCTCGTCCCCCTCCTGGAGCACCAGATCGTCGACCACGTCTACAGCTACGGGATCGCGGCGGCGGAGACGGTCCCGGTGGCCCTGGCCCTGGTGACGGCGTCCGGCGGCCGTATCGCCGAGGCGGTACCGGCGGCGGCCTGTCTCTCCCGGGTCGCGGACTCGGCCCCGGCCCTGGCGGGCGCGCTGACCGGCGCGTTGGGCGGTGGCACCGCGATCCCCGCCTCCTGGCGGGACAGCTGCCGGGTCCTCTCCGGCTGCGTACTGCCCCGGCTCACCGGCACCGACCTGGTGGAACTCGCCGAACTCCTGGAAGCCACGCAACCGGCCCCTCCAGGAGGATGATTCGGGGCATGACGCCCAAAGCACAAGAAAGCAGCAGCGGAAGCGGCGGCGGCACCCTGGAAGACCGCACCACCGGAGCCCTCGTCGGCGCGGCCGTCGGCGACGCGCTCGGCGGCCCCGTCGAGGGCTACTCCCCCGAGCAGATCCTCCAGCGCCACGGCAGCCGGGTGCACGGCGTCGTCGGTCCCTGGAACGGCGACGACTGGCGCACCGCCCGCCCCATCGCCCCGTACCACAAGGGCGACGGCCACGTCACCGACGACACCTTGATGACCCACGCGCTGATCAGGGTCTACGCCACGGTCCGCGATCACCTGGACGCCTACGCGATCGCCGACCACCTCGTCCCGGACCTGCTGACGACGCCCCGCTGGATCCCGGAGCTGGAGGCGGAGGCACTCCCCCTCCAGCGGATCTTCCTGGCGGAGAAATGGCTGGTGGCAAGGCTGCACTACGGCCATGTGGACCCCCGTGAGGCAGGCGTCGGCAACATCGTCAACTGTGGTGCGGCGATGTACATGGCGCCGGTGGGCCTGGTCAACGCGGCCAATCCGGCGGGCGCGTACGCGGAGGCGCTGGACATCGCCGGCGCCCACCAGTCGTCGTACGGCCGCGAGGCGGCGGGGGTCTTCGCGGCGGGGGTGGCGGCCGCGTGCGCGCCGGGCGCCACGGCGGACTCCGTCGTCACGGCCTGTCTGGCCCTGGCACAGGACGGGACCCGTACGGCGATCGAGAAGGTCTGCGAAGCGGCGGCCCGGCACACCGACTTCGAGTCGGCGCTGGTGCCGCTCCGGGAGGCGGTGGCACCGTACGACACCGTCGGCCCCGACTACCGCCGGCCCTCGCTGGCCGCCCGCCGTCCGTCCCGTCTGCACGCGATCGAGGAACTCCCCGTCGCCCTGGGCATGTTGCTGGTGGCCGACGGCGACTACCGGCAGGCGGTCCTGGGCGCGGTCAACTACGGCCGCGACTGCGATTCGATCGCGACGATGGCGGGAGCGATGGCCGGCGCCCTCGGCTCGCCGGTCCCCGACGCGTGGTCGAAGCAGGTCGGCGAGGCCAGCCGCCTAGACCTCTGGCAGCCCGCGGCGACGCTCACCGAGGTCACCCGGGAGATCTTCGACCGCGACGTCCGCCACCGCCGCACCCACGAGCGGGCGTTCTCCGCGATCGGAGGTCCGCGATGCTCCGACTGACCTGGGTCCAGCCCGAGGACCTCCTCGGCCACGAACTGCAGCAGGCGGCCCAGGACGGCCGCGAGCCGTGGGCGATCGCCGCGCGCTGGAAAGCGGCCGGCGGCTGCGAGGCCCCACCCCGGGCCGGCGCCTCCCCGCAGCGCGCCTCGCGCTATCTGCGCCTCCTCGCGGACGACCTGCTGGACGAACTGGCCGACCTGCCCAGCAGGTTGACGGAACACGAGCCGACCGGACTGGAGAGGATCAAGGCCCTGTGCCCGCAGTGGCCGAACCGACCGGCCGGCGCGCGCACGCAGGCCGCCCCCACCCCGGCCGCCCTGGAAGCGGCCTGGCTGGGCCGGGCCGTCGGCTGCCTGCTGGGCAAACCGGTGGAGAAGCTCCCCCTGGACGCCGTCCGCCAACTCGCCCGCTCCACCGGCAACTGGCCCCTCGCCGGCTACTTCACCGCCCGCGGAATCCCCGAGCCCCTCCTCGAGGCGCACCCCTGGAACCGCCGCTCGGCGACCACCTCCCTCGCCGAGAACATCGACGGCATGCCCGAGGACGACGACCTCAACTACCCGCTTCTCAACCTCCTCCTGCTCCAACGACACGGCAGGTATTTCACCACCACGGACGTGGCCCGGCTCTGGCTGGACGAACTCCCCGCGGGCCGCACCTTCACCGCCGAGCGCCTCGCCCTGCGCAACCTCCTCTCCGGCATCGAGCCCCCGCTCACCGCCCGCCACCGCAACCCCTTCCGCGAGTGGATCGGCGCCCTCATCCGCGCCGACGTCCACGGCTGGACCAACCCCGGGGACCCGGCCGCGGCGGCCGAGCAGGCCCACCGCGACGCCACCCTCACGCACACCGCCAACGGCGTCTACGCGGCGATGTTCACGGCGGCCACCATCGCCACCGCCGCGACCGGCGCCCATGACGTCCACGCCTGTCTGCGCACCGGCCTGAGCGTCGTACCGCCTCGCTCCCGCCTCGCGCGGGCGGTCACCCACGCCGTCCGGCTCGCCGGGGAACACCCCGACTTCGACACCGTGGTGGACGAACTCCACGCCGCCCACCAGGGGCACCACTGGGTCCACGCCATCCCCAACACCGCCCTGATCGCCGCCGCCCTCACCCACGCGGACGGCGACTTCACCGGCTCCATCGGCCGTGCCGTGGCCGGCGCCCTGGACACCGACTCGGCCGGCGCGACGGCCGGCGGGATCGCCGCCCTGCTCACCGGCGACCCGGCCGCCCTGCCCGACCACTGGACGGCCCCCCTCAAGAACCGCCTGGCCACCTCCGTCGCCGACCTCAACGGCGTCGGCTTCGACACCCTGGCCCACCTCACCTGGTCCCTCATCCCCCGGGAGGCTTCCCAGCCATGACCGACATCGTCGTGCTCGGCAGCACGAACATGGACCTCGTCGCCTACGTCGAGAAGCCCCCGCAGCGCGGGGAGACCGTGACGGGACGGGAGTTCCGTACGATCCCCGGCGGCAAGGGCGCCAACCAGGCGGTCGCCGCCGCCCACGCGGGCGGCACCGTCTCGATGATCGGCGCCGTCGGCAACGACGCCTTCGGCACCCGGCTGCGCTCCACCCTGGAGCACTCCGGCGTGAACACCGACCACCTGCGCACCGTCGAGAGCCCCTCCGGCACCGCGCACATCGTCGTGGACGACGAGGGCGGCAACGCGATCGTGGTCGTCCCCGGCGCGAACGGCACCGTCGACCATCTCGTCCCCGGCGACGAGGTCCTCATCTCCTCCGCCGACGCGCTCCTGCTCCAGCTCGAGGTCCCGCTCGCCGCGGTCGTCGCGAGCGCGCGGGCGGCCCGTGCCCACGGCGTCCGGACGATCCTCACCCCGGCCCCCGCCCAGCCGCTCCCGCCCGAACTCCTCGCGGTCACCGACCTGTTGGTCCCCAACGAGCACGAGGCGGCCACGCTCACCGGCCGCACCGACCCGCGCGAGGCGGCCGCGGCTCTGCTGGACAGCGTGCCGGAGGTGGTCATCACGCTCGGCTCGTCCGGCAGCCTGTACGCCACCCGGGGAACGCAGCCGCTGACCGTGCCCGCCCCGCGCGTCACCGCCGTCGATTCGACCGGCGCGGGCGACACCTTCGTCGGCGCCCTCGCGGTCGCGCTCGGCGAGGGGCGGCCCGTGCGGGAGGCGCTGGCCTGGGCGTCCGCGGCGGCGGCCCTGTCGGTCCAGCGACCGGGCGCCTCCGCCTCGATGCCCTACCGCTCCGAGATCGAGACGCGGTACGCGTCATGAGCGAGAAAACCGCCGAAGAAACCGCCGAAGAAACCCCCGAGAAGACGGCCGAGAAGACGGCCGAGAAGGCCACCGAGAAGATCTCTCCCCTGCACGGTGTCCGCGTCCTGGACCTGGCCACCCTCTTCGCCGGCCCCCTCGCCGCCACCATGCTCGGCGACTTCGGCGCGGAGGTCATCAAGGTCGAGCACCCCACCCAGCCGGACCCCTCCCGAGGCCACGGCCCGTCCAAGGACGGCGTGGGCCTGTGGTGGAAACTCCTCGGCCGCAACAAACGCACCATCACCCTCGACCTCTCCAGGCCCGGCGGCCGCGCCACGCTGCTGCGCCTCGCCGCCACCGCCGACGTCATCATCGAGAACTTCCGTCCCGGCACCCTGGAGAAGTGGGACCTCGGCTGGGACGTGCTGTCGGCGGCCAACCCCCGACTGGTCCTCACCCGGGTCACCGCCTTCGGCCAGTTCGGCCCCTACGCCCACCGCCCCGGCTTCGGCACCCTCGCCGAGGCGATGAGCGGATTCGCGGCGATCACCGGAGAACCGGACGCGCCCCCGACCCTCCCGCCCTTCGGCCTGGCCGACTCGATCGCCGGTCTGGCCACCGCCTACGCCGTCATGACGGCCCTCGCCGCCCGGAGCCGCACCGGCGAGGGGCAGGTCGTCGACATGGCGATCATCGAGCCCATCCTCACCGTCCTCGGCCCCCAGCCGCTCTGGTACGACCAGCTGGGATACGTCCAGGCCCGCACCGGTAACCGGTCCGCCAACAACGCCCCGCGCAACACCTACCGCACGGCCGACGGGAACTGGGTCGCCGTCTCGACATCGGCCCAGTCGATCGCGGAGCGCGTGATGCGCCTGGTCGGCCGACCCGACCTGATCGACGAGCCCTGGTTCGCGACCGGCGCCGACCGGGCCGCCCACGCCGACCTGCTCGACGAGGCGGTCGGCGGCTGGATCGCCGCCCGCAGCCGCACCGACGTCCTCGCCGCCTTCGAGAAGGCGGAGGCCGCGATCGCCCCGATCCAGGACGTACGCGACGTGATGACGGACCCCCAGTACCAGGCCCTCGACACGATCACCGCGGTCGAGGACCCGGAGCTGGGCCGGATCCGCATGCAGAACGTCCTCTTCCGGCTCTCCTCGACCCCCGGCGCGATCCGCTGGACCGGCCGCCCGCACGGCGCCGACACGGAGGAGGTCCTGACCGAGCTGGGCCTGACCGAAGCCGAGCTGACGTCCCTCCGCGAGGCGGGCGCCCTATGACGAAGACCCCTCTGACCTGGCTCTATGTACCCGGTGACCGCCCGCAGACCGTCACCAAGGCCCTCGCCTGCGGCGCCGATGTCGTCATCGTCGACCTGGAGGACGCGGTCGCCCCGGACCGCAAGGAGTACGCCCGCACGGCCACCGCCGAACGCCTCCGCGAGCCCCAGCGGGTCCCGGTCCACGTCCGGGTGAACGCCCTGGACAGCCCCTTCGCCGCGGCGGACCTCCGCACGATGGCCGCCCTCCCCGGGGTCTCCGCCCTGCGCCTGCCGAAAGTCACGTCCCCGCACCAGATCACCCGCGTCGCCGAGGCCCTGCCGCCCACGGACCGTGGAGCCACCCCCCTCCACGCCCTCCTGGAAACAGCCCTCGGCATCGAACACGCCTTCGCCATCGCCTGCGCCCACCCCTCGCTGCGCGGTATCGCCCTCGGCGAGGCGGACCTACGGGCCGACCTGGGCGTCCGCGAGGACGCGGGCCTCGACTGGTCCCGCGCCCGGGTCGTGGTCGCCGCCCGTGCCGCGGGTCTGGCGCCCCCACCCCAGTCGGTGCACCCCGACATCCGTGACCTGGAGGGCCTGGCCACCAGCTGCGCCCACGGCCGCACCCTCGGCTTCCTGGGCCGCGCCGCCATCCACCCCCGCCAGCTCCCGATCATCGAACGGGCCTACCTGCCCACCCAGCACGAGCTGGAGGAGGCCGAGACGATCGTGAAGGCGGCGGCCACCGAGCAGGGCGCCCAGGCCCTCCCGGACGGCCGGTTCGTCGACGCGGCCGTGGTGGCGATGGCCCAGCGCACTCTGTCCCTGGCAGCCCGCGGGGACTGAACCCTCCCCGTCGCACACGGACGACGAGGGCGCCCGGCAGACCCCGGGCGCCCTCGTCGTCGTACGAACAACCAGCCGTCAGCTCTTCTTGCCGGCCGACTCGGCTCCGTCCTTGACCTCGTCCTGCACCCCGGCCACGCCCTCGGCCGGGTCCTCGGCCTTCACCGCAGCGGACTTCCCGGCCTCAGCCTTCGCGCCGGAGTCCGCCTTCGCGTCGGTGTCGTCCTTGACGCCGGCAGATGCCTTGCCATCGGGGGAAGCCTTGGTGCCGGCAGAGATCTTGGCATCGGCGGAAGCCTTGGTGGCCGCCCCGCCCTTCGCGTCGGTCTCGGCCTTCGCGCCGGTCTTCGCCTCGGCTCCGGACTCAGCCTCGTCCTCGGACTCAGCCTTGTCCTTGCCTTCAGCCTTGGCCTCGGCCGCGTCCTCAGACGTGCCCTCGCCGTCGGCGTCCGTCCCACCGCCGGAGGCACCCGCACCCGGCTCGACCACCGCTTCGCGCCCCGGCCGCTTCTTCGCCGAGATCACGATGTAGATCACCGCGAGCAGGAACACGACCATCGCGGTCCAGTCGTTCAGCCGCAGGCCCAGGATGTGGTGGGCGTCGTCGACCCGCATGTATTCGATCCACGCGCGGCCCACGCAGTACGCGGCGACGTACAGCGCGAAGGCCCGCCCGTGCCCGAGCTTGAAGCGGCGGTCGGCCCAGATGACCAGGAGCGCGACACCGATGCACCACAGCGACTCGTACAGGAACGTCGGGTGGTAGTAGCCGGGCACCCGGCCGTCCGCCGAGGACGTGATGTGCAGCGCCCAGGGAAGGTCGGTCTGCTTGCCGTACAGCTCCTGGTTGAACCAGTTGCCCCAGCGGCCGATCGCCTGGGCGAGGGCGATGCCCGGCGCGATGGCGTCGGCGTACGCGGGCAGGGCGATGCCCCGGCGGCGGCAGCCGATCCACGCGCCCACCGCGCCGAGCGCGATCGCGCCCCAGATACCGAGGCCGCCCTCCCAGACCTTGAAGGCGTCCACCCAGTCGCGGCCCTCGCTGAAGTACAGCTCGTAGTCCGTGATCACGTGGTAGAGCCGGCCGCCGACCAGGCCGAAGGGCACCGCCCAGACGGAGATGTCGGCCACCGTGCCGGTCTGCCCGCCGCGGGCGACCCAGCGCCTGTTGCCGAGCCAGACCGCGACGAAGACGCCGATGATGATGCAGAACGCGTAGCCGCGCAGCGGAACGGGGCCGAGATACAGCACCCCGTGCGACGGGCTGGGAATGTAGGCAAGTTCCATGGCAGGGTCGACGCTACCGTGCCGGACCGGGCCGACGACGGGCAGCCCGGCTACGGCTCCATAACGGGCGGGTGCGCAGGGGCCTCACCCCTGGTCACCCTTTGTCGGCTTCCTCCACCATCTGCTTCAGCTTGGCCGGCGTCATCGACTGGTCGGCGTAGATGTTCTTGCCGTTGAACAGCACGGTCGGGGTGCCGCCGAAGTGGCCTTTCTGGAAGG
The DNA here is from genome assembly GCF_042880655.1 of Streptomyces sp. NPDC058295. Lineage (NCBI taxonomy): Bacteria > Bacillati > Actinomycetota > Actinomycetes > Kitasatosporales > Streptomycetaceae > Streptomyces > Streptomyces sp. NPDC058295. The sequence continues at coordinate 61,371 of NZ_JBHVYO010000031.1, forward strand.
CCTGGTTGGACTTCTCGACCCAGCTGTTGTGCGTGCCGTCCTCGACGCAGGTACGGAACGCGGGCGTGTCGAGGCCGTCGACCTTGGCCGCGAGCCCGATGAGCTTGCTGTTCTCGGCGAAGGCGTCGTCCGTCTCCTCCGGCTGGTTCTCGAACAGCACGTCGTGGTACGCGGGGAACTTCCCGACGTCCTGCGCGCACGCCGCCGCGTTGGCCGCGTTGCGGGAGCCGCTGCCGCCCATGTTGCCGTCGATGAGCGTGGCCAGGTGGTACTCGACCCTGAGCTTCCCGGCGTCCGTCAGCTCGTGGATCGTGGGGCGGTACGCCGCCTCGAAGGCCTTGCAGGCCGGGCAGCGGAAGTCCTCCCACACGGTGAGCGTGGACTTGGCACCGTCCTTGCCGACGGGGATCGCGAGCGCGTCCTCGCCCTGCGCCCCCGAGGGGGCCACGACCGGCCCCGCCTTGTCGCTGCTGTCGTCCTTGCCGGAGTTCGCCGCGACGACTCCGATCACCGCGGCCAGACCCAGGACGCAGACGACGCTCGACGCGACGATCAGCGTCCGCCGTCGCCGCTCCGCGGCCTTCTGTTTCTCTCGCTCGTCCGCCAGCCGCTCCCTGGCGGTGCGCTTTCCCGCACGATTCTTCTCGCTCACACCCCCAGAACGAACCGGGGAGGCGCAATGCGCCTCCCCGACCCCAGGTCCACCCGTTCGAGTGACCCGGAGAAATATCCCGCTCTGTTACGCCCGCCCCGCCTACGCCTGTCGGCGCACGCCCTTCGCCAGCTCGCCCGCGAGCTCGCGGACCGCCTCGACACCGGCCGCGTCGTCCGGCGCGTCCAGCATCCGCTTGACGAAGGCCGAGCCGACGATCACGCCGTCGGCGAAGCCGGCGACCTCGGCGGCCTGCTTCGCGTCGGAGACACCGAGGCCGACGCAGACGGGCAGGCCGGTGCCGGTGGCACGGGTCCGCTCGACCAGGTCCTGGGCCTGCGCGCCCACCGACTCGCGGGTGCCGGTGACCCCCATCAGCGAGGCGGCGTAGACGAAGCCGCTGCCCGCCTCGGTGATCTGCGCGAGCCGCGCGGCCCTGCTGCTCGGCGCCACGACGAAGACGGTCGCGAGGCCGTGCTTGTGGGCGTGCTCCCTCCACAGCGCGGATTCCTGGACCGGAAGGTCGGGCAGGATGCAGCCCGCGCCGCCCGCCTCGGCCAGCTCGGCGGTGAAGCGCTCGACCCCGTAGCGGTCGATCGGGTTCCAGTACGTCATGACGAGGATCGGCTTCCCGGTGGCCTCGAAGGCCTCCCGGACCGTCCGCATCACGTCCGCGATCCGCACCCCGCCGCGCAGGGCGATGTCGTCGGCGGTCTGGATGACCGGGCCGTCGAGGACCGGGTCGCTGTGCGGCAGACCGACCTCGACGATGTCCGCGCCACCGTCGATGACGGCCTTGATCGCCTCGATGCCGCCGTCCACGGTCGGGAACCCGGCCGGGAGGTAGGCGATGAGCGCGGCACGGCCCTCCGCCTTGGCGGCGGCGAGGGTGTCCGACAGCAGCGCGCTCTTCCCACCGGTGAATTCGGCCCCGCTCACTTGGCGTCCCCCTCGATCTCGGCGGTGTCGGCCGTGTTTGCGGCGACCTCGGCGTCGGTGTCGTACAGGCCGAAGTAACGGGCGGCCGTGTCCATGTCCTTGTCGCCGCGGCCGGACAGGTTGACGACGATCAGCCCGTCCTTGCCGAGCTCCTTGCCGACCTCCAGGGCCCCGGCCAGTGCGTGCGCGCTCTCGATGGCCGGGATGATGCCCTCGGTGCGCGACAGCAGGCGCAGCGCCTGCATGGCCGCGTCGTCGGTGACCGCGCGGTACTCGCCGCGGCCGCTGTCCTTGAGGTAGGAGTGCTCGGGGCCGATGCCCGGGTAGTCCAGGCCCGCCGAGATGGAGTACGGCTCGGTGATCTGGCCCTCGTCGTCCTGGAGGACGTAGGAGCGCGAGCCGTGCAGGATGCCGGGCTCGCCCGCGGTCAGGGTCGCCGCGTGCTCGCCGGTGTCGATGCCGTGACCGGCCGGCTCACAGCCGATCAGCCGGACGTCGGCGTCCGGGATGAAGGCGTGGAAGAGGCCGATGGCATTGGAGCCGCCGCCGACGCAGGCGACCGCCGCGTCGGGGAGGCGTCCGGCGCGCTCCAGGATCTGGCGGCGGGCCTCGACGCCGATGACGCGGTGGAAGTCGCGCACCATCGCCGGGAAGGGGTGCGGTCCGGCGACCGTGCCGAACAGGTAGTGGGTGTGGTCGACGTTGGCGACCCAGTCGCGGAAGGCCTCGTTGATGGCGTCCTTCAGCGTGCGGCTGCCGGACTTCACGGCCACGACCTCGGCGCCCAGCATGCGCATGCGCGCCACGTTGAGGGCCTGGCGCCGGGTGTCGATCTCGCCCATGTAGATGGTGCACTCGAGGCCGAAGAGGGCGCAGGCGGTGGCCGTCGCCACGCCGTGCTGGCCGGCGCCGGTCTCGGCGATCACGCGCGTCTTGCCCATGCGCCGGGTGAGCAGCGCCTGCCCGAGGACGTTGTTGATCTTGTGGGAGCCGGTGTGGTTGAGGTCCTCGCGCTTGAGGAACACCCGGGCACCGCCGGCGTGTTCGGCGAACCTCGGCACCTCGGTGAGGGAGCTGGGCCGGCCGGTGTAGTGCGCGAGCAGGTCGTCGAGCTCGCGGGCGAACTCGGGGTCGTGCTTGGCCTTGTCGTACTCGACGGCGACCTCGTCCACGGCGGCGACGAGGGCCTCCGGGATGAACTTGCCGCCGAACGCGCCGAAGTAGCCCTCGGCGGTGGGGACCTGACCCTCGGGGTCGGGAATGAAGAACTCGCTGGGCATGCGGAAACCTCACGGTGAGTGTGTGTCGGGCACGGTCGCCGTGGGGGCGGGGACGGTCAGTCGGCTGCGGGACCGTGGTGGCCGGTCGCGCCAGCGCGGCGGTGGCCGCACATCCGAAAGAGCCCCGCGCCCCTGACGGGGCGCTGCCATCGCATGCCGTTCACCTGGCCGGGTTCGTCTCCGATGACGTACCGCACGCGTCGGCCGTGCACCCGGCGTGCGGGCGCGCGGCAGCCACGGGGGCGGCAGCCGCGCGCGAGGCGGGCGTACCTGTCCATGGCCGTCGTCGTGGGTGTCATCGGGGCCGATCCTATCGGGGGATCAGCCGCGGCCGTGCCGGAGCGCGGGGTGCTCGCCCGCCGCCACCAGGTCGGCCACCGCCGTCTTCGGGTCGCGGCCCGTCACCAGGGACTCGCCGACCAGGACCGCGTCGGCGCCGGCGTTGGCGTACGCGATGAGGTCGTGCGGGCCCCGTACGCCGGACTCGGCGACGCTGACGACGTGGGCCGGGATCTCGGGGGCGACGCGCTCGAAGGTGCCCCGGTCGACCTCGAGGGTCTTCAGGTTGCGCGCGTTGACACCGATCACCTTGGCGCCCGCGTCGACCGCGCGCTCGACCTCGTCCTCGTCGTGGACCTCGACGAGCGGGGTGAGGCCGATGGAGACGGCGCGCTCGATCAGCGACTCGAGGGCCGGCTGTTCGAGGGCGGCCACGATCAGCAGCGCGAGGTCGGCGCCGTACGCGCGGGCCTCCCACAGCTGGTACGAGGTGACGATGAAGTCCTTGCGCAGCACGGGAATGTCGACCCGGGCGCGGACCGCCTCGAGGTCGGCGAGGGAGCCGCCGAAGCGGCGCTGTTCGGTGAGGACGGAGATGACGGCCGCGCCGCCCGCCTCGTAGTCGGCGGCCAGTCCGGCCGGATCGGCGATCGCGGCCAGCGCGCCCTTGGACGGGCTGGAGCGCTTGACCTCGCAGATCACCTTGACGCCGTCGCCCCGGAGCGCGGCCACCCCGTCCTTGGCGGCGGGGGCCTTCGCCGCGCGCTCCTTGAGCTCGTCGAGGCTGACGCGCGCCTGCCGCTCCGCGAGGTCGGCACGGACTCCGTCGATGATCTCGTCGAGCACACTCACGCGAGCGGCCCCCTTCCAGCGGTTGAGAGACGGTTGACAGTTCCAGCGACCAGTAGAAAAGAGGTGGTCACTGCGATGGTATCCGGAGGAAGGCGAAGGCCTCACATCCGGTTGACGCCGGTCCCACTACCTGGACGTTCGCTGATTGATCAAGGATGCAGCCAGCCACCGAACGGCAGGTTCCGGACAACCGTGAAGACCAGCACGAACGCGCCCAGCGTCCACAGCAGCACGGAGCCGGGTTCCATGCGCGCGGGGCGTCCGCGCACCGCACGGACCACCCAGACGGTCCACACCACCGCGAAGCCCAGATAGCCGACGACGGCCAGTGCGTTGTCGTGCAGGGCGGCGGCGAGGTCGCCGTGCACGAAGGCGTGCGCGCTGCGCAGTCCGCCGCAGCCCGGGCAGTACAGGCCCGTGATGCGCAGGAGGGGGCAGACCGGATAGTGGCCGGGCTCGTTGGGGTCGACGGTCCCGACGTACGCGAAGGCCCCGACGACGGCCGCGAGGGTCCCGGCGGGCACCGCGAGTCGTCCGAGCATGGTTCCCGGGGGTGTCGGGGGCGGCCGGGGCGTCACCCGCCGGCTGTCGGCGTTCACGCCTCGCATTGTGCCCCGCCGGGGCGCCACGCGCGCGTGAGGGGCGGCCGGTGTGCACCGGCCGCCCCTCACGAGGTCCTGCGGAAGTCCTGCCGAGGTCTTCGGGGCTCAGGCCTCGGCGGCCGCCGGCTCGCGGGCGGCCGTGACCTGGTGCACCGGGTGGGCCTCCTTCGGCATGCCGAGGCCCATCGCGCGCATGATGCCGCCGACGACACCACCGAGGGCCACGATCGCCATGCCGGCCCAGAAGCCGAGCGGCTCGGCCATCACCATGAACGCGCCCGCGACGGTGAACCCGATGAAGACGATGGTGACACCGGTCCAGGCGGCCGGGGTGTGTCCGTGGCTGCTGCCCGCCATGACTTGCTCCTCATTGCTGTCTCTGTGTCCGTCCGAGCCGGACGCTCGTCGTCCATTGTCCCGTACCGGCGCGCGTCGCGGACGCGGGGGTGGCCTCCGGTCGCGTCTGATTCACCACATCGGGAACCGCGCGACCGGACGTCGGCCGGGCTCGGCCCGGTCGGGTTCAGGCGGGATCCGCGCCCGTCGGGTCCTCGCCCCGGTCCAGCGCCTTCCAGATGTCCTCGGGCCGGTCAGGGTCGACGGGCTTGGCCGCGCGCCGGGGGCGCGGGGTGCCGTCGCGTTCGTAGCGGCCGGACATCGCGGGCCACAGGCGGCCGTAGCGCAGGGCGAGCAGGCCGGCCAGCAGGATCAGGGCGCCTCCCGCGGCCGCGGCGTAGGGCCAGGCGGTGTGGCTGAAGGAGGCGACGGTCGCCGAGGTGTCGCCGGAGGCCCGGGCGGCCTGCTCGTCGAGCGAGGAGCCGTCGGAGGCGCCGAGCAGGGCGGCGGCCATGATGCCGGCGCCGGAGAGCGCGAGCAGCGCGGAGACCGCGAAGCGGCCGGTCCTGCGGACGGCGAAGACGGCGACGAGCGCGGCGAGGGCCGCTATGGCGAGCGCCGCGGGCACGCCCGTCACGTCGCTGCCCCTGGCGGTCAGCGGGAAGGCGCCGCCGGCCACCGTGGCCGTGCCCTCCGACCAGCGCTGCCGGGTGGACAGCAGGGTCACGGCCGAGCCCAGCGCGCCGAACAACAGGGCGAGCGCGAGGCTTCGGCGGCCGGACCCGGCGGGGGCGGCGGCTTCGGATCGGGGGTGCGGAACGGCAGTCACGTACTCCACTATCGCCTGAACCCCGGGCGAACCGTCACCCGGGGTTCACGTGAGACGCGTCCTATCTTCGAAAGGTGCCCCGGCCGTCTGTCCGAAAGCGCCCTATTTCGCCAGCCGGTTGGCGGTGTGGACGGCGCGCAGGACCGCCGCCGCCTTGTTGCGGCACTCCTGGTCCTCGGCGACCGGGTCGGAGTCGGCGACGATGCCCGCGCCGGCCTGGACGTAGGCGGTGCCGTCGCGCAGGAGGGCCGTCCGGATGGCGATGGCGGTGTCGGAGTCGCCGGCGAAGTCCAGATAGCCCACGCAGCCGCCGTACAGGCCGCGCCGGGACGGCTCCAGTTCGTCGATGATCTGCATGGCGCGCGGCTTGGGGGCGCCGGAGAGGGTCCCGGCGGGGAAGCAGGCGGTGAGGACGTCGAAGGCGGTGCGGCCCGCGGCGACCTTCCCGGTGACGGTCGAGACGATGTGCATCACGTGCGAGTACCGCTCGACGGACATGAAGTCGACGACCTCCACCGAGCCCGGTTCGCAGACCCGGCCCAGGTCGTTGCGGCCGAGGTCGACGAGCATGAGGTGCTCGGCGCGCTCCTTGGGGTCGGCGAGCAGTTCGTCGGCGAGGGCCTGGTCCTCCTGCGGGGTGGCCCCGCGGTGCCGGGTGCCGGCGATGGGGTGGACCATGGCGTGCCCGTCCTCGACCTTGACGAGGGCTTCCGGGGAGGAGCCCACGACGTCGAAGGCCTCTCCGTCCGCGTGGGGGAAGCGGAACAGGTACATGTACGGGGAGGGGTTCGTCGCCCGCAGCACCCGGTAGACGTCCAGCGCGCTCGCCGTGCAGGGCGTCTCGAAGCGCTGGGAGGGGACGACCTGGAAGGCCTCGCCCGCGCGGATGCGCTCCTTGATGTCCTCGACGGCCGCCTGGAAGTCGGGGCCGCCCCACAGGGCGCTGTACTCGGGGAGTTCGGAGGGCGGGAGGACGGCCGGGGGCTGGGCGACCGGGCGGGAGAGGTCGGCCTCCATGGCGTCCAGCCGGGCCACCGCGTCCGTGTAGGCCTCGTCGACGCCCGTGTCGAGGTCGTTGTGGTTGATCGCGTTGGCGATCAGCAGGACCGAGCCCTCCCAGTGGTCCATGACGGCGAGGTCGCTGGTCAGGAGCATGGTCAGCTCGGGCAGCCGCAGGTCGTCGCGGTCGCCGGGGCCGATCTTCTCCAGGCGGCGCACGATGTCGTAGCCGAGGTAGCCGACCATGCCGCCGGTGAAGGGCGGCAGGCCCTCCTCGTGGGGGGTGTGGAGGGTCTCGATGGTGGCGCGCAGGGCGGCGAGCGGGTCGCCGTCCACCGGGACGCCGACGGGCGGGGAGCCGAGCCAGTGGGCCTGGCCGTCGCGCGAGGTGAGCGTGGCGGCGCTGCGGACACCCACGAAGGAGTACCGGGACCAGGAGCGGCCGTTCTCCGCGGACTCCAGGAGGAAGGTTCCGGTGCGCTCGGCGGCGAGCTTGCGGTAGAGCGCGACCGGGGTGTCGCCGTCGGCGAGGAGCTTGCGGGTGACCGGAATGACGCGGCGGTCGGTGGCCAGCTTGCGGAACGTCTCGAGGTCCATGGCGGCTGACCTTACTGATCCGTGGCGGGTACGCCGGAATCGGCGTTCTCGACCAGCACGTCGGCGTCGAAGCAGGTGCGCGCCCCGGTGTGGCAGGCGGCGCCCACCTGGTCGACCTTGACGAGCACCGTGTCGGCGTCGCAGTCGAGGGCCACGGATCTGACCCACTGGAAGTGGCCGGAGGTGTCGCCCTTGACCCAGTACTCCCGGCGGCTGCGCGACCAGTAGGTGCAGCGGCCGGTGGTGAGCGTGCGGTGCAGCGCCTCGTCGTCCATCCAGCCGAGCATGAGCACCTCACCGGTGTCGTACTGCTGGGCAATGGCGGGGACGAGCCCGTCGGCGCTGCGCTTGAGGCGCTCGGCGATCCGGGGGTCGAGGTTGCTGGGCTGGGGCGTGCTGGTCATGCCTGCCATTGTGCCGCGCGCCACTGACAGTGACGGCCCGTGTCCACTGGATGGGAAGGAGCGGCGCGAAGCGACTCGGAGGGGGATGGCGGTCGGGCGACGGGTAGGCGGACCCTCCGCGCAGTCGTAGGCTGACGGCATGTCGACTTTCGCCAAGCGTGAACGACTTCTCCTCGCCGACCTCTTGGAAACGGCGGGCCCCGAGGCCCCGACCCTCTGCGAGGGCTGGCAGACGCGGGATCTCGCGGCGCACGTGGTGGTGCGCGAGCGCCGCCCGGACGCCGCCGGGGGCATCCTGATCAAGCAGCTCGCGTCCCGCCTGGACAAGGTGATGGAGGAGTTCGCCGCCAAGCCGTACGAGGAGCTGATCCAGCTGATCCGTACGGGTCCGCCGCGCTTCTCGCCCTTCCAGCTCAAGCAGCTCGACGAGGCGTCCAACACGATCGAGTTCTATGTCCACACCGAGGACGTCCGCCGCGCCCGGCCGGACTGGACGCCGCGCGCGCTCGACCCGGTCTTCCAGGACGCCCTGTGGACCCGCCTGGAGCGCACCGCCCGTCTGATGGGCCGCGGCACCCCGACCGGTCTGGTGCTGCGGCGCCCGGACGGCCGTACCGCGGTCGCCAACCGGGGCACGCCGGTCGTGACGGCCACCGGGGAGCCGTCGGAGCTGCTGCTGTTCCTGTACGGCCGGCAGAGCGCGGCGGAGGTGGAACTGGACGGCGAGAAGGAAGCCATCACCAGGCTGCACGGCGGAAAGCAGCTCGGGATCTGAGAGGCCGCACATGATCAAGGTCGCCATGACGAGCGTGTACGTCGACGACGTCACGAAGGCCCACGCGTTCTACACCGAGGTCCTGGGGTTCGAGACGCGTCTGCACATGGATCTGGGCGAAGGCACGCTGTTCGTCACCGTGGGCGCGGCGGAGGGGGCCCAGCGGGATCTCCAGCTGCTGCTGGAGCCCGGCCAGGGTCCCATCGCGGAGCCGTACCGGGCGGCCCTGCGGGAGGCGGGGCTGCCGTGCATCGTCTTCTCGGTCGACGACCTCGACGCGGAGTACGAGCGGCTGCGGGGGCTGGGTGTCCGCTTCACCCATCCCCCGCAGGACCAGGGCCCGGTCGTGGCGGCCGTCCTGGACGACACCGTGGGCAACCTGGTGCAGCTGACCCAGCCGAAGGGCTGAGCTCAGCGCACCGGGTGTCCGGTCTCCCGCAGCGCGTCCTTGACCTGGCCGATCCGCAGGTCGCCGAAGTGGAACACCGACGCGGCGAGCACCGCGTCCGCGCCCGCGTCGACGGCCGGCGGGAAGTCGGCGAGCCTGCCGGCGCCGCCGGAGGCGATCACCGGGACCGTCACGTGCTTACGGACGGCGGCGATCATCTCCAGGTCGTAGCCGTCCTTCGTGCCGTCCGCGTCCATCGAGTTGAGCAGGATCTCGCCCGCGCCCAGCTCGGCCGCGCGGTGCGCCCACTCGATGGCGTCGATGCCGGTGCCCTGGCGGCCGCCGTGCGTCGTCACCTCGAAGGTCCCCGCGGGGGTCCGCCGGGCGTCCACCGAGAGCACCAGCACCTGGCTGCCGAACCGCTCGGCGATCTCCTTGATCAGCTCCGGGCGGGCGATGGCGGCCGTGTTGACGCCCACCTTGTCCGCGCCGGCCCGCAGCAGCTTGTCGACGTCCTCGGCGGTGCGTACCCCGCCGCCCACCGTCAGCGGGATGAACACCTGCTCGGCGGTGCGGCGCACCACGTCGTAGGTCGTCTCGCGGTTGCCCGACGAGGCGGTGATGTCCAGGAACGTCAGCTCGTCGGCGCCCTCGGCGTCGTACACCTTGGCCATCTCGACGGGGTCGCCCGCGTCGCGCAGGTTCTGGAAGTTGACGCCCTTGACGACCCGGCCGTTGTCCACGTCCAGGCAGGGGATGACTCGTACGGCAAGGGTCATGCCGAGGACCCTCCTCGATAGGCCTCCACCTCGACCTCGACGACCAGGCTGGGGTCCACGAGGCCGGAGACGATGAGCATGGACGCGGCGGGCCGGACGGTCTCGAACAGCTCCTTGTGGGCGCGTCCGACGTCGTCCACGTCCCGCGCGTGGGTGAGGTACATGCGGGTGCGCACGACGTCGTCGCGCCCGAGGCCCAGCTGCTCCAGTGCCGCGAACGCGACAGCGAAGGCGTTGACCGTCTGCTCGTAGGGACCGCCGCCGGCGATCTCGCCGTCCACGATCGATGTGCACCCGGAGACCAGTACCAGGCCGTTCGGCAGCTCCACCGCGCGGGAGTACCCGAAGGTCTCCTCCCAGGGCGCGCCGGTCGTGATGCGTCGTACCTCGCTCACCGGGCGACCGCCTCCAGGGCCTCTTCCAGGGTGAACGCCTTGGCGTACAGGGCCTTGCCGACGATGGAGCCCTCTACGCCGACGGGCACCAGTTCGGCGATGGCCCGCAGGTCGTCGAGGGAGGACACGCCGCCCGAGGCCACGACCGGCCGGTCCGTCACGGCGCACACGTTCTTCAGGAGTTCCAGGTTGGGGCCCTGGAGGGTGCCGTCCTTGGCGATGTCGGTGACGACGTAGCGCGCGCAGCCCTCCTTGTCGAGACGCGCCAGCGTCTCGTAGAGGTCGCCGCCGTCGCGGGTCCAGCCGCGGCCGCGCAGGGTCGTGCCCCGGACGTCGAGGCCGACCGCGATCTTGTCGCCGTGCTCGGCGATGACCTTGGCGACCCACTCGGGGGTCTCCAGGGCGGCGGTGCCCAGGTTGACCCGGGTGCAGCCGGTGGCCAGGGCGGCGGCGAGGGTGTCGTCGTCGCGGATGCCGCCGGACAGCTCCACCTTGATGTCCATCGCGCCCGCGACCTCGGCGATCAGCGCGCGGTTGTCGCCGGTGCCGAACGCGGCGTCCAGGTCGACCAGGTGCAGCCACTCGGCGCCGGAGCGCTGCCAGGCGAGGGCGGCCTCGAGCGGGGAGCCGTAGGAGGTCTCGGTGCCCGACTCGCCGTGCACGAGACGGACGGCCTGGCCGTCGCGAACGTCGACGGCGGGGAGGAGTTCGAGCTTGCTCACAGTGTTCCGATCCAGTTGGTGAGGAGCTGGGCTCCGGCGTCGCCGGACTTCTCGGGGTGGAACTGCGTGGCCCACAGGGCGCCGTTCTCCACGGCGGCCACGAACGGCTTGCCGTGCGTCGACCAGGTCACCTTCGGCGCCCGCAGCAGCGGGTTGTGCACGTCGAGGGACCAGTCCTGCACGGCGTAGGAGTGCACGAAGTAGAAGCGCGCGTCCGCGTCCAGTCCGGCGAACAGCTCGGAGTCGGCCGGGGCGTCGACGGTGTTCCAGCCCATGTGGGGCACGATCTCGGCCTGGAGCGGCTCGACCGCGCCGGGCCACTCGTCGAGACCCTCGGTCTCCACGCCGTGCTCGATGCCCCGCGCGAACAGGATCTGCATGCCGACGCAGATGCCCATCACGGGGCGCCCGCCGGCCAGCCTGCGGCCGATGATCCAGTCGCCGCGGGCCTCCTTCAGGCCGCGCATGCAGGCGGCGAAGGCGCCGACGCCCGGCACCAGCAGCCCGTCGGCGTTCATGGCGGTGTCGAAGTCACGCGTGATCTCGACATCGGCCCCGGTGCGCGCGAGGGCCCGCTCGGCGGAGCGGACGTTGCCGAAGCCGTAGTCGAAGACGACGACCTTCTTCGGGCTCTTCGAGGTGTTCGGGGCGGTGCTCAATTCCACACCTCCAGCCGCACGACGCCTGCGAGGAGACACATCGCGGCGCCGATCGAGAGCAGCACGATCAGGCTCTTCGGCATCTGCTGTTTGACGAACGAGTAGATGCCGCCGGCCAGGAAGAGGCCGACGACGATCAGGATGGTCGACAGTCCGCTCATGGCTTTACAGGGCGCCCTTCGTGGAGGGGAGGATGCCGGCCGCGCGCGGGTCGCGCTCGGAGGCGTAGCGCAGGGCCCGGGCCAGCGCCTTGAACTGGCACTCCACGATGTGGTGCGCGTTGCGCCCGTAGGGCACGTGCACGTGCAGCGCGATCTGCGCCTGGGCGACGAAGGACTCCAGGATGTGCCGGGTCATCGTGGTGTCGTACTCACCGATCATCGGCGCCATCTTCTCGGGCTCGGTGTGCACGAGGTAGGGCCGGCCGGAGAGGTCGACGGTGACCTGGGCGAGGGACTCGTCCAGCGGGACCGTGCAGTTGCCGAACCGGTAGATGCCCACCTTGTCGCCGAGGGCCTGCCGGAAGGCGGCGCCGAGCGCGAGGGCGGTGTCCTCGATGGTGTGGTGGGAGTCGATGTGCAGGTCGCCGTCGGTCTTCACGGTCAGGTCGAACAGACCGTGCCGGCCGAGCTGGTCCAGCATGTGGTCGTAGAAGCCGACGCCGGTCGACACATCGACCTTGCCGGTGCCGTCGAGGTTGATCTCGACGAGGACCGACGTCTCCTTCGTCGTGCGCTCTGTACGTCCTACGCGGTTCATGGCCTCTGCTCCTTCTTCACATCACGGACCGCGTCGAGGAACGCGTCATTCTCTTCGGGGGTTCCGGCGGTGACCCGCAGCCAGCCGGGTACGCCGTTGTCGCGGACCAGGACGCCCCGGTCGAGGATCTGCTGCCAGACCGTGTGGGCGTCTGCGAACCGCCCGAACTGCACGAAGTTGGCGTCGGACGCCGTCACCTCGTAGCCGATCGCGAGCAGTTCGCGCACCAGCCGGTCGCGCTCCGACTTGAGCTGCTCGACGTACTTCAGCAGCGTGTCGGTGTGTTCCAGGGCGGCCAGCGCGGTCGCCTGGGTGACGGCCGACAGGTGGTACGGCAGCCGGACGAGCTGCACGGCGTCCACGACCGCCGGGTGCGCGGCGAGGTAGCCGAGGCGCAGGCCGGCCGCGCCGAAGGCCTTGGACATGGTGCGCGAGACGACGAGATTCGGCCGACCTTCGAGCAGCGGCAGCAGTGAGTCGCCGTGGCTGAACTCGACGTACGCCTCGTCCACGACCACCATCGACGGCCTGGCGCTCTGCGCGGCCTCGTACAGCGCGAGGACCGTCTCGGCCGGGACCGCGGTGCCGGTGGGGTTGTTGGGGGTGGTGATGAAGACGACGTCGGGCCGGTGTTCGGCGATGGCCCGCTCGGCGGCCGCCAGGTCGATGGTGAAGTCCTCGCGCCGCGGACCCGAGATCCAGCCGGTGCCGGTGCCGCGCGCGATGAGCCCGTGCATCGAGTACGACGGCTCGAAGCCGATCGCGGTGCGGCCCGGTCCGCCGAAGGTCTGGAGCAACTGCTGGATGACCTCGTTGGAGCCGTTGGCGGCCCACACGTTCGCCAAGCCGACCTCGTACCCTGCCGTGTCGGTCAGGTACTCCGCGAGCCGCGTGCGCAGCTCGACGGCGTCCCGGTCCGGGTAGCGGTTGAGGTTGCGGGCCGCCTCGCGCACCCGCTCCGCGATCCGCTCGACGAGCGCCTCGGGCAGCGGGTAGGGGTTCTCGTTGGTGTTCAGCCGTACGGGGACGTCCAACTGGGGCGCGCCGTAGGGGGACTTGCCGCGCAGCTCGTCCCGTACGGGGAGATCGTCGATTTCGAAGTTCACTTGCTCGCCGGTACCTTCCACCCGAACCTCGCCTTGATCGCCGCGCCGTGCGCGGGCAGGTCCTCCGCCTCCGCCAGCGTCACCACGTGCTGCGCGACGTCGGCCAGCGCGGCCCGCGTGTAGTCGACGATGTGGATGCCCCGCAGGAAGGACTGCACGGACAGCCCGGAGGAGTGGCAGGCGCAGCCGCCCGTCGGCAGCACGTGGTTGGACCCGGCCGCGTAGTCGCCCAGCGACACCGGCGCCCAGGGGCCGACGAAGATCGCGCCCGCGTTCTTCACCCGGTCGGCCACGGCGGCCGCGTCGGCCGTCTGGATCTCCAGGTGCTCGGCGCCGTACGCGTCGACCACCCGCAGGCCCTCGTCGACGCCGTCGACCAGCACGATCGCGGACTGCCTGCCGGCGAGCGCCGGGACGATCCGGTCCTCGATGTGCTTGGTGGCCGCGACCTGTGGCTCCAGTTCCTTGGCGACCGCGTCCGCCAGCTCGACGGAGTCGGTGACCAGGACGGCGGCCGCGAGCGGATCGTGCTCGGCCTGGCTGATCAGGTCGGCGGCGACGTGCACCGGGTCGGCGCTGTCGTCGGCGAGGACCGCGATCTCGGTCGGGCCGGCCTCCGCGTCGATGCCGATCTTGCCGGCGAAGTAGCGCTTGGCGGCGGCGACCCAGATGTTGCCGGGGCCGGTGACCATGTTGGCGGGCGGGCAGGACTCGGTGCCGTACGCGAACATCGCGACGGCCGTCGCGCCGCCGGCCGCGTACACCTCGTCGACGCCGAGGAGGGCGCAGGCCGCGAGGATCGTCGGGTGCGGCAGGCCGCCGAACTCGGACTGGGCCGGGGAGGCGAGCGCGATGGAGCCGACGCCGGCTTCCTGCGCCGGCACGACGTTCATGACCACGGAGGACGGGTAGACCGACCGGCCGCCGGGCGCGTACAGCCCGACCCGCTCGACCGGCACCCACTTCTCGGTCACCGACCCACCGGGCACGACCTGGGTCGTGTGCGTCGTACGGCGCTGCTCGCGGTGGACGAGACGGGCGCGGCGGATGGACTCCTCCAGGGCCGCGCGGACGGCCGGGTCGAGCCGCTCGAGCGCGTCGGCGATCGCCGCCGCGGGCACGCGGACGGATTCCAGCCGCACCCCGTCGAACTTCTCGGCGAAGTCGATCAGCGCCGCGTCGCCCCGATGATGCACGGCCTCGCAGATCGGACGCACCTTCTCCAGGGCGGCCGAGACGTCGAAGTCGGCTCGGGGCAGGAGGTCGCGCAGGGCGGGTCCCTCGGGGAGGGCGTCGCCGCGCAGATCGATTCGGGAGATCACGCCGTCAATTCTCTCAGACCGGGATCGGGCGTCGGTCGCGCGTATCAATGGCTGATACAGAACCTGGCCGGAATCCGGAAGATCAGCTTCGGCTCTAGCGTTCGGGGGGCCGCCCACCGGGCATGAACAGCTGTGCGAAACCGTGGGTGACGGAGGGGGTGAATCGTGTGACCGAGGGGGCGGGCATCCGCGCGGGAGGCGACCCGGGGGATCTGCCGGACGACCTGACCGCCGCCGAGGCCGGGATGTGGCAGGCCTTCCGCAACGGCAGCGTGTACGACCTGAGCAGCGGGGACACGGTCGTCGACGACCCGCACGGCGGGCATCCCTGGGGCGCGTCGCGGACCGTGCGGGCGCGGATCGTCGCCTGGCTGCTGCTGGCCGGGCCGCCCGCGCTGGCCGGCCGGGTCGCCTCGCTGAAGCTGGCGGGCGTGCAGGTCAGCGGCACCCTGGACCTCGCGGGCGGCACGGTGGTGCCGTACCTGGAGATGAAGCGCTGCCGGTTCGAGCGGGAGGTGCTGCTGCCGGAGGCGCGGTTCACGACCCTGCGGATGGTGGACTGCTCGGTGCCGCGTCTCGAGGCGGCCCGGGTGCACACCGAGGGCGATCTGCACCTCCCCCGCTGCCGCTTCCACAACGGCGTCCGGCTCACCGACGCGCACATCGGCACGGACCTGCTGCTCAACCAGGCGATCGTCTACCGCGACCGCAGCGGACGCTCGATCGCCGCCGACGGCATGACGGTCGGCCAGGACCTCCAGGCCGAGCTGCTCGAATCGCACGGCGAGCTGAGCCTGCGCAGCGCCAAGATCGGCGTGTCGCTGAGCCTGCGCGGCGCGCGGCTGGCCAACCCGTACACCCGGCTCGCGCTGAACGCGCCCCAGCTGACGGTGGAGCGCTCGCTGTACCTGACCCCGGCCGGCGTCGGCGGTCAGGCGCTGAGCGGCACGACACCCGCGCGCGGGACCCGCGTCCAGCGCTTCGAGTGCCGGGGCGGGGTGCGGCTGGACGACGGGCGGTTCGGGGACGCCGTGGACCTGGAGCGGGCCCGGTTCGTGTTCACGGAGGACCAGGAGCTGTCGCTGCGCCGGGTGCAGACGCCCGAGCTGCGCTTCCTCGGGGAGCGGCCGCCGCGCGGCAAGGTGGTGCTGTCGGGCGCCCGGGTGATCAACCTGGTGGACCGGGCGAGCGCGTGGCCGGGCCCCGGCAGTGTGCACATGGGCGGCTTCGCCTACGAGAACCTGGTGCCGCAGGGCCCGTTCCCGCTGGCCGAGCGGCTGCGCTGGGTGGCCGCGGCGACCGCCGAGTACGCCCCGGAGCCGTACGAACGGCTGGCCACCGTGCTGCGGGCCGGCGGGGAGGACGAGGACGCCCGCGAGGTACTGCTGGCCAAGCAGCGCCGGCGCCGCGAGACCCTGCCGCCGGCCGCGAAACTCTGGGGCTACGTCCAGGACTGGACGGTCGCCTACGGGTACCGGCCGGGCCGCGCGGCGGTGTGGATGGCGGTGCTGTGGGCGGCGAGCTCGCTGGCCTTCGCGCACGCCGCGCATCCGCCCGTCGACCGGAACGGGCACCCGCCCTGGAATCCCGCCCTGTTCGCGCTCGACCTGCTGCTGCCGGTCATCGACCTCGGTCAGGTCGGCGAGTGGCAGCTGCGCGGCGGCTGGCAGTGGCTGTCGGCGGCGCTGATCCTGCTCGGCTGGATCCTGGCGACGACGGTCGCGGCGGGGGCCACGCGACTGCTGCGGCGGGGATGACCGGTGGACAGCGGGCTCACGCGCAGTCGCCCACAGTCACCTTTTACCGCTCCTTGACCGTACGGTGTACAACTTTCGTGAAGGTGCCGGAACCCTCTGGCGCAATCTGAACCCGCGGCTTTTCAATGGGCGACACCATGGCTCTGCTGCCCCCGTTCATCCGCGCCTCCCGGGCCTCCCGGACGGCACGGAACGCCGCCGCCCCCCACAGCGCCGCCGGGCTCCCCGCCGACGACGAGGTGCTCCTCGACGTGCCCGACGACCGACTCGGCCCCGCCCTGGTCGCCGCCGGACTGGGCGCCTACGCGCCCGCCGCCCAGCTCATGGCCCGGACCCGGGAACGGGCCGAGTGGGAGTACCGGGACCGGTACGTCACCCGGCTGGCGTCCTTCGCGCACTCCCGCTCGGAGTGGTTCGAGGAGTGGCGCGCCGCCGCCCCGCGCGACCCGGACGTGCTGCTCGTCGCCGCCCAGCTCGCGGTGCACCGGGCCTGGCGCTCACCGGCCCGGGCCGAGCTGCTGCGCGAGGTGAGCCCGCTGATCACGGCCGCCGCGCAGAGCGACGTCCGCGACCCGGTGCCGTGGCGGATCGCCCTGGACCACGCGCGCGGCACCCGCGCCGGACACAAGTACTTCGGCGAACTGTGGTCGGCCGCAGTCCGCCGCGCCCCGCACCACTACGGCTGCCATGTCGCCGCCAAGCGCTATCTCGCCGAGTCGTGGCACGGCTCCCATGGGGAGTGCTTCGACTTCGCCGACCGTGCCGCGCAGGACGCGCCGGCCGGCTCCCTCGTCCAGGCACTGCCGACGCGGGCCGCTTTCGCGTACCTGACCGACGGCTGCGGGCCCGAGGTACCGCGCGAGCGACTGGACGCGGCGGCCGACCGCGCCATCGCGCTCTCCGCCCGATTCCCGTCCGTCGACCCGTGGCCGGCCGAGATCCGCAATGTGCTGACGTACGTCCTGGTCCGCCTGGACCGCCACGACGACGCCCTCGCGCAACTGCGCCTGATCGGCCCCTACGCCACCTCCTTCCCCTGGGGCCGACTGTCCGACGATCCGCTCGGCCACTTCCTGGCGGTACGCGAGGAAGTGCGCTCGGGGCCGTCCGAGCGGCCCCCCTGGAGTCCAGGGAGCGGGCACGGCGGACGAGCCCACTCCACGGACCACTAGGCTTCAGCGTCGTGACCACCGTCCGTCTGCCGCTCTTCCCCCTGAACTCGGCGTTGTTCCCGGGGCTCGTGCTCCCGCTCAACGTCTTCGAGGAGCGCTATCGCGCCATGATGCGCGACCTGTTGAAGACCCCCGAGGACGAATCACGCCGGTTCGCCGTCGTGGCGATCCGCGACGGCCATGAGGTGGCCCCCAGCTCCCACGGCCTGCCCGGCCAGACCGCGCTGCCCGAGCGCGGCCCCGCGGCCGGCTTCGGCGACGCTCCGCTCAAGGCGTTCCACGACGTCGGCTGTGTGGCCGACGCGGCGACGATCCGCGAGCGCGCCGACGGCACCTTCGAGGTGCTGGCGACGGGCACCACCCGCGTGAAGCTGCTGTCGGTTGACGCGTCCGGCCCGTTCCTGACCGCCGAGCTCCAGGAACTGCCCGAGGACCCGGGCGACGAGGCGGGCGCCCTCGCGGAAGGCGTGCTGCGCGCCTTCCGCCAGTACCAGAAGCGCCTGGCGGGCGCCCGCGAGCGCTCGCTGACCACCGGCGCGGATCTCCCGGACGACCCGTCGGTGGTGTCGTACCTGGTGGCGGCCGCGATGATGCTGGACACCCCGACCAAGCAGCGCCTGCTCCAGGCCCCCGACACGGCCTCCCGCCTGCGGGACGAGCTGAAACTGCTGCGCGCGGAGACGGCGATCATCCGCAGCCTGCCCTCGCTGCCCGCGTCGGACCTGACGCGCGGCCCGACCAGTCTCAACTGAAGGCCCGCATGGCGAAGAAGCCGAAGAAACAGCAGCAGTCCGCGGGCACGCCCGCGACGGTGGCCCTGACGGCGGCGGGCGTGGACTTCACGGTCCACGCCTACGACCACGACCCGAGCCACCCGTCCTACGGCGAGGAGGCCGCCGAGGCGATGGGCGTCTCCCCCGACCGGGTCTTCAAGACCCTGGTCGCGGACGTGGACGGCGCGCTGACGGTGGCCGTGGTCCCGGTGGCCGGCTCCCTGGACCTGAAGGCCCTGGCGTCGGCGGTGGGCGGAAAACGGGCGGCGATGGCCGACCCGACCCTCGCGGAACGCACCACGGGCTACGTCCGGGGCGGCATCTCCCCCCTGGGCCAGCGCAAGAGGCTCCCCACGGTTCTGGACGCCTCGGCGACGACCCACCCCACGATCTGCGTCTCGGCGGGCCGCAGAGGCCTGGAGGTGGAACTCACCCCCACGGCATTGGCCGACCTCACGGGGGCGGTACTGTCCCCCATCGCCCGCGCCTAACCAGCCCGTCCGGCGCTCGAGGACGAGGCCGCAGGCCGATATCGGGGGCCTCGGGGCAGCGCCTGGGAAAGGAGCGGCGGGGGACGGGGGCGGTACTGGCCCCCATCGCCCGCGCCCAACCAGCCCGTCCGGCGCTCGAGGACGAGGCCGCAGGCCGAATAAGGGGTCTGGGGGCAGCGCCCCCAGGGACGGGAAGGGAAAGGGCGGCGGGGGCGAGGAAATGCCCCTAGCCCATCGGCGCCCCGTACCCGTCCTTCGGCACACCCAGGTGCGCCTGATACGGATCGGGATCCCGAGGCCCGAACAACGCCGTGAGCCCCAGATGCATCAGCGCCGCGGCGAACGACCACGCCAGCAACGCCCCCTTCGCGCCCAGCTTCAGCGGAGCCGAGAACGCGACCCCCTTGCCCGCCGACTGCGCGTGCGCGATCACATCGGAGTCGGGCCCCAGCCACACCCCCAGCCGCCACGCCAGCAACGACCCGAGGAACCCCCCGACGGCGAGGCCGATCACCAGCGGCACTCCACCGCGCCGCCGCCACAGGAACACGGCCAGGGCGCTCACGGCCCCGAACGCCAGGGCCAGCAGCGTGAACGTTCCGTCCACGCCGATCGCCTGTTCCCCCTCGGTGTCCTTGAAGTAGACGACCCAGTTGTCGTCCACCAGGTCACCGACCAGCGGCACCTTGGGCGCCAGCCACACCCACAGCAGCCCGAGCAGCGCGCCGGCGAGCGCGACCGCCACCGTGATGACGGCGGCTTCGCGCAGTTCGGTCTTCATGCCGGGCCCGTCCTGTCCGTACGCGACGTCATGGGGCGCGGTGGCCACCCCCGCGTACCCGCCGGGCGGCGGAGGCCAGGCCGTGTGCGAGGAGGGTTCGTGCGGCGGCGGAGGCGGAGTCAGCGGTGCGGTCACTCTGACATCGTGCCAGGCGCGCCTGTGCCGCGCGTCACCGGACGGCGGCTCGGCGGTACGCCCAGGTGGCGACGGCCAGCGAAACGACGCCGACCCCGGCGCACACGGCGAGGTCGGCGAGGACGAACGCCCAGTCGGGACTCGCCCGGAAGGTCCGGGCGAACGCCTCGACCCCGTACGTCGACGGCAGCAGATCGCGGGCGAAGCGCACCGCCTCCGGCATCCGGTCCGGCGGCAGCACGCCCAGCAGCAGCGCCGCCGACATGCCGAGCTGCCCCAGCACGGTGGCCAGCTCCGGCCGCGGCGCGAGCAGCCCGAAGGCCGCGCCCAGTCCGGACAGGGCGGCGCCGGCCAGCGGGATCACGGCCGCGAGGATCCACAGATGGGTGAACGGCAGCCCGAACAGCACGCATCCGAAGACCGCCGTCACCAGGGTCCCCGGCACGGTGAAGGACGCGTACGCGCCCGCCGCGCCGAGCACCACGGCCGCGGGCGGCACCGGAAGGGTCGCGTAGTGGTCCAGCCCGCCGCTCGCCCGCAGCTGTCCGAAGTACTGCGCGAGCAGGTTCAGCGCGACGAACGCGACGACGAGGACCGCGGAGCCCGCCACCACGGCCTCCGCCTCGCGGCCCCCGTCCACCACCCCCCGCATCATGATCAGGATGCCGACCGACTGGAAGGTCGCCACGAACAGCAGCGGGATACGCGCCACCCGGGCCCGGGACAGCTGTGCCCGGTACACGGCCACCAGCGACGGCCACAGCCGCGCGCGGGGGGCCAGCTCGGCGGCGGCGCGGGGCACCGGCTGGGTGACGGCCCGGGCGCTTCCCGGCAGAACCTCGGCGGGTACGACACTCACGTGACGTTGCTCCTCTTCCCTACGGTTCCCCTACCGTCCCATACGGGCCTGGAGGCTCGCTCGCTCACCTCGGTGCCCCGCGCTCCAGTCGCCCTCAAGCCCGCACCAGCCCCTGCCGCGCCGCCCCGCCCAGCGCCAGATAGACATCCTCCAGGCTCGGTGTGGCCAGCGTGAAGTCGTCCAGGGCGGCGAAGGCGGCTCCGCCGGTGACGGTGGCTACGACCGCGCGGGCCTCGTCGGGCGCCAGCCGCAGGGTCCAGCGGCGGCCGGACTCCACGGCCCGCTCGCGCAGCGCGGCGACCTCGGGCACGTCCAGCGGCGCCCGCTCGCGCCACACCAGTTCGACCCGCACCTCGTCGGCGACCTGCTCCTTGAGCCCCGTGGGGGTGTCGCAGGCGATGACCCGGCCCTGGTCGACGACGGCGACCCGGTCGAGGACGGTCTCCGCCTCGATGACGTTGTGGGTGACGAGCAGCACGGTCGTCCCGCGCTCGGCCCGCCGCCGGTCCACGGAGGCCCACACGGCCCGCCGCGCCACCGGATCCATCCCGGTGGTCGGTTCGTCCAGCACGAGCAGGGGGCGCTCCCCCACCAGCACGGCGGCGAAGCAGGCCAGCCGGCGCTGTCCGCCGGACAGCTTGCGCAGCGGCCGTCCGGCGATCGGCGTGAGACCCAGCTCGTCCAGGACGGCGTCCCGCTCCCGGCGTGCCGCGCGCACGTCGAGGCCGCGCAGCCGTCCGGTGGTCTCGGCGGCCAGCGAGACGGTGAGGTCGTCGAGGGCGGTGGACTCCTGCCCGAGGTAGGCGAGGATCCGCGCGGCCCGCTCGGGGTGGCGCACGATGTCGTGCCCGAGGATCTCCACGCTGCCCGAGTCGGGCCGCATCAGCCCGGTCATCTGCCGTACCAGGGTGGTCTTCCCGGCGCCGTTCGGCCCGAGCAGCCCGAAGATCTCACCGCGCCGGATGTCGAGGCGTACGTCGTCGGTGGCCCGGACCTCGGGTGTCGCGGGAGTGCCGCGCCGGCCGCGGACCGCCGGATAGGTCTTGGTCAGCCCGCGCACGGCACACACGACCTCGTCCCTGTGCCGAATGGGCGGTGCCGCGCGCGTACTCACAAGGGACGAGACTACGGGGTCACGGACCGTCGCTCGCCGTCGGGGCGTCCCGGGCGGCCGGTTCAGTCCCCGGCCGGAGCGTGCTCGGCGGTCGTCCGTACGTCGATCTCGCGCCAGAATCCCGCCCGGATGGCGTACCGGTCGTGTTCGTCGATCTGGTCGTCCTTGTGCGCGAGCAGTCCGAAGCGGGCCGCGTATCTCAGCAGCTCGCCGTCGATGCGGTGCGGGATCCGCGGGTACATGCCCGACAGCTTCTGGAGCTGGCCCTGCTCGCCGAGGCGCGCAATCCACCGGCGGGCGAAGACCTGCCCCACCTCGTACGGGTCTCCGCCGACGGTGGTGATGTCCTCCTCGCGGTCGGCCCACCGCTGCTCCGCCGTGGTGAGCTGCGCGAGTGTCGGCATCGCGGCGACCTCGGAGGGCTCGGCGGGGATGCCGGGACGGTCGACCCAGCCCTTGTCGGAGGACCAGCGCAGGGTCGCCGTGGTGGGGTGCTGGACGGCCTGGGCACCGGGTGCGCGCAGGGCGGCCAGGTCCTTGGGGGTCGGCACGCCCCCCTTGGGCGCGGGAACGCGCTCCTCGGCGCCGTTCTCGGAGGCGCCGGCCGCGGAGGCGTGCTCGGTCTCCTCGGCGCCGCGCTCGGCGGCGCGGGCGAGGCCGGAGTCGGGCAGCGGCGCGGAGAGGATCGCGGCGATCTCGGGCCGGGGCGCGGGCGGCGACGCGCAGGTGCCGCCGACCTCCTTCGCGCGTACCGCCTTGGTGATCCAGATGCGGTCCAGGACGCGCCGTTCGTCGGCCTCGGCGACCAGGTCCTCCGACTGGTTGTAGTCGCCGTCGGCGGCCTGGACGGCCCACAGGTGGACGGCGACGCCGTGCTCCTTGGCGGCCATCATGCCGGGCAGCAGATCGCCGTCGCCGGTGACGAGGACGACGTCGGAGCAGGCGCGGTTGCGGGCCAGCTCGGTCAGCTCGGCGTGCATGGCGGCGTCGACGCCCTTCTGGGCCCAGCGGCCGTCGCTGCGGGTCAGCGCGCCCAGCCGGACGGTGACCCGGGGCATCACGCGCAGTCTGCGGTGTTCGGGCTGGGGGACGCGGTCCGGGGCGCCGTCGAACCAGTAGATGCGCAGCAGCGGCCGCTCGGTCTCGGACTCGGCCTGTTCCCGCAGGCCCTGGACGAGGGCGGAGTGGTCGACGGTGATCCTCGATCGCGAGGGCTCTCCGGCGAGGAGGCTGGCGGCGGCCCCCAGCAGATACCCGGCGTCCACCAGGACGATGCAGCGGTCCACACGACTCACCCTCTTTCCGGGAGGTTTGCATCGGGCTTTCTTCGAGTCTGCCCGACCACGCGGAGGTTAACGGCCGGAACTCGATCTTCGGCGTGGCGTTTCGGGGGCTTGCGCTCCGACAACCCCTGTTACAGACGGTAATTATCCGAAATGCGTTGTAAGTCAGCCTATGTGAGTCTGGTCCCGTCGATGGCCCTCAGCTCCCCCCAGGAGGCAGATCACCATGGCCAAGAACAAGAAGCAGGAGCGTAAACAGCCGCAGTCCGAGCGTGGTCAGCAGGCGGCCCAGCAGTCCTCGATGGAGTCGCAGGCCGAGCAGCGCATCTCACAGGTGACGCCGGCCGATGTCGCCCGCAAGGGCCGGCAGAAGCGCTTCGGCCACAACTGACACCCGGGCGACGGGCCGTTGCGGCTCGCACGCACCGAGGGGCGCATCCGGTACCGGATGCGCCCCTCGTAGTTTCTTCCCCCGTGGTCTCCCGCGGTGTTCCGTGGTTGCCCGCGGTGTTCCGTGGATTCCGTCGTCTCCCGCGGTTTCCCGTCCTCTGTCGCGCTCAGCCGGCCAGGCAGGACGGGCCGAGCAGTACCTTCAGATCGCCGAACAGCGCGGGGTCGGGCTTGACCCGGTGCCGGTCCAGGCGCAGGACGGTCGTCTTGGTCGGGCCCTGGAGCCTGATCCGGACCTCGCTGTCACCCCGGTGGTGAGTGAGGATCTCCCCCAGGCGGTTGATCATCGGCGGGGTGACCCGGGTGGCCGGGATGGTGAGGATCACGGGGGCGTTGGTGCCCGCGTTCGACAGGTCGGGGACCTGGAGCTCCATGGCGACGAGCCGCGGCACGTCCTCCCGCTTGTCGAGGCGGCCCTTGACGAAGACGACGGCGTCCTCGACGAGTTGGGTCGAGACGAGCTGGTAGGTCGCCGGGAAGAACATGCACTCGATGGAGCCCGCGAGGTCCTCGACGGTGGCGATCGCCCAGGCGTTGCCCTGCTTGGTCATCTTGCGCTGGAGACCGGAGATGATGCCGCCGATGGTGACGACCGCGCCGTCCGCGTGCTCACCGCCGGTGAGCTGGGCGATGCCCGCGTCGGCCTTGTCGGACAGCACGTGCTCCAGGCCGAAGAGCGGGTGGTCGGAGACGTACAGACCGAGCATCTCCCGCTCCTGGGCGAGCAGATACGTCTTCTCCCACTCGTCGGTCGTGAACTCGACGTCGAGTCCGAAGCCGGGCTCGCTCGTCTCCTCCTCGCCCATGCCGCCGAAGAGGTCGAACTGGCCCTCGGCCTCCTTGCGCTTGACCGCGACCACGTTGTCGATCATCGGCTCGAAGTGCGCGGTGAGGCCCTTGCGGGTGTGCCCCAGGGTGTCGAACGCGCCCGCCTTGATCAGCGACTCCGTGGTGCGCTTGTTGCACGCGACCGCCTCGACCTTGTCGAGGTAGTCGGGGAAGGAGCCGTACTTGCCCTTGGCCTTGCGGCTCCTGATGATCGACTCCACCACGTTGGTGCCGACGTTGCGCACGGCCTCGAGGCCGAAGAGGATCACGTCGTCGCCCTGCGCGGCGAAGTTGTGCACCGACTCGTTGACGTTCGGCGGGAGCACCTTGATGCCCATGCGCCGGCACTCGTTGAGGTAGACGGCCGACTTGTCCTTGTCGTCCTTGACCGAGGTGAGCAGTCCGGCCATGTACTCGGCGGGGTGGTTCGCCTTCAGGTAGGCGGTCCAGTACGAGACCAGGCCGTACGCGGCGGAGTGCGCCTTGTTGAACGCGTAGCCGGCGAAGGGGACCAGCACGTCCCACAGGGCCTTGATCGCCTCGTCGCTGTAGCCGTTCTTCTTGGCGCCGGCCTGGAAGATGGTGAAGTTCTTCGCCAGCTCGTCGGGCTTCTTCTTGCCCATCACGCGGCGCAGGATGTCGGCCTCGCCGAGCGAGTACCCGGCGATGATCTGGGCGGCCTTCTGCACCTGCTCCTGGTAGACGATCAGGCCGTAGGTGACCGCCAGGACCTCTTCGAGCGGCTCCTCGAGCTCCTTGTGGATCGGGGTGATCTCCTGGAGCTTGTTCTTGCGGAGCGCGTAGTTCGTGTGCGAGTCCATGCCCATCGGGCCGGGACGGTAGAGCGCCGAGACGGCGGAGATGTCTTCGAAGTTGTCGGGCTTCATCAGGCGCAGCAGCGAGCGCATGGGGCCGCCGTCGAACTGGAAGACGCCGAGGGTCTCACCGCGCTGGAGGAGTTCGAAGGTCTTCGGATCGTCGAGCGGCAGGGCCAGCAGGTCGAGGTCGACGCCCTTGTTGGACTTCACCATCTTGACGGCGTCGTCCATGATCGTCAGGTTGCGCAGGCCGAGGAAGTCCATCTTCAGCAGGCCGAGCGACTCGCACTGCGGGTAGTCCCACTGGGTGATGGTCACGCCGTCCGTGTGGCGCACCCAGATCGGGGCGTGGTCGACGATGGGCTCGCTGGACATGATCACGCCGGCCGCGTGCACACCCATCTGCCGGACCAGGCCCTCGACGCCCTTGGCGGTGTCGATGACCTTCTTGACGTCCGGCTCGTTCTCGTACATCGCGCGGATCTCGCCCGCCTCGCTGTAGCGCGGGTGCGAGGGGTCGGTGATGCCGTTGAGGTCGATGCCCTTGCCCAGGACGTCGGCGGGCATGGCCTTGGTGAGGCGGTCGCCCATGGCGTACGGGTAGCCCAGCACGCGCGCGGAGTCCTTGATGGCGTTCTTCGCCTTGATCTTGCCGTAGGTGCCGATCATGGCGACCTTGTCGGCGCCGTACTTCTCGGTCACGTACCGGATCACCTCGACGCGCCTGCGCTCGTCGAAGTCGATGTCGACATCGGGCATGGAGACGCGCTCGGGGTTGAGGAACCGCTCGAAGATCAGGCCGTGCGGGATCGGGTCGAGGTCGGTGATGCCCATCGCGTAGGCGACGATCGAGCCGGCCGCGGAGCCACGCCCCGGGCCGACCGCGATGCCCTGGTTCTTCGCCCACATGATGAAGTCGGCGACGACGAGGAAGTAGCCCGGGAACCCCATCTGGATGATGACGTCCATCTCGTACTCGACCTGCTTCTGCCGGTCGTCGGGGACGCCGCCCGGGAAGCGGCGGTCCATGCCCCGGCGGACCTCCTCCTTGAACCAGGTGATCTCGGTGAAGCCGTCGGGGATGTCGAACTTCGGCATGAGGTTCTTCGCCTCGAACATGCCGGTGGTGTCGATCTGCTCGGCCACCAGGAGGGTGTTGGCGCAGCCCTCCTGCCAGGCGTCCGAGGAGTCGATGGCGTACATCTCGTCCGTGGACTTCAGGTAGTAGCCGGTGCCGTCGAAGCGGAAGCGGTCCGGGTCCGAGAGGTTCTTGCCGGTCTGGATGCACAGCAGCGCGTCGTGCGCGGTCGCCTCGTGCGCGTACGTGTAGTGCGAGTCGTTGGTGACCAGCGGCGGGATGCCGAGCTTCTTGCCGATCTCCAGGAGGCCGTCACGGACCCGGCTCTCGATCTCGATGCCGTGGTCCATCAGCTCCAGGAAGTACCGGTCCTTGCCGAAGATGTCCTGGTAGTCGGCCGCCGCCTTGAGCGCCTCCTCCTTCTGGCCGAGGCGCAGCCGGGTCTGGAGCTCGCCCGAGGGGCAGCCGGTGGAGGCGATGAGCCCCTCGGACCACTGGGAGATGGTCTCCTTGTCCATCCGGGGCCACTTCTGGAGCCAGCCCTCGGCGTACGCGTCCGAGGAGAGCTTGAAGAGGTTGTGCAGGCCCGTCGCGTTGGCCGCCCAGATCGTCTTGTGGGTGTAGCCGCCGGAACCGGAGACGTCGTCGCGCTTCTGGTGCGGCTGGCCCCACTGGATCTTGCGCTTGTTGCGCCGCGACTCGGGGGCGACATACGCCTCGATCCCGATGATCGGGGTGACTCCGGCCTTCTTCGCGGTGTGGAAGAAGTCGTACGCCCCGTGCAGGTTGCCGTGGTCGGACATGGCGATGTGGGTCATGCCCATCTCGTTGCACGCGTCGAACATGTCCTTCAGCCGCGCGGCACCGTCCAGCAGCGAGTACTGGGTGTGGACGTGCAGGTGCGTGAACGGCGGCTTTGACACGGCTGCGGCCTCCAAGGGAAACAAACGGCAACGGGTGTCCCACCGGTTACGGACGGATCGGGGGACAGCGTCGAAGTCTATGCCTCGCGACTGACACCCGGGCTCGTTCCCCACGTACCTTCACGGGTGGGGCCGCGGGCACTTTCGTCCGGTCCCGCCCGTTGGATGCGACAGAAGCGCTGTCGTCCATGTCATGCACCAGGAGGCACCCAGCGATGTCGGTTCCGCAGCTCAACGACGAGCACCGCGGCGAGGAGATCCTCGCCGTCTTCGACACCGCGTTCGGCGAGCTCCTGGCCGCCGACCCGGCCGCGTTCCGGGTGAAGTTCCGGAAGATGGCGGCCTCGGCGTTCGCGTTCTACCGGGGTACCGCCGGTCTCTTCTACCACGACCTCGACGCCGAGAAGCGGGGCGGCCCGTTCCTGGACGAGCGCACCTCGCGCGTGTGGATCCACGGAGACCTGCACGCGGAGAACTTCGGCACGTACATGGACGCGACGGGCCGGCTGATCTTCAACGTCAACGACTTCGACGAGGCGTACGTCGGCCCCTTCACCTGGGACCTGAAGCGCTTCTCCGCCTCCATCGCCCTCATCGGCTACGCCAAGGCGCTCGGTGACGAGCAGATCAGCGAGCTGGTGGAGGTGTACGCGGGCGCGTACCGGGAGCGGATCCACGCGCTGGCCACCGGCGCCAAGAGCGACGAGGTGCCGCCCTTCACCCTGGACACCGCGCAGGGCCCGCTGCTCGACGCGCTGCGCGACGCCCGCTCGCTGACCCGTTTCGGGCTGCTGGACTCCATGACGGAGATCCGTGACTTCGAGCGCCGCTTCGCACCGGGCGGCGGCTCCATCGAGCTGGACGCCGCCACCCGCTACAAGGTCCTCGCGGCCTTCGACGGCTACCTGGAGACCCTGCCGGAGACCTCCCTGGCCCGCCCGGACTCCTACCGCGTGAAGGACGTCGTCGGCCGCCGGGGCATCGGCATCGGCTCGGCCGGTCTGCCGTCGTACAACATCCTCCTCGAGGGCCACAGCGACGCCCTGGAGAACGACGTCGTGATCTACATCAAGCAGGCCCAGACGCCGGCCGTCTCCCGGCACATCACGGACCCGGCGATCCGTGACTACTTCCTGCACGAGGGCCACCGCACGGTGATCTCCCAGCGCGCCCTCCAGCAGCACGCCGACCCGTGGCTGGGCTGGACCGAGCTGGGCGGCGCCGGCCAGCTGGTCGCCGAGGTCTCGCCGTACGCGGTCGACCTGGACTGGGGCGACATCGACGACCCGGAGGAGATCGCCGGCGTCGTCGCCGACCTGGGCCGGGCCACGGCCACGATGCACGCGGCGGCGGACGACACCTCCGGCGAGTCCCTGGTGCCGTTCTCCACCGAGCGGGCCATCGACGCGGCGATCGCGGCCGACGAGGACGGCTTCGCGCCGCTCCTGGTCGACTTCGCGCACGCCTACGGCGCACGCGCGCGTACCGACCACCAGATCTTCGTCGACCTGTTCCGCAACGGCCGGATTCCAGGTCTGTGACGGTCCGCCTTCTCACAGGGACCCTTTAGGGGTCTCCTACAGGAGCACGTGACACACTCTCCTCCGCTATGGACATATCCGGGACCCGCCTCAGAGCCGTACGCGCGGCGCTGTTCACGGCATGCGTCGTGACGCTCAGCACCGCGTCGCACGTGCTGCTGTCCCGGGCCCCGCTGCCGCTCAACACGGTGGCCGCCGTCGCGGCCGCCGTGTTCGCCCTCGCGTACGCCCTCGCCGGCCGCGAGTGCGGCTTCGGGCGGATCGCCGCCCTGCTGATCCCGCTGGAGCTGGCGGCCGACACCGTCTTCACCACCGGCCAGCACGTCTGCTACGGCCGTGCGGGCGGCCCGGTCGCCGGCCCGCTGGCCTCGGTCGGCTGGGACGTGCTGTGCGGCGACGGCACTCCCGTCGGCACCCCGCTGGCCCAGGTCACCGGCACCGGCACCGACCGGCTGGGCGGGCTCCTCGCCCACCCCGACCCGGCCGCCGCGTGGCTGCTGCTCGGCGCGCACGTCTGCGTCGGCCTGATCGCGGCCGCCTGGCTGCGCCGGGGCGAGCGGGCGCTGGCCCAGCTGCTGCGGGCCGCGACCGCGACCACCTTCCGGCCGCTGCTGCTGGCCGTCGCCGCCGTGGCCGTACGACGCGCCCCGGCGACCCGCCGTCTGCCGCGGCCCGTCCGCCGGTCGACCACCGTCCGCGAGCGGATTCTCGTGCACTCCTTGGGACGGCGTGGACCGCCGTGCTCGCTCGCCACGGTCTGAACAGGCCCGTACGTCTGCGCAGGCCCGGGCACCCCGAGCACCACCTCAGTCCCTCAGTCCCCACACGAACTTCCGCGTACGACCTGTGCGCGTCCCTTTGGAGAACACCATGAGCAAGCGGAACAGCGCGGCGGCGAAGACGCAGGCCCGGGAGCGGCTGCGCATCGAGCGTGAGCGCGAGGCCAAGCGGGCCAAGGTCAGGCGGCAGATCATCGTCGCCTGCTCGGTCGTCGGCGTGCTCGCCCTGGCGGGCGGCATAGGTTACGCCGTCGTCCAGGCGAACAAGCCCGGCTACTGGGAGGACGCGGCGAAGGCCAAGCTGGTCGCGCCGGCCAACACCAGCGGCAAGAACGGCACGACGGTCGTCATGGGCAAGGCGAGCGCCAAGAAGACGCTCGTGATGTACGAGGACCCGCGCTGCCCGGTCTGCGCCCAGTTCGAGCAGACCGTCGGCGCGACGGTGAAGAGCGACTTCGACGCCGGCAAGTTCAAGATCCAGTACGTCGGCGCGACCTTCCTCGACCGCAGCCTGACCGGTGAAGGATCCAAGAACGCGCTCAGCGCGATGGGCGCCGCGCTCAACGTCGGCCCCGAGGCGTTCCTGGAGTACAAGACCGCGCTGTACTCGGCGAAGTACCACCCCGAGGAGACCGAGGACAAGTTCAAGGACGACTCCTACCTGATCAAGGTGGCGGA
Source organism: Streptomyces sp. NPDC058295 (assembly GCF_042880655.1). Lineage (NCBI taxonomy): Bacteria > Bacillati > Actinomycetota > Actinomycetes > Kitasatosporales > Streptomycetaceae > Streptomyces > Streptomyces sp. NPDC058295. Next base: position 91,505 of record NZ_JBHVYO010000031.1, read on the forward strand.
CACGGTCTCGGCGCTGAAGGGCAACGCGAAGTTCCAGAGCGCCGTGAAGAACGGCACCTACGACCGGTGGGCGCTGGAGATGTCCAAGACGTTCGACAAGAGCGGCGTCTCGGGTACCCCGACCCTGAAGATGGACGGCAAGACGCTGACCGGCTCCGACGGACAGGGCAACGCCCCGATGACGGTCGCCGACTTCACCACGGCGATCGACGCGGCGCTCAAGGGCTGACCGGCTCCTGATCCGACGCTTCGAGGAAGAGCGGGCGAACTTTTCGGAGTTCGCCCGCTCTTCTGTCGTACTGGTCAGTAATCTGATCGCCCGTGACCAGTCGATACAGATCCTCCCAGAGCGCCGACACCCCGTCAGAGCGCCCCAACTCGCTGTCGCCGCGCCGCCGTACGGCGCTCAAGGCCGTGGCAGCCACCGCGGTACTGGCCGGCCCGCTCGCCGCCGCGCTGCCGGCCCGTGCCGCCGAGGCCCCCGTCTTCCTGCACGGCCTCGCCTCCGGCGACCCGCTGCCCGACGGCGTCCTGCTGTGGACCCGGGTGACGCCCACCGCCGAGGCGATACCCGGCTCCGGACTCGGTCCGGCCACGGAGGTGAGCTGGGTCGTCGCCACAGACAAGGCACTGACGAACGTGGTCGCCAAGGGCTCCACCACCGCGTCCGCCGCGACCGACCACACCGTCAAGGCCGACATCCGCGGCCTCGCGCCCGCCACCGACTACTGGTTCCGCTTCTCGGCCGGCGGCACGGACTCCCCGGTGGCGCGTACCCGCACCGCGCCTGCGGCGGACGCCGCGGTGCCGGGCCTGCGCTTCGGCGTGGTCTCCTGCGCCAACTGGGAGGCCGGCTACTTCTCCTCGTACCGTCACCTCGCGGCCCGCGGCGACCTGGACGCCTGGCTGCACCTGGGCGACTACATCTACGAGTACGGCACCGGTGAGTACGGCACGCGCGGAACCGTCGTACGGCAGACGGCGCCCACCCACGAGATCCTCACCCTCGCCGACTACCGCACCCGGCACGGCAAGTACAAGACCGACCCGGACCTCCAGGCCCTGCACGCGAAGGCGCCGGTCGTCGCGATCTGGGACGACCACGAGTTCGCCAACGACACCTGGTCGGGTGGCGCCGAGAACCACACCGAGGGCGCCGAGGGTGCCTGGTCGGCCCGGCAGGCGGCCGCCAAGCAGGCCTACTTCGAGTGGATGCCGGTCCGGCCGGCCATCGCCGGCACCACCTACCGCCGGCTGCGCTTCGGCAAGCTCGCCGATCTGTCCCTGCTGGACCTGCGCTCCTTCCGCTCGCAGCAGGTCGCCGTCGGCAACGGCACCGTCGACGACCCGGACCGCACGCTCACCGGCCGCGCCCAGCTCGACTGGCTGAAGGCCGGGCTGAAGGCGTCCGACACCACCTGGCGGCTGGTCGGCAACTCGGTGATGATCTCGCCGTTCGTCATCGGCTCGCTCTCCGCGGACCTGTTCAAACCGCTCGCCAAGCTGCTCGGCCTGCCGCAGGAGGGCCTCGGCGTCAACACCGACCAGTGGGACGGCTACACCGACGACCGCCGCGAACTCCTCGCCCACCTGCGCTCGAACGCCATCCGCAACACCGTGTTCCTGACCGGTGACATCCACATGGCGTGGGCCAACGACGTGCCGGTGGACGCCGGGACCTACCCGCTGTCGGCCTCGGCCGCCACGGAGTTCGTGGTCACCTCGGTGACCTCCGACAACCTCGACGACATCGTGAAGGTCCCGGAGGGCACGCTCACCGCGATCGCCTCCCCGGTCATCCGGGCCGCCAACCGGCATGTCCACTTCGTCGACACCGACCGGCACGGCTACGGCGTCCTGGACATCACCGCCGAACGCGCGCAGATGGACTACTACGTGCTGTCGGACCGCACCAGCACCACCGCGACCTCCGCCTGGTCCCGCTCGTACCGCACACGCAGCGGCACACAGAAGGTGGAGCGGACCTACGACCCGGTCTAGGTCCGGGTCGGCGCCCTCCTAGAGCGTCTCGAGGAAGCCGAGTGCCACCCGCCAGGTGGCCTCGGCGGCCTCCTCGTCGTAGTCGGGCAGCTCGGGGTCGGTGTACAGGTGCCCGGCTCCCGCGTACCGGTAGATCTCCACGTCGGCGCCCGCTCTGCCCATCTGGAGATACCAGGCGCTCAGCCAGTCGTCGGTCTCGAACTGGTCCGGCTCCGCGACATGCAGCTGCACCGCAAGGCCGTCCACCGAGACGTTCGGCGCCAGGTCCGAGGTGCCGTGCAGCAGGAGCAGGCCGCGCGCCCTGGCGTCGCCGAGGGCGAGGGTCTGGGCGATCGACGCGCCGAGCGAGAACCCGGCGTACACCAGCCCGCGCTCCGAGTAGGGCGCGGCGGCCAGGACGGCTCTCTTCAGCAGCTCGTCCTTGCCGATCTCCTCGTTGTACGCCATGCCCTCCTCGACCGTGTCGAACGTGCGTCCCTCGAAGAGGTCCGGCGTCCACACTTCGTGCCCGGCGGCGCGCAGCCGGTCCGCCGCGGCGCGCACCGCGGGCCGCGGACCATAGGTCGAGTGAAAGAGCATGATGTTCATGTGCCCATGGTGCCAGCCTGCACTGACAACGCCGTGCGTGCGCCTCCTCACAGAAACCGCATGTTCAGGACCCCTCCGACCCGGTTACGTTCGAAGGCATGGAGAACCTGCTCCGCCCCGTGATCGTGGTCGGCGGCTCGGTCGTGCTGACAGTCCTCATCGGCTGGGCCACCGACCGCCTGCTGTCCAAGGCCGACCTACGGCACCCCGAGACCCCGCTGTGGGGTCTGCTGCGCCGTGGCCGCATCCCCTATCAGCTCGTGCTGTGCGCGGCGCTGCTGAGAGGGTCGTACGACGCCGCACAGATGCTGGAGGACCATCGGACCGGTATCGGCCAGTTCCTCACCCTGGTGCTGATCGGCTCGGCGGCCTGGCTGGTGATCAGGATCGCGGCGGCGATCGTCGAGACGTCCTACACCCGCTACGCGCGCGTGCACCGCGATGCGGCCCGGGTCCGGCGGGTGCGGACCCAGGTGTCGCTGATCATGCGGGTGGTGGCGGCCGTCGTCGGGGTGGTCGCGGCGGCCTCGATGCTGCTGACGTTCCCCGCCATGCGCGCGGCGGGCGCCTCCCTGCTGGCCTCGGCCGGGATCCTCGGCATCGTCGCCGGTGTGGCCGCCCAGTCGACGCTGAGCAACATGTTCGCCGGCTTCCAGATCGCCTTCGGCGACATGGTGCGCATCGGCGACACGGTCGTGGTGGACGGCGAGTGGGGCACGGTCGAGGAGATCACCCTGACCTTCCTGACCGTGCGGACCTGGGACGAGCGCCGGATCACGATGCCGGTCTCGTACTTCACCTCGAAGCCCTTCGAGAACTGGTCGCGCGGCACCCCGGAGATGACCGGCATCGTCTACTGGCACGTCGACCACAACGCGCCGGTGGAGCTCATGCGTGAGAAGCTGCGCGACATCCTGCGCGAGTGCCCGGCCTGGGACGGCCGCGCCTGCGGGCTCGACGTCACCGACACCACGCCCAACACCATGCAGGTGCGGGCCCTGGTCACGGCGAAGGACGCCGACGACATCTGGACGGTACGGGTCAGGGTCCGCGAGGAGATGATCCGCTGGCTGTCCAAGGAGCACCCCTACGCGCTCCCGAGGGTCAACACGGCGGACGCGGCACTGGCCCCCGGCCGCCTGCCCGCACAGTCCGCCTCCCCCGACGGCGCGGCCCGTCGCGTCCACGAGCCGCCGCGGGGCCGCTGACCGTCAGTTCCCGCGCTCCGCACCCCCGTTGACCTGGACGACCTGCGAAGTGACGTGACCGGCGCCCGGGGAGGCCAGCCAGTGCAGTGTGGCGGCGATGTCCCCGGGCGTCCCGGCGCGCCCGGTGAAGGTCTCGCCGACGAGCCGCTCGCGCCGCGCCGGCTCGATGGCGTCCCCGAAGAACCCGGTGTCCTCGACATATCCCGGGGCGACGAGGTTCGCGGTGATGCCCCGGGGCCCCAACTCCCGGGCGAGATCACGGGCGTACGGGTGCAACGCGGCCTTGGCGCCGCCGTACGCCCCGCTGCCCGACCCCCGGTAGGCGGCGATCGAGCTGACGAACAGCACCCGCCCGCCCGGCGAGGCGAGCCGGTCCTTCAGGGCCTCGGTGAGCAGGGCGGCGCTGAGGGTGTTGTTACGGAAGTTGACGGTCCAGTCGTGCGCGACGCGGTCCAGCGGATCCGCGCTGTCGCTCGGCGGCTCCAGGTGCCCGGCGCCCCCGGCGCTGTGCACCAGCACGTCCACGGTGGCGAACTCCGCCGCCACGAACCGGGCGACCCCCCGCACCTGCTCCGGCTCGCTCAGATCCGCGGCGTAGGTGAGCGCACCGGCCACCCCGGCCTTCTCCAGCACCTCCGCCCGCCGCCCGAGCAGCAGCACCCGATCCCCGTCCGCGGCGAAGACCTGCGCCGCGGCGAGCCCGATCCCTGTTCCGCCTCCACTGATCACCACGTTGCGTGCCATGGTCCGAGCGTAACGAGCGGTACCCACAGGGGTCGTGGCGGTTTACGCGACTGCCATGAACCGGGCGGCCGCGAAAGGCGGGCCGGCCGGCCCGGAGGCCTCACTTGAGGCTGCGCACGTCCAGATGCCGCAGCACCCGGTCCACGATCTCCGGATCGGCGCCCGGCTCGCTGCGCGCCGCGACCACCTCGTGCCGGGCCGCGCTGAGCATCTCCCCCTGGATCCGTCGCACCCGCTTCAGCCTGCGCACCCGCTGGTCGTGACCCTCCCGCCGTTCGTCCTCCCCGACGTCGGGACTGATCCGCAGCCCGATGTCGAAGGCCCGCCGCAGCATCTGCTCGGACAGCTCCTCCGGCAGGTCCTCCTCGGCCTCGATCTCCCGCAGCCGCCTTTTCGCCGCCTTCGCGGCCCGCACCGCGAGCTCCTTCTCGAACTCCTTCTCGCGGTCGGCGTCCGACCGCACGTCGAGGCGCTTCACCAGCCACGGCAGGGTCAGTCCCTGAAGGACCAGCGTCGCCATGATCACGCCGAACGCGATGAAGATGATCTCGTCCCGGTCGGGGAAGGGCCCGCCCTCGTCGGTCTTCAGCGGCACGGCCAGCGCCAGCGCCACCGAGGCCACCCCGCGCATCCCGGCCCACCACATGACGAGGGTCTCCCGCCAGTTCGTCGGAATGTCCTCGAGGTGGTCCTGTCTGGCGTGCAGCCGTTGCGTCAGCCAGGTCGCCGGCAACAGCCACAGCAGCCGTACGACGACCACGACGACCACGATCACCCCGGCCCAGCCCAGCATCTCCCCCCAGCGCCCGGACGCCGTCCGGATCGCGTTGTGCAGCTCCAGGCCGATCAGCCCGAACGCGACGCCCGTGACGAGGGTGTCGATGATGTCCCAGAAGGTGTGGCCCGCCAGCCGGGTCAGCACGTCGTCGGGGTCGGTGGCGTACTCGGCGAGGAACATGGCCGTGGTCAGGACGGCCAGCACGCCGGAGCCGTGGAACTCCTCCGCCAGCACGTACGAGGCGTACGGCACCAGGAGCGTCAGCCCGATCTGCAGCGTCGTGTCCCCGAGGACGTCCAGCAGCCTGTTCGCGCCCCAGCCGAGCGCGACACCCACCGCCACCGCCACCACCGCGGACAGCACCAGGTCGAGACCGGCCTGCCACGGCGAGAACGACCCGCTCACGGCCGCGGCGATCGCGACGTGGTAGAGCACGATGGCCGTCACGTCGTTGAAGAGCCCCTCGCCCTCCAGGATGGACACCAGCCGGCGGGGCAGCCCGAGCTGTCCGGCCACCGCGGTGGCGGCCACCGGGTCGGGCGGCGCGACCAGCGCGCCCAGCGCCACGGCCGCGGCGATCGGCAGCCCCGGCACGATCGTGTGCGCCACGACCGCCACGCACACCGTCGTGACGAACACCAGCGCCACGGCCAGCAGGAAGATCGGCCGCACGTTCGCCGCGAACTGCCGCCACGAGGTCCTCCGTACCGCCGCGTACAGGAGGGGCGGCAGCAGGAGGGGCAGGATCAGGTCCGGCGGGATCTCCACGTTGGGCACGAATTCGAGCACCGCGAGGACGATCCCGAGCAGGGTCATGAGCACCGGCGCCGGCAACCCGAACCGGTCCCCGACCGGGACGCTCACCACGGCCCCGAGCAACAGGACGAACAACAGGGCCAGCTGGTCCACGGTCAGCGCTCCGGGTCTAGACGATCAAGAACATCCAGACCTCCAGCGTCGCACGACCACCGTCCGCTACAGAGAACGCCGCATGGACCGGTGCGGAATCCCCGCCTCCATGTCCTGCGGCCCGTACGCCGCGTACCCCAGCCGCTCGTAGAACCCCAGCGCCTGGGTCTGTGCGTGCAGATCCACGGCCGCGAGCCCCCGCGCGCGTGCCGCCTCCTCGATGGCCCGCACCAGCGCCACCCCGACGCCCAGCCCGCGCGCCTCGCGTGTCACGGCGAGCCGCCCCAGCGAGCCCACCGACAGGTCGCCGCCGGTCCGGTCGGCGACCGCCTCGCCGTACAGCAGCCGCCCGGTGCCGAGCGGCAGCCCGTCCTCCCGGACCGCCAGCACATGGACGGCGTCGGCGTCGTGCGCGTCGTACTCCAGGTCCTCGGGCACGCCCTGCTCGCCGACGAAGACCTCCTTGCGCACCGCGAAGCACGCCTCCCGGTCGGCGGGGTCCTCGGCGACCCGCACCGAGTACCCGTGCGGACCGCTCATCCGTAGGTCTCCTCGCGGACCTGCTCCAGCGCCTTGGCCAGGTCCTCGGGGTAGTCACTGGCGAACTCCGCCCACTGCCCGTCCCCGGGGTGCTCGAAGCCCAGCCGCACCGCGTGCAGCCACTGCCGGGCCAGGCCCAGCCGCTTGGACAGCGTGGGGTCGGCGCCGTACGTCAGATCGCCGACGCAGGGGTGGCGGTGGGCGGCCATGTGAACGCGGATCTGGTGCGTACGGCCCGTCTCCAGCTTCACGTCCAGCAGGGAGGCCGCGCGGAAGGCCTCGATCAGGTCGTAGTGCGTGACGGACGGCTTGCCCTCGGCCGTGACCGCCCACTTGTAGTCGTGGTGCGGGTGCCGGCCGATGGGCGCGTCGATCGTGCCGCTGGTCGGGTCGGGGTGGCCCTGGACGAGCGTGTGGTAACGCTTGTCGACCGTGCGCTCCTTGAACTGGCGCTTCAGCGACGTGTACGCCCGCTCCGACTTGGCGACCACCATCAGCCCCGAGGTGCCGACGTCCAGCCGGTGCACGATGCCCTGGCGCTCGGCGGCACCGGAGGTGGAGATGCGGTACCCGGCGGCGGCGAGCCCGCCGATGACGGTCGTCCCGCTCCAGCCGGGCGACGGGTGCGCGGCCACGCCGACCGGCTTGACGATCACGACCACGTCGTCGTCGTCGTGCACGATCTCCATGCCCTCCACCGGCTCGGCGACGATCTGCACCGGCGCCGGAGCCGGCGGCATCTCGACCTCCAGCCAGGCCCCGCCGATCACCCGCTCGGATTTGCCGACCACCGAGCCGTCGACCGTGACCTTCCCCGCCGCAGCCAGCTCGGCGGCCTTCGTACGGGAGAAGCCGAACATGCGGGAGATGGCGGCGTCTACGCGCTCGCCCTCCAGGCCGTCCGGCACGGGCAGGGTGCGGGTCTCGGGAATCGTGCTCACCCGTCGAGTATGCAGGACGGCTCCGGTACCGCCGTACGGCCCTGTGGACAACCGCTGTGGACGACCTCCGTGAACGACCGCCGGGCGGTCAGTCCTTGTGGACGGTCCCGTCCGGGTCCAGGCCCTTGAAGGACAGCAGCACGATCAGGATGCCGCCGCAGACGATCGCCGAGTCCGCGAGGTTGAAGACCGCGAAGTGCTTCGGGGCGATGAAGTCCACGACCGCGCCCTCGAAAACGCCCGGCGCGCGGAAGATCCGGTCGGTGAGGTTGCCCAGCGCGCCGCCCAGCAGCAGCCCCAGGGCGATCGCCCAGGGCAGGCTGTAGAGCTTGCGGGCGAGCCGGGCGATCACCACGATCACGGCCGTCGCGATCACCGTGAAGATGATGGTGAACGCCTCACCGAAGCCGAAGGCCGCGCCCGCGTTGCGGATGGCCTCGAACTTCAGCCAGTCCCCGATGATCTCGATCGGCGCGTGGTGCTCCAGCTTGGCGACCACGATCATCTTGCTCACCAGGTCGATCACGTACGCGACCGTGGCGACGGTGAAGAGCACGGCGATCCGGCGCTTGCCCCTGGGCCGCGCCTCGGTGCTCTCCTGCCCGTCCGGGCCGGACGACTGCTCCGGCTCGGATCCCGCCTCTGGGATGTCCGGCGTACCGATGACGCGCTCCGCCTCTGCCACGTGAGTCCCTCAACCTAGGTACCTGACTGAGGACGAGGGTACGGCACACCCCCCGACCGCCAGGTGATCAGTACCGGCGCTCCTGCTTCTGCTTGCACTCGACGCACAGAGTGGCCCTCGGGAAGGCCTGCATCCGGGCCTTGCCGATGGCCTGGCCGCAGTTCTCGCACAGGCCGTAGGTGCCGGCGTCCAGCCGCTCCAGGGCGTGCTCGGTCTGGATCAGCATCTCGCGCGCGTTGGCGGCCAGCGCCAGTTCGTGTTCACGCGTGATGTTCTTCGTCCCGGTGTCCGCCTGGTCGTCGCCCGCGCCGTCCCCCGAGTCCCGCATCAGCCCCGTCAGGGCCGCCTCGGACGAGGCGAGCTCCGCCCGCAGCCGCCCCTGTTCGGACTGGAGCTCCGCACGGGCCTCCTCGACCTCCTCCGGTGTCCACGGCTCCTCGCCGGCGCGCACCGCGAGCTCGCCGGGCTCCACCGCCGCGAGGCGCGCCTTGGGAACAGCGGTCTTCGCCGCCGTGGCCGTACCCGGAGTCTTCTTCGCAACCACAGTCGTGGCTCCCGTCTGCTCCGCGGCCGAGGCCGCGCCCACCTTCTTGGCCGTGCTCTTCCTGCCCGCGCTCGTCCCGGTCACGCCTTCGGCGCCGGCGATCTTCCCGACCGGCGCCTTCTCGGCGGTGACCTTCTCAGCGGTGACCTTCTTGGTGGCCGCCTTCTTGGCAGCCGACTTCTTCGCGGTCGTCGGCTCCGCCGCGGCCGCCTTCCTGGCCGCGGTCTTCTTGGCGACCGTCTTCTTGGCAGCCGGCTTCCCGGTGACTGCCTTCGTGGCGACCACCGCCTCCGTGGCCGCCTTCTTCACCGCTCTCTTCGCGGCACTCTTCTTCGCGGCGGGCGCCTTGCCGGCCGGTCCGTCGCTCTCGACCGGCTCCGCCGCCTGGGCCTCCGCCGCTTCCTCCTCCTCAGGTCTTCGAGCCACCGCCTTCTCGGCGGCCGGCTTCCTGGCCGCGGCCTTCTTCGGTGCTCCAGCCGTCGCGGACCGCACCGACTTCACGGCCCTGGAGTCCTTGGCCGCGCCACCGGAGGCACCGGAGGCACTCGTGGAGCTGCCGGACGCCGACTGCTGTACGGCGGTCTTCTTCGCCACCATGGCCGCGGCCCCTTCACATATTGTGATCTTGCACGCGAATCGTGCTGGGACGATAAATCGACTTGGAGCCCGCGGCAACGGGGCGCACCGCTCGATTCGCCCGCCTCGCGGCAAGCCTGCATCCGTTGTGCCCAGCTCCCCGCCCGGTAATCCGCCGAGCCGGGCATCCCGGAATCCGAACGCACACACCATCACACATAGCCACCATTCGGGTCATTCCGGAATAGGTCGTCGGCCGGTTCCGCCGCCCCCGAAAACCCGTCGGCCGCTGTCGTCGGGGAGCCGTACACTGGGCGGAGCGAAAAGTGTGGATGGGGACGAGTAGCGGCGTACGCAGCCCAGAGCGACCCGGGGACGGTGGAAGCCCGGGGGCGAGCGCGACGTGAAGATCACCCCGGAGCCGCCGGAAGAAAGCCGCAGCCGACAGGCGAAGGCCAGTAGAACCGGCATCGCGACCCCAATGAGGGGGCTCACCGGCGCGTGGAGCGCACCGGAGGGCCAAGGAGGGTGGTACCGCGGGAGCGCGCCGCACACGGCGTAGACAGGCAAGTCGGCTCTCGTCCCTCCGACGGAAGGCAGTATGTCCGCCGGAGGAAGCTCGTTGAATACGCAGCCGCAGTACCGCCAGGTGCCCGCCCAGGTCGACCTGCCCGCCCTCGAGCACGCGGTGCTCGACTTCTGGCGCGAGCAGAAGATCTTCGCCAAGAGCCTGGAGCAGTCCGAGGGCCGCCCCGAGTGGGTGTTCTACGAGGGCCCGCCCACCGCCAACGGCATGCCGGGCGCCCACCACATCGAGGCCCGCGTCTTCAAGGACGTCTTCCCTCGCTTCCGCACCATGCGCGGCTACCACGTGGCCCGCAAGGCGGGCTGGGACTGCCACGGCCTCCCGGTGGAGCTGGCGGTCGAGAAGGAGCTCGGCTTCTCCGGCAAGCAGGACATCGAGGCGTACGGCATCGCCGCCTTCAACGACAAGTGCCGCGAGTCCGTGCTCCGCCACACCGACGCGTTCTCCGAGCTGACGACCCGCATGGGCTACTGGGTCGACCTCGACGACGCCTACGTCACGATGGACCCCGAGTACATCGAGTCGGTCTGGTGGTCGCTGAAGGAGATCTTCAACAAGGGCCTGCTGGTCCAGGACCACCGCGTCGCCCCCTGGTGCCCCCGCTGCGGCACGGGCCTGTCCGACCACGAGCTGGCCCAGGGCTACGAGACGGTCGTCGACCCCTCCGTGTACGTCCGTTTCCCGCTCACCTCCGGTCCGCTCGCCGGCGAAGCCGCCCTCCTGGTGTGGACGACGACCCCCTGGACACTGGTCTCCAACACAGCCGTGGCCGCGCACCCCGAGGTCCCCTACGTCGTGGCGACCAACGGCGAGGAGAAGCTCGTCGTCGCCGAGCCGCTGGTCGCCAAGGCGCTCGGCGAGGGCTGGGAGACCACCGGCCAGACCTTCACCGGCGCCGAAATGGAGCGCTGGACCTATCAACGTCCGTTCGAGCTCGTGGAGTTCCCGGAACCCGCCCACTACGTGGTGAACGCCGAGTACGTCACCACCGAGGACGGCACCGGTCTGGTCCACCAGTCCCCCGCCTTCGGTGAGGACGACCTCAAGGTCTGCCGCTCCTACGGCCTGCCCGTCGTCAACCCGGTACGCCCGGACGGCACCTTCGAGGAGTCCGTCCCGATGGTCGGCGGCGTCTTCTTCAAGAAGGCGGACGAAAAGCTCACCGAGGACCTCCAGCAGCGCGGCCTCCTCTTCAAGCACATCCCGTACGAGCACAGCTACCCGCACTGCTGGCGCTGCCACACCGCGCTCCTCTACTACGCGCAGCCGTCCTGGTACATCCGCACCACGGCCGTCAAGGACCGCCTCCTCCAGGAGAACGAGAAGACCAACTGGTTCCCGGACACGGTCAAGCACGGCCGGTACGGCGACTGGCTGAACAACAACATCGACTGGGCGCTCTCCCGCAACCGCTACTGGGGCACCCCGCTGCCGATCTGGCGCTGCGAGGAGGACCACCTCACCGTCGCCGGCTCCCGCGCGGAGCTCACCGAGCTGACCGGCACCGACCAGTCCGAGCTGGACCCGCACCGCCCGTACATCGACGCGGTCACCTTCGCCTGCCCCCACGACGACTGCGGGCGGACGGCCACGCGCGTGCCGGAGGTCATCGACGCCTGGTACGACTCGGGTTCGATGCCGTTCGCGCAGTGGGGCTACCCGTACAAGAACAAGGATCTCTTCGAGTCCCGCTACCCGGCGCAGTTCATCAGCGAGGCCATCGACCAGACCCGCGGCTGGTTCTACACGCTGATGGCCATCGGCACGCTGGTCTTCGACAAGTCGTCGTACGAGAACGTCGTCTGCCTGGGCCACATCCTGGCCGAGGACGGCCGCAAGATGTCCAAGCACCTGGGCAACATCCTTCAGCCGATCCCGCTGATGGACCAGCACGGCGCCGACGCGGTCCGCTGGTTCATGGCGGCCGGCGGCTCCCCGTGGGCGGCCCGCCGCGTGGGCCACAACACCATCCAGGAGGTCGTCCGCAAGACGCTCCTGACGTACTGGAACACGGTCGCCTTCCAGGCCCTGTACGCCCGTACGTCCGGCTGGGCGCCGAGCGAGGCCGACCCGGCCCCGGCCGACCGCCCGGTCCTGGACCGCTGGCTGCTCTCCGAACTCCACGCGCTCACCGACCAGGTGACGCAGGCTCTGGAGGCGTACGACACCCAGCGCGCCGGCAAGCTGCTCTCCGCGTTCGTCGACGACCTGTCCAACTGGTACGTCCGCCGCAGCCGTCGCCGCTTCTGGCAGGGCGACAAGGCCGCGCTGCGCACCCTGCACGAGGTCGTCGAGACGGTCACCCGGCTGATGGCCCCGCTGACCCCGTTCATCACCGAGCGGGTCTGGCAGGACCTCGTCGTACCGGTCACCCCGGACGCCCCGGGCTCCGTCCACCTGGCCACCTGGCCGGAGGCCGACCTCTCCGCGATCGACCCGGAGCTGTCGAAGCAGATGGTCCTGGTCCGCCGCCTGGTGGAGCTGGGCCGCGCCACACGCGCGGAGTCGGGCGTGAAGACCCGCCAGCCCCTCAAGCGCGCCCTGATCGCCGCGAGCGGCTTCGACGTCCTCGACCGCGAGCTGCACGGGCAGATCACGGAGGAACTCAACGTCGAGTCCCTGGCGTCCCTCTCCGAGGTCGGGGGCAGCCTGGTCGACACGACCGCCAAGGCCAACTTCCGCGCCCTGGGCAAGCGGTTCGGCAAGCGCGTCCAGGACGTGGCCAAGGCCGTCGCGAACGCCGACGCCGCCGCGCTCTCCCTCGCCCTGCGCGAGGGCACGGCAGCGGTGGAGGTCGACGGCGAGACGATCACCCTGGCCCCCGACGAGGTCATCATCACGGAGACCCCGCGCGAGGGCTGGTCGGTCGCCTCCGACTCCGGCGCGACGGTCGCCCTCGACCTGGAGATCACCGAGGAGCTGCGCCGCGCGGGCCTGGCCCGGGACGCGATCCGGCTGATCCAGGAGGCCCGCAAGAACAGCGGCCTCGACGTCGCCGACCGCATCGCGCTGCGCTGGACCGCGACGGACCCGGCGACCGCCGACGCCCTGTCCGGTCACGCCGGCCTCATCGCCGACGAGGTCCTCGCCACGGACTTCGCCCAGGGTGAGGCGGACGACACCTACGGCGCCCCGTTCACGGACGACGGCCTGACGCTGACGTTCCGCCTGCGCAAGGCGTAAGGCACCTCCGCGAGGGCCCGGTTCCCCCGAGGGGGGCCGGGCCCTCGCGG
>NZ_JBHVYO010000032.1:0-103864 GCF_042880655.1 Streptomyces sp. NPDC058295
GGACTACCGGGCCGCGCAGCAGCTGCTGGCCGGCACGGAGAAGGAGGGCGAGCTGCGCTGGCAGCGCGTGCAGGCCTTCGCGGGCGCGGCCGCGCGGGAGCTCCAGCAGCGGCCGGGCGGCGTCAGCGAGACGCCCGGCGGGCAGTGGCTGCGAGTGTGGCGCACGGAGGCGCCGAAGGACGCGGGCGGCGCGGCGGTGCACGCCGAGTTCCTGGTGCAGCAGGCGTGGCGGACGTCGACGCGGGGCACGGACGACTTCCGGATCATCATGGAGGAGGCGAAGGACGCCTGCGGCCAGGCGGCGCTGCTCTCCCCCGGTGACCCGATCCCGTACATCGTCGAGTTGTCGGTGGCCCGCGGTCTTCAGTACGAGCAGAAAGAGTTCGAGCAGCTCTGGCTGAAGATCCTGGACCGCGCCCCGGCGCACATGGGAGCGCATCTGGCGGCCCTGCACTACTGGTGCGAGAAGTGGCACGGCTCGCGCGAACTGGCGAACGCGTTCACGGAGGCGGCCGCCGCGCGAGCCCCCCAGGGCTCCCTCCTCGCGGCCATGCCGCTGTTCGCGGTCTTCGAGCACCTCCCCGAGGTGAACCTGGTCAGCAGCTTCTACCAGAGCGAGGTCGTGACGAAGGCGATGCACGGCGCGCTGTTCGCGGTGCACGCGGCCCGTCCCGACGACCCGATGCTGGCGCACGTCCGTCACCTGCTGATCTTCTTCCTGGTGCGCGCCGAGCGCTGGTCCGAGGCGATGAACCAGCTCATACACGTGGACGGCCATGTCGGCGCCCTCCCGTGGACCCTCTCCCACGACCCGGCAGGCGAATTCGCGGTCTACCGGGCACTGGCGGTGGCGGGCTACGAGGCGAACGGCGGCAGCCCGGCCACACTGCCGCACTGACCCCGGACCGTCCCGCAGAGGCCGGGCGGACTGCCCGGGAAACGGGCGGTCAGCAAGGCAGCCGGCTGAGGCACGGAGCGGAGACGGGCGGCTGAGGCGGGCAGGCTGAGGCGGGCGGGCTGAGGCGGGCGGGCTGAGGCGGGCAGGCTGAGGCTAAGGGAGCCAGGGCAGGCAGCTGAGGCAGAGGGCCGAGGCAGCAGGGCCGAGGCAGGAGGGCCGAGGCAGGCCGGAATCCGATGGGCCGTGTGCCTGTTGACCCCACGGCCCGCACGGTCCGCACGCACGGACATTCAGCGCCCCCTGGAGACCGCATGTTCCCGCACAGCCACACACCTCAGCTCCTGACGCCCGAGCAGGCTCTGCAAGGCCGTCCGGCTCCGGTGTACTCCGTCCTCGACCGCCACACCGTCCTCGGCAACCGGCTCCTCGGCCCCTACCCCGAGGGCCTCGAGGTCGCCGACTTCGGCCTGGGCTGCTTCTGGGGCGCGGAACGCACGTTCTGGCAGCTGCCGGCAGGTGTGTGGACGACCCTGGTCGGCTACCAGGGCGGCCACACCGAGTACCCCACCTACGAGGAGGTCTGCTCGGGCCTGACCGCCCACACGGAGGTCGTCCGCGTGGTCTTCGACCCGGCGGTGATCTCCTACGAGCGCCTCCTGATGACGTTCTGGGAGTCCCACGACCCGACCCAGGGCTTCCGCCAGGGCAACGACGTCGGCACCCAGTACCGCTCCGCGATCTACACCCACTCCCCGACCCAGGCGACGACCGCCGAGTCCTCCCGCACGTCGTACCAACGGGCCCTCACCACCTCGGGCCACGGCCCGATCACCACGGAGATCCTCCCGGCCGGGAACCGCCCGTTCTACCCGGCCGAGACCTACCACCAGCAGTACCTCGCCAAAAACCCCGGCGGGTACTGCGGGATCGGCGGGACGGGGGTCAAGCTGAGTGACCCGTTGGGGACGAACTGGGGGGCGTCCTGCCCGACGGGTATCGCTCCGGCGCCGGAGGTCACGGACAAGTAGGCGGCACGGTGCCGTCGGCGCTCCCAGTCGCGGCGAACGGCGGTCGAAAATCAGTGGCCGCCCGAACCGGCCGACCCCACGCTGTACGCCATGGAAGCACGGCAACCGCAACACAGGATCCGTGCGGCCCACTCGGAATCCACGATCACCGTCTACCAGGCCTACTCCCCGGAAATCGGCCTGCCCGCCGCCCGCGACGGCCGTTTCCCCGCCGCGTGGAAGCGGGACAGGATGACATGGATCAAGCCGTCTTTCCTGTGGATGATGTACCGCTGCGGCTGGGGCGCCAAGGAAGGGCAGGAGACCGTCCTCGCGGTCGAGATCGCCCGCGACGGTTTCGAGTGGGCGCTGCGCCACGCCTGTCTGTCCAGCTACGTCCGCGGGGTGCACCCCGACCGCGCCGCCTGGCAACGTCAGTTGAAGCGCGCGCCTGCTCGCGTGCAGTGGGACCCGGAGCGGGACCTGCACCTCCGGCCCCTGCCGTACCGGTCACTCCAACTCGGCCTCTCCGGTGAGGCCGCACGACGCTATGCGGACGAGTGGACGGTCGCCATCCGCGACGTGACCCCGCTCGCCCGCGAGATCCACACCCTCGTCAGCAGCGGTGACTTGGACTCCGCCACCCGGCTGCTGCCCCAGGAACGCCCTTATCCCGCTGGAGACGGACCTCTTGCCCACCTACTGGGATGACGGGCCGGTCCACCCGACGGTTGATCGCTGCCGACCGGTCACATGGCAGCACAGGCTCGTCGGAACCGGTGTGTCCTGCCCCGATCGGCGTGGCGAGAGCCGATGGGTGAGCGGGTGGCGAGAGCCGATGGGTGAGCGCCCGACGCCTGACTCGTCAGCCGAGGGGACGCGCTTCGAGGCCGGCCCGCCAAGAAAGGGGGACGCCTCGCCACTCGGCGTCTCTCGTGTGCCGGGGGTCCACACACGGTGAGCAGCGATTCCGGTATGACTTGCATACCCATAGGGTGCATCCGTGACTGCCACGTTGAGTTCCACGAAAGCCCGCGCCGCGCTCCGCACGACGGCGCGTGCCTCCGCCGAGCTGCTGCTCATATTCCTGATGCTCGCGGTGACTTTGTGGATCCTGGGCCGGATGTGGTCGGTCGTCTGGCCGCTTGTGGTCGGCCTGCTTCTGACCACGCTGACCTGGCCGCCGACCCGTTTCCTGCGTCGTCGCGGGTGGAAGCCCGCCCTCGCCGCATCGGTCGTGACGGTGCTGTTCCTCCTGATCGCCATCGGCGTCGTGGCGCTGATCGCGGTACCGGTGGCGTCCCAGTCCGGCGAGCTGACCGACGGCGTGGTCGACGGCGTTCAGAAGTTGCGCGAGTGGGCCGCCGGGCCGCCGTTGAACATCGGTGACGCGCAGATCAACAAGGCGTTCGACACTGCGGTCTCCCGCGCGCAGGACGGCCTCGGCAGCATGGTCGGCACTGTCGTCACGGGAGTGAGCACCGTGGTGAACGGCCTGGTCACTGCTGTTCTTGCTCTCTTCCTGATGTTCTTCTTCCTCAAGGACGGCCCGCGGTTCCTGCCGTGGCTCGCCCGTCAGCTGCCCGGCCGGCTCGCCACCGACGTCCCGACGGTGGCCTCGCGTGGCTGGGACACCCTGGGAGCGTTCGTGCGTTCCCAGGCGGCCGTCGGACTGCTCGACGCCGTCCTGATCGGCCTGGGCCTGTGGATCGTGGGGGTGCCGCTGGTGCTCCCGCTGGCGGTGCTGACCTTCGTCTCCGCGTTCGTGCCGATCATCGGCGCCCTGTTCGCCGGTCTCGTCGCGGTTCTCATCGCGCTGGTCTCCAACGGCCTGACGGACGCGCTGATCGTGCTGGCCATCATCGTCGTGGTGCAGCAGCTCGAGGGCAACGTGTTCCAGCCCATGATCCAAAGTCGTGGGCTCGGCCTCCACGCGGCCGTGATTCTGCTGGCGGTGACGTTGGGCGGCAGTCTGGCCGGCATCGTGGGCAGTCTGCTCGCGGTACCGATCGCCGCGCTGATCGCGGTGGTCTGGAACTACGGGCGCGAGCAACTCCGAGAGCCGTCCCCGTTGGACACCGACACGCCGGACACCGGCGCCGCCGTCCCGTCCTAGGGGTGCGTATCCACGCCGTGAGGGTCTCCTGCCCGACCGGGGTGAACTGCGGGTCGAAAATCAGTGGCTTGACCTCAGTCCCGGTGGGCCCGTGCTGCCATGTGACCCCTGGGCGCTGCCGGCCCGGCCCCCTGTTCGGATTGCTGGTCAGGGCCGCAGGTGGGCGAGCAGTTCGTCGCCGGCGGGGTATCGCTGTTCCTGGGGAAGCAGTCGTGTCGCGGAGTCCAGATCGCCGCGATTGACGAGTGTGCGGATTTCTCGGGCGAGTGGAGTCACGTCGCTGATGGACACGGTCCACTCGTCGGCGTAGCGCGACGATGCCTCGCCCGAGAGTCCGAGTTGCAGCGCGCGGTGCGGCAGGGGACGCAAGTTCAGGTCGCGTTCGGGGTCCCACTGGACACGGGCCGGTGCGCGCTTGAGTTCACGCTGCCAGGTGTCGCGATCGGGATGCAGGCCGCGAGCGTAGCTCGACAGGCAGGCGTGGCGCAGCGCCCAGTCGAAGCCGCCGCGAGCGATCTCGACGGCAAGAACGGTCTCCTGCCCGGCGCTCGTGCCCCAGTTGGAGCGGTACATCATCCACAGGAAGCTGGGTTTGATGCATGTCAAGCAGGGTTCGCAGTCCTTTCCCGACGGTACTGCGCCACTCACATCGCCCCTCAGCCCCAAAACCCGTACCGCCTCATGATCTGACGATCTACCCTGCTGCCTAATGCCTTGAGCTGGCGCGGAGGGCTCGGGCGAACCTTCTGAGCCGGCGGCAATCTGCACGCTCATACAGTCGAACGGGTGGGGAAGACAGTGGTTCGCCAATCACGGGTCGGCATTTCTATTGCCATGCTCATGACCTTCTTGTCGCTCGCCGCATGCGAGTCAGGGCAGGGCTCCCGAACAAACACAACATCAGAAGAGACCAAGACGGCCGGCGCAAAGGACAAGCCGTTGGGCAAGGCGGACCTGGAGCGGGTGGCGATCACGAACACGGATCTCGACGGCTACGACGTCGAACAGGTCCTGGCTGCTCCCTCGGCGTCTCACAGAACGGCGGATCCTGACGAATGCGCGCCCGTCGTTCAGGCAACGGGGGGAAGCAGCGGCTTCACAGCCACCGCGCGCATCGGCCGGATGATGTCCCCGAAGGAGCACGGCCCCGGAACATCCATGATCCTTTCGTCGCACGGCGCCGGAGATGCCGCGCGGGTGATCGACGCACTCCGCACGGCCGCCAAGCGGTGCAAGACCTTCTTGGACATCGGGGTCGGCTTCCGGTACGACGAGGTCGCACTCCAGGCCGACCCCGGCTACGGCGATGAATCCGTGTCCCTACGGCTCACACAGCTCGCGGCGTTCAGCGAGGACGACGAGCCCATCCGAGTTCCCTATGCGGTGGTGGCCGTACGGCAAGGGGCGACGGTCGCCATGTTCTACGCTTCCAACCGCCCCGGAGGGGCAGGGGGCACGGGGCCGGCTGTCGTACCGGACGAGATCATCAGGACACAGCTGGACAAGCTCGTCAAGCGGGCGGCTACCAAGTGATCGCGGTCGCGTACGCCTGGGCGGGGTCAGGGTCGACAGCCTGCCGGTCCCGGCGTCCCGACTCGCCGATCCCAGGAGACGCCTTCGGCTGATAGGAGAACACGGGACCCCTCGAGGTCGACAGCGATGATCCGCACCGGTATGTCCTGGTCCTCGCGGACAATCTTCGCAAGGTCCGCGACCGGCTCGGTGACAGGAACAAGCCCTTCCACACAGTCGGCGACGCGTACGAAGAATCCGATCGGCGCGATCTTTGTGACACGTCCGGTGACGACATCGCCGACCCGCTCGACGAACTGGGGGAGCAGGTCCTCGTGTTCAGCCCACTCGCGGAGCACGATGCCCACCTGGTGGTTGTGCTCGGCGTGCCAGACGACTTCCCCGGTGACACGCCGCCCCACGGTCGGCAGCTCCATACACCTGGGCATCCTGTCGACTCTGGCCAGGCCAACGGCTTCGGGGCGGCCGTCAAGGGAGAGGAAGACGCCGAAGGGCTGTCTCCCGATGACCTCACCGGCGACCGGGGTGCCGACGGGCAGGGAGCGAACCGTCTCGGTCCAGGCCGCGGCGGCATCGGCTGCCTGACACCTGCCGTCTCCAGAAGGCCAGGAGTACTCGCTCATACACCGATCATGGCACGCGACAGCTGCACCGGTCAGGACTGCGCTCGCCCGCGGACACGGCACGCGCCCCTTGCAGGGAGGCCTCCCATCGGCCGCCCGCTCTCACGCCCGCTCCCCCTCCCCTCCCCGCCTCCGGCCTCCCGCCTCTCGGTCATCCGCGCGCCCGCCTACCTGACGGTGAAGTCGGATGCCTCGGTGTTCAGGGTCGTGGTGCCGTTCTGTGCGGTGGCCAGGACCGCGATGTGCCACGGACCGCGCGGGGACGACTCGGCGTCGGAAGCGGTGACCTCGGTCGTGTAGGTGCAGCGCACGGTCTCCTTGCCGGAGGGCTCGCAGACGGCCGGCTCCGCCGCGGCCATGTCCTTGGTGGTCAGCTGGTTCTCGGCGAAGGACGAGTTCTCCGGCCACGCCAGCACCTTCACGCTCCTGACACCGGAGGACGTCGTGACATCGGTGACGAAGGTCAACGAGCCGTCGCGGTCACCGTCGGGAGCGGTGTAGCGGGCGGTGCTGTCCGCCAGCGCCGGAGGCTGCTCCCCGGCGTGGGCGAGAGCGAAGGCACCGGCACCGCCGAGGACGACGACACCGGCGGCGACGGACAGAGCGATACGACGACGGGACATGGGATTCTCCGTAACTGAGTCAGCTGGATCGGGCCGGCGCGCCGGACCCCCGCGCCGCTGCACCGATGCTCGCCGCTCGGGGACGCGCCGGGCATGGGCGCGCGTACTCAACTCGGCCTGAGTAAGCCCACCGGACGGTGAGGTAGGTGTTCGCTCCGGCCGGTTCCGATCGCGGATGCCGTGGACGGTGTCGGTCGGGTCCTCCGCCGCCCGGTGGGCGCGGCGGCCGAGGACCCGGCGGGCCCCGGTCAAACCCGGCCCGGAACCGGTCAGGCCTGGCCGGGCTACGCGCCTCTGAAACGGGTGTCTGCTCCCGTGGCTGCGCTTCGCGGGCCTCCTCGTGTACGCCACCGAGACCTCCCTCGGCACAGCGCCCAGCCCGTCTTCCAGCGGGTTCGGGTGCGTGAAACAGTCCCGGTCGCGGCCCTTCCCGCGTTGTGCGAGCCTGGGATCATGATCCGGGAACTGAGCTGGTCCCCATGATTCCGGTCGCCGTGTCTCCTGTGCGCATCGAGGCGTTTCTCGATCCTCGGTTGTCCAGATGGATGTGGCTGGTGAAGTGGTTCCTCGCCATCCCGCACTACATCGTGCTGTTCTTCCTCTGGATCGCGTTCTCCTTCGTGACCGTCGTCGCGTTCTTCGCGATCCTGTTCACGGCCCGATATCCCCGGGCGCTCTTCGACTTCAACGTCGGAGTGATGCGCTGGAACTGGCGTGTCGCCTACTACGCCCACGCCGCGCTCGGTACCGACCGGTACCCGCCGTTCACCCTCGCCGAGGTGCCCGACTACCCGGCGCATTTCGACGTCGTCTATCCCGCGCGTCTGTCGCGCGGTCTGGTGCTGGTGAAGTGGTGGCTGCTGGCCATCCCGCAGTACATCGTCGTGGGGATGTTCGTCGGCGACTGGGGCTGGGGCTGGGGAGGGACGGACGGTTGGCACGGGGGCGGGCTCGTCTTCTACCTCTCGTTCGTCGCCGTGATCATCCTGGCCTTCACCGGCCGTTACCCGGTGCACCTGTTCGACTTCCTGATCGGCCTGGCCCGCTGGGTCGCGCGGGTGGGCGCCTACGCTGCGCTGATGACCGACGCGTATCCGCCGTTCCGGCTGGACATGGGCGCACAGGCGTCCCCGCCCGCAGAGGCCGGGGCCCCGGTGGGCGGGCCCGGACGGTAGCGCCCGCCGGCGCCGGAATTCGGTTGCCTCCGGCCGTCCCGTGGGGGCTCAATGGCGGGCATGGCTGACATCCAGGGCTCGTACGACGATCTGTTCACCGCCGTACCCAGCGCGCTGGCCGCGCTGCTGGACGGCGGGGACGTCGGCGGCTCGGTGGCCGTCTTCGTGGACGGCGAGCCGGTGGTGGACGTCTGGGGCGGGTTCGCCGACGCGGCGCGCGATGTCCCCTGGCAGCAGGACACGATCGTCAACGTCTGGTCCGTCACGAAGACGATGACGGCGCTGTGCGCGCTGGTCCTGGCCGACCGGGGCGAGCTCGATCCGGACGCGCCGGTGGCCCGGTACTGGCCGGAGTTCGCGGCGGCGGGCAAGGAGACGGTGCTGGTACGGCACCTGCTCTCGCACACCGCCGGACTGCCCGACTGGGACGGCCCGGTGGCGGACATCTACGACTGGTCGGCCGCGACGGCACGACTGGCCGCGCAGGCTCCACAGTGGGAGCCGGGCACCGCGGCCGGGTACCACTCGCTCACCCAGGGGTTCCTCGTGGGCGAGGTCGTGCGCCGGATCACCGGCCGGAGCCCGGGTGAGTTCTTCGCCGACGAGATCGCCGGACCGCTGGGCGCGGACTTCCGGATGGGGCTGCCGGCCGAGCACGATCACCGGGTGGCACTCGCGGTCCCGCCGCCGTTCCAGGACGAGGACTACACGGCGGGCGCGGCCCGCAGCGACGTGGCCCGGACCGTGACGGCCACCCCGACCGCGATCCGGCTCCGCGACGGCAACAGCGTGGCCTGGCGGCGGGCGCAGATCCCGGCGGCGAGCGGTTTCGGCAACGCCCGCTCGGTCGCCCTCGTCCAGTCGGCGATGGCCTGCGGGGGCTCCGTGCGTGGGGTGCGGCTGCTGTCCCGGGCGGGCTGTGACCGGGCCTGGGAGGAGCAGTTCAGCGGCGAGGACCGCGTCCTGGGCATGCCGATCAGCTGGGGTCTGGGCTACGGGCGGTTCGGCGGCACCTACGGGTGGGGCGGTTGGGGCGGCTCGACGGTCATGATCGACCCGGAGGCCCGCGCGGTGGTGGCCTACGTGACCAACCAGATGCGCGAACCGGCGGAGGACACCCGGGGGCTGGACATCCTGATGGCCGCCTACGACGGTCTCCAGGGGCTCCGGGCCGGTGGCTGAGGCACGAACCGGCCGAACCCGGCCGCCCCTCGTGAGTTACTGGCCCGAGTCGTCCAAGAGCCATGATCCGTGACCCCTGGGGGGAAGTGCGCGTGAGCAGCGGTACGAAGAGCAGTGGTGGCCGGGTGTTCCTGATCGGCGGCGGGTGGGAGGAGACGGTCGCCGACGTCGTGCACAGGCCGTTCCTGCGCGCGGCCCGCGCCGCGTCGGAGGCGTCGGTGGCGTCGAAGGCGTGGGGATCCGGCGCCGGGTCGGCGCCCCGCGTCCTCTGTGTGATCGTCGACGAGGGCGACGGGGCCGAGCAGTTCGCCCGGTACGACGTCGCGTTGCGGAAGGCCGGGGATTGCACGCCCGTGCCTGTGCTGGTGCCGATCGGAGAGCGGTTCGAGATCGGCGCGGTGACCGAGGACATCGCCGGGGTGTTCGTCTGCGGCGGGCTGACGCCCGCGTATCAGGAGGCGTTCGCCGAGTCCTCCGGCCCGCTGTCCGCCCTGCTCCGCGAGCGCGGACTGCCGTACGCCGGGTTCTCCGCGGGAGCCGCGATGGCCGCGCGGGACGCGGTGGTCGGCGGGTGGCTGGTGGACGGGGTCGCCGTGTGTCCGCCGGACACCGCGGAGGATCTCGAGGAGCTCGATGTCCGGCCCGGGCTGGGGCTCGTGCCGTTCGGGGTGGACAACCATGCCGCGCAGTGGGGGACGCTGGGGCGGCTGGCGGCCGTCGTGGCGGCCGGACGGCTGGCGCACGGGGTGGCCATCGACGAGAACACACTGGTGGAGGTCGGGGGCGAGGGCAGCGACGCCCGCGCGCGGGTGGCCGGGCGCGGCCGGGCCCATTCCGTGCGTCCCGCTCCGGGCGGCGGAGTCCTCGTCCGGTCCTACGGCGACGGCGAGTCGTTCCCCGTGTCCTGAACCCGGGAAGGCCCCCGGCGCGACGCGCCGGGGGCCCACTCACGGTCGGAAGGCCGCGAGGCCTGTACGCCGTCGACGGGGACCGTCACGAGGTCGACGGGGACTGTCACGAGTCCGCGAGCGCCGTCACGAGTCCGCGGGGACCGCCACGAGGTCCGCGAGCGCCATCACGAGATCCGCGAAGGCCCTCAGATCGTCGACGTGTCGATCACGAACCGGTAGCGGACGTCGCTGGCGAGCACCCGCTCGTACGCCTCGTTGATCTGGTCGGCGCTGATCAGCTCGATCTCGGCGCCGAAGCCGTGCTCGGCGCAGAAGTCCAGCATCTCCTGGGTCTCCTGGATGCCGCCGATGCCGGAGCCGGCGAGGGTCTTGCGGCCGCCGATCACCGAGAACAGGTTGAGGGCGACGGGCTCCTCGGGCGCGCCGACGTTCACGAAGGCGCCGTCCGTCTTCAGCAGGGACAGGTAGGCGTCCAGGTTCAGCGGGGCGGAGACCGTGGAGAGGATGAGGTCGAAGGTGCCCCGCAGCTCCTCGAAGGTCTTCTCGTCGCTGGTGGCGTAGTAGTGGGCGGCGCCCAGCTTCAGGCCGTCCTCCTTCTTGCGCAGCGACTGGGACAGGACGGTCACCTCGGCGCCGAGGGCGTGCGCGATCTTGACGCCCATGTGGCCGAGGCCGCCCATGCCGAGGATCGCGACCTTCTTGCCGGGGCCGGCGTTCCAGTGCTTCAGCGGGGAGTACGTGGTGATGCCGGCGCAGAGCAGCGGCGCGGCGACGTCGAGCGAGAGGCCGTCGGGGATGCGGACGACGTAGTTCTCGTCCACGACGATCTTCTGCGCGTAGCCGCCGTAGGTGGGCTCGCCGTCCTTGCCGACGGCGTTGTACGTACCGACGCTGCCGCCGGTGCAGTACTGCTCCAGGCCGGCCTTGCAGTTGTCGCACTCACGGCAGGAGTCGACGAGGCAGCCGACACCCACGCGGTCGCCGACGGCGAACCGGGTGACACCGGGGCCCACCTCGGAGACGACGCCCGCGATCTCGTGACCGGGCACCATCGGGAAGATCGCCTCGCCCCAGCCCTCCCGGGCCTGATGGATGTCCGAGTGACAGATTCCGGCGAACTCGATGTCGATCAGGACGTCGAACTCGCGCACCGCGCGGCGTTCGATCGTCGTGCGCTCCAGCGGAGCCTTGGCGGAGGGTGCGGCGTACGCGGCAACGGTGGTCATGCCCGGGATCTCCTAGCGGGGGGGTTCGTGTTCCGGCCTGCCTTCCGGCCGGGTACGACGTTCAGCCTGCCCCATCGCGCAACATTCACCCAGGTCACGCCTCTGCGTACGTCTGCTGTGCCTACCACTGGCGGGGTCAGGCTCGTGTGCGTACGACCGGGAATACTGGACGGCATGGACGAACACCCCGAACCTCCCGGCGCCCCCCTGGACCGGCGTGCCGAGCTCAGCGAGTTCCTGCGCACCCGGCGCGCCAGGCTGAAGCCGGAGGACGTGGGCCTGCCGGACTTCGGGCGGCACCGCAGGGTGCCGGGGCTGCGGCGCGAGGAGCTGGCGCAGCTGGCCGGGGTCTCGGTGGCGTACTACACGCGCCTGGAGCAGGGCAACGGGCGGAACGTGTCGGCGGAGGTGCTGGACTCCATCGCCAGGGCGCTGCGGCTCTCCGACGCCGAGCACGCGCATCTCACCCACCTGGCGAAGCCGAAGCACAAGAAGAAGCAGGCCGCGCCGTCGCAGCAGGTGCGGGGCCCGCTGCGGCAGCTGCTGGACACGATGGACTCGGTGCCGGCGTACCTCATCGGTCGGCGCACCGAGATCCTGGGCTGGAACCGGATGGCGGCGGCCGTCTTCGGCGACTGGGCGGAGCTGCCGGCGGCGGAGCGCAACTGGGCCCGGCTGGTCTTCCTGCGCCCCGACTACCGGGACCTCTTCGTGGACTGGGAGCAGAAGGCGATCGACATCGTCTGCGCCCTGCGCATGGACGCGGGCTGCTATCCGGACGACCCGCGGCTCTCCGCGCTGGTGGGCCAGCTGTCGGTGAAGAGCGAGGACTTCCGGCGGCTGTGGGCCACCCACGACGTCAAGGAGAAGAGCCACGGCGTGAAGCTGCTGAGGCATCCGCTGGTCGGCGAACTCTCCCTGAACTTCGAAGGGTTCAGGCTGGCGGGCGACGGCGAGCAGACGATGGTGACGTATCACGCGGATCCGGGATCGGCCTCGGCGGAGGCGCTGCGGCTGCTGGCGAGCTGGGGCGTGGACGCGGCGAGGGCGGGGTCTCAGGCGCCGTCCGCCTGAGACCCCGCCCTCGCCGGTGGGGCCCCTCCCTTGGGCCGCCCCCTGGGGGCTGCCGCCCCCAGACCCCCGCTTCGGCCCTGAAGGGGCCTCCTCCTCAACCGCCGGACGGGCTGAGATGCCCCATGCTCGACGAGATGCCCCCGCCCAACAGCCGGACGGGCTGAGGTACCCCGTACTCAGCAAGGTGCCCCCGGTTCTCAGCCCTGGTACGGCGGAGCCGCGCCCCATCCCCACTGTGGTACCGGCTGCTCGGCCGGTGGTTTGGCGTCCGGGCCGGAGAAGTGGACGGCGAGCCGGGTGCCCCACTCCACGTAGGCGAGGAACGCCGAACGGAACTCGGCGTCGGTCGGCAGACCTGCCTCGTCGGCCGCGTCCTGGATGAGGTTCACCCAGCGGCGGCGCTGGGGCTCGGTGATGTCCCGCCCGAAGTGCTTGGCCACCATGTGGCTGTGGCCGCCCTGGGTCGCCGAGTAGCTCTGCGGGCCGCCGAAGACCTCCGCGAGCCAGAGGGCGACGTGCTCGGCGTGCTCGGGGGCGAGGCCCGCGAAGACGGGCGCGAGCAGGTCGTCCTGGAGCACCTTGGCGTAGAAGGCCTCGGTGAGCCGGGCGAAGGCCTCCGCGCCGCCCGCCCAGTCGTACAGCGTGGGCACGGCGGAGCCCGTCCCGCGCACCGAGGTGGCCTTGTAGTGCCGCATCTCGTCGATGTGCCCGATGTACGGGCGGATCTCCGCGAGGAAGGCGGGGAACAGGTCCGAGGTGCGGAAGCCCTCGAGGTGGTCCTCGGTCGACGTCCAGGTGATCCGCAGGACGTAGTGGCCGAAGTCCTCCTCGCAGCGGGCGAGTTCGTAGTCGACGCAGTGCGGGGAGGCCGCGAGCTCACGTGCGGCTCGGGTGTACGCGGCCAGGAACTCCGCGGACCGCTCCTCGGGGATCCGGTACCGGATGTACTCGACCGTGGTGCGGGGCGTGCTTGTCTCGGGTGCCGTCATGGGGCCACGCAAGCACGAACGGCCCGCCGGAGGCTCGTCTTCCGGCGGGCGTTCGCTCAGCGCTCAGCGAACCGGTGTCCCGCGCCCGTCAGGCCGACGGCGCGTTCTCCTTCACCGTGATCTTGCCCTTGCGGATCGTCGCCACGCGCGGGGCCTTCTTCGCGATCGAGGAGTCGTGGGTGACCATGATGAAGGTCAGCCCGTGTTCCTCCCACATGGTGTGCAGCACGTCCATGATCTCGTCGCGCATGCTCTCGTCGAGGTTGCCGGTGGGCTCGTCGGCGAGCAGCACCTTCGGCTGCTTGACCAGCGCGCGGGCGATCGCGACGCGCTGCTGCTGGCCGCCGGACATCTCGGACGGCAGGTGTCCGAGGCGCTCTCCCAGGCCGACGGACTTCAGCGCCTCGGCGGCCCGTTCGCGCCGCTCCCTGACCTTCACGCCGAGCGGGACGAGCGCCGTCTCGACGTTCTCCTGCGCGTTGAGCGTCGGGATGAGGTTGAAGGACTGGAAGACGAAGCCGATGTTCTCGCTGCGCACCTTGGTGAGCCTGGCTTCGGAGAGCTTGGCCAGGTCGACGCCGTCGAGGACGATCGCGCCCTCGGACGGCCGGTCGAGCGCGCCGATCATCTGGAGCAGCGTGGACTTGCCGCCGCCGGTGGGGCCCTGGATGACGAGCCGGTCGCCGTCCGGGATGGTCAGGTCGACGCCGGCGAGGGCGTGGACCGTCTCCTTGCCCCGGGTGTAGCGCTTGGTGACGCCTCTGAGTTCGTACATGGGGACAACAACTCCTGGTGTGCGTATGAGGGGTGGGGCGGTTCGGCTACTCGACGCGGCGCAGTGCGTCGGCCGGGCGCAGCCGGGAGGCGCGCCAGCCGCCGAACGCGCCGGCGATCAGACCGCCGGCCACGGCGAGACCCACCGCGACGGCCACCGTCGTGACGCTCACCGGCGCCGTCAGCGCCACGTCGAGGGTCTTGGCCGCCGCCTGGCGACCGCCACCGCCGAAGCCGCCGCCACCGCCGCCGGGACCGCCCTGGCCCCCGCCGCCACCGCCGCCGCCCAACTGGGCCTGGAGGGTGGGGCTGATCGCGGTCACGACGTACGCGCCGCCCAGGCCCAGGGCGATGCCCAGGGCGCCGCCCAGCAGGCCGTTGACCATGGCCTCGCCGACGACCTGCCGGGTGACCCGGCCGGACTTCCAGCCCAGCGCCTTCAGCGTGCCGAACTCACGGACGCGGCGGGAGACCGCCGAGGAGGTGAGCAGACCGGCGACCAGGAAGGCGGCGATCAGAACCGCGATGGACAGCCACTTGCCGACGTTGGTGGCGAGCGAGGAGGCCGTGGAGAGCGAGCCGGAGACGGTGTCCGCGAGGTCGGCGGAGGTCGTCACCGTGGTGCCCGAGACGTTCTTCTGGATCGTCGACTTGACGCTGTCGATCTTCTGGGAGTCGGTCGCCTTGACGTAGATCGTCGTGACCTTGTCCTTGGAGTCGCTGAGGGTCTGAGCCTGGGTCAGCGGAAGGTAGACGTTGGCGGCCGCGTCACCGCTGTCGGCCGTGGCGATACCGATCACCGAGAACTTGACCTTGCTGATGGTCAGCGTGGAACCGACCTTGAGCGACTTCTCCTTGGCGTACGCCGAGTCGAGGACGGCGACCTTGCCGTTGTTCTCCGTGGTCTTGAAGGTGCGGCCGCTGGTGATCGTCGAGGAGGTCAGCGGGCCGAGCGCGGGCTCGGTGACGTCGGTGCCGTAGACGGAGTAGCTGTTGACGTCGAAGTTGGCGCCGCCGCCCTGGACTTCACCCTGCGGCTGGCCGTTGCCGCCGCCGTTGCCACCGGCGCCGCCGCCCTGCTGGCCGCCGGCTCCGCCCGCGTTGTCGTTCTGCTGGAACTGGCCGCGGGTGAACTGGCCGTCGACCTTGAGGACCTGGAGGCTCAGTCCGCCGACCGCGTCGGAGACACCGCCCTGCTTGCCGACCTTGGTGACGGTCGCGGTCGACAGGGTCTGGAAGCCCTGCACCATGACGCGGTCGGTGCTCTGCTCCGCGTCGGAGTCGTTGTCCTGCGCGTCGAACTGGAAGCGCGGCCGGTCCGAGGCGCTCGCGGTGGGCGAGGCGGCCTTGGTGACCGTCATGTCCGTACCCAGTCCGTACAGGGACTGGAGGACCTTGTCCTGGGCCTTCCCCATGCCGGAGGACACGGAGGTGACCACGATGACCAGCGCGATACCCAGCGCGAGCCCGGAGGCGACGACGAGGGCCGCTTTTCTACGGCGGCGCAGTTCGCGCCTCAGGTAGGTGAAGAACATGGCCGCACGGTAGGTACCGCGCGTGATGAAGGGATAAGGCCGAAATAAGAGAACGATGAGAAGGCTGTGATCAACCCCGGAAACACCGGTGCCGCCCCTGGGGGCGGCACCGGAAAGCTGTGGGTGGACTGTCGAACCGACCGTCAGGAACTACCTCAGACGGCCGAACCCGCCTTCCACTGCGCCCAGTCCATGTTCCAGCCGTTGAGGCCGTTGTCCGGGGACACGGTCTTGTCGCCGGTGTTCTTGACCACCACGACGTCGCCCACGATGGAGTGGGTGAAGAACCAGTAGCCCGCCGTGCCCGTGTCGTTGGCGCCCTTGGTGTCGGACAGACCCACACAGCCGTGGCTGGTGTTCACCGAGCCGAAGACGGACTTGGCGCCCCAGTAGTTGCCGTGCACGAAGGTGCCGGAGTTGGTGAGGCGGATGGCGTGCGGCACGTCCTTGATGTCGTACTCGCCCTTGCCGTCGTCATCGGTGAAGCCCACGGTCGCGCCGTTCATGCGCGTCTCCTTGAACATCTCCGACATCACCATCTGGCCCTCGTACGTCTTGTTGTCGGGCGAGCCGGCCGAGATCGGGATGGTCTTGATGACCGCGCCGTTGTGCGTGATCTTCATCTGCTTGGTCTTCGCGTCGACGTACGAGACCTGGTTGCGGCCGACCTTGAAGGTGACCGTCTTCTGCTGGACCCCGATGACACCGTCGGCGCCCTCCACCCCGTCGAGCGCGAGCTTCAGCGTGACGGTGGAGTTCTCCTTCCAGTAGTCCTCGGGACGGCAGTCCATGCGCTGGGTGGAGAACCAGTGGCAGACGACCTCCTGGCCGCTGCTGGAGGTGACCGTGACGCCCTTCTGGACGGCCGCCTTGTTGGTGATCTCCTTGTTGAAGTTGATCGACACGGGCATGCCCACGCCGACGGTAGAGCCGTCGTCCGGCGTGAAGTTGCCTATGAAGCTGTTGTCCGGGGAGACCGTGGTGAAGGAGGCGTTCTCGTGCGCCACGAGGCCGCCCGAGTCCTTGGCCTCGGCCGCCACCTTGTAGGTGGTGGAGCGCTCGAGCTGCGCGTTCGGCTTCCAGCTGGTCTTGTCGGCGGAGAGTGCGCCCTCGACGGCCGTGCCCTCGGAGGTGGTCATCGTCACCGTGGTGAGCGTGCCCTTGCTCACCGTGACGGCCGCGGAGTTGTTGATGGAGGCGTTGTCCGAGCCGTCCGCGGGCGTGATCTTGATCTGGGCCTCGGAGGACTTCTTGGCCGCCGCCTCGTCGGCCTTGGCCTGCGAGGAGCCGCCTCCGCCGTCGGAGGCGTCATTGTCGCCGCCGGAACACGCAGAGAGCACCAGAACACCGCCGAGCAGTGCGGACGCGGTCATCAGACCTCGGCGCCGCCTACTGTCCGTCATCACACGCTTCTCCATCGTTGCCGATTGCCAGAACCCAGAGAGTCCCCGTCAAGAACATCAACGCTACGACCGGTTCCCCCCGTTCCACATTCCCGAAGGTGTGGGGCACGCCACGTTCGTGGCGCGGATGATGCGGGTGTCGGTTCGTGCGCCTGGTGAGACGACGAAACCCCGGTCGGCGGTTGCCGTCCGGGGTGACGAGTTTCCCGGAACGCTCAGCCGATGCGCGTCTCTTCGCCGTCCGCCTCGTCATCCTCGTCGACATCATCCTCGTCGAGGTCCCACTCCGGCGAATCCGGGTCGTAGTCGATCCGTTCGCTGGACCAGGAGGCCTGCTGGAGCTCCACCCCGGGCACCTCACCGACCAGGTCGAACGGGTCGACGAGATAGGCGAGAGCCTCCGCGGTGTCCTCCGTCACAGCGCCCTCGGCATGCGCCCGCTCGGCGTCCGGGAGCTCCGCGTCGTCGGCGATCCGCCGCAGCGCCGCCGTCGTCACGGCGTCCTCGTCGTGCACCTCAAGGAGAATATCCACTCGGATCCGCACAAAACGTGATGTCTCTTCAGTACTCATGGCCGGAGCGTACGGCTCACAGCTCCCGCAACTTTCCCGCGACCCGCGACTTTCATTAGCATCGGACCACACGGCCAATTCGCCAGCGCCACAAGGGGATCGATATTCCGTGTCATCCGCTCGACGTTCGTTGCTGACCGCCACCGCCGCGGGGACCCTGCTGGGTGCCCTGTGGTTCGTCCCGTCCGCGAACGCGTCCCAGGACACCTCGGCCAGAACGGGCACGACGACGCAGATCACGACCCAGGCACGGGCCGCGTCGACAACCACGACCGAAACCGCCGCCGACACCAGCACCGCCGCCGGCACGACCGGGACCACGGCCAGGACGGCAGCCGATACAGCGGCCGACACGGCGACCGACACCACGGTCGACGACGGCACCCGGCTCGCCGACACCGGCAGCTTCGACACGACTCCCTACGTCGTCGGCGGAACCACGCTCCTCGCGCTCGGCGCGGGCTTCGTGGTGTATTCCGTTCGCCGGGAACGTCTGGGTTTTTGAATCAACTTGACTGTTCTTTGACAGGCTCTTCATAGTTCGCTCATGAAGAGATCACCGGGGGCACGGCTGTGCGCCACCGCCGCAATAGGCGCACTGTCGCTCTCCCTCCTCACCGCATGTTCGGACGACGGGTCGAAGGACTCCGCGGACTCCAAGGCCTCCGCCTCCACGTCCGCCGGTTCCTCCTCGTCGGCTCCGGCCGCGAAGGCGCTCACCTCCGCCGAGCTGGAGAAGCTGCTGCTCGCGCAGGGCGAACTCAAGGGCTACAAGTCCGAGTCGGGCGACGACACCCTGCCGGCCTCCAAGACCGCGGTGAAGACCGACAAGCCGGCCTGTGACCCGCTCGCCTGGGCCACGGCCGCTCTCGCCCCGGGCGACACGGACGCGAACGCCAGCAACACGGTCTCGGAGGACAAGGCGTCGGGTGCCACCGTGCAGCCGGAGGACTTCGCGGACGCCTTCGACGTCGACATGACGTTCGTGGGTCTCTCCTCGTACGAGGGCGACGGCGCCGAGAAGGCCATGAAGGCCGTCTCCGACGGCGTGACGGCCTGTGCCGGCGGCTACGGTCTGACGGCCGAGGGGGAGACCACCAAGGTCACCAAGGTGGTCGCGGAGAAGGGCGCCGCGAAGGGTGACGAGGCGGTGACCTTCGCCGCGGACGTGGACATGGACGGCGCGGGCACGGCCACCTTCCACACCCAGGTGGTGCGCAAGGGCAACACCGTCGCCTCGTTCTACACGGTGAACTTCGCCGCGATGTCGAAGGGCGGCGACATGGGCGCCGTCCCGGCGGCCGTGGTCGACGCGCAGGTCGCCAAGCTGAAGTAACCGGCCGACGCACACGCGTCGAAAGGGCCCCGCCGCATCCGTGCGGCGGGGCCCTTTCGCGCTGACGGATCGCGCTAGCGGAGCGGTCCGGTGACCGTCTCCACCGCGGCGACGATCCCGCCGTCGCGCACGAAGGCGTCCGCCGCCGCGAGGTCGGGCGCGAGGAACCGGTCCGGGCCGGGGCCCCGCACGCCCGCCTTGCGCGCCGCCTCGATGACCGCACGCGTCGCCGGCGCCGGGGTGAGCCCCTCGCGCAGCTCCACACCGCGGCCGGCGGCGTACAGCTCGACGGCGATCACGCGCGTGAGGTTGTCGACGGCGGTGCGCAGCTTGCGGGCCGCGGACCAGCCCATCGACACATGGTCCTCCTGCATCGCGGAGGACGGGATGGAGTCGGCGGACGCCGGTACGGCCAGCCGCTTCAACTCGCTGACCAGCGCGGCCTGCGTGTACTGGGCGATCATCAGCCCGGAGTCGACGCCGGCGTCGTCCGCGAGGAACGGCGGCAGGCCGTGGCTGCGGTTCTTGTCCAGCAGCCGGTCGGTGCGCCGCTCGGCGATGGAGGCGAGGTCGGCGACGGCGATGGCGAGGAAGTCCAGGACATAGGCGACCGGCGCGCCGTGGAAGTTGCCGTTGGACTCGACCCGTCCGTCGGGCAGCACGACGGGGTTGTCGACGGCCGAGGCCAGCTCCCGCTCGGCGACGAGCCGGGCGTGCGCCATGGTGTCGCGGCCGGCGCCGGCGACCTGCGGGGCACAGCGCACCGAGTAGGCGTCCTGGACCCGGGGCGCGTCGTCCTGGTGGTGGCCGGTGAGTTCCGAACCCGCCAGCACGGCCAGCATGTTGGCGGCCGAGGCGCCCTGCCCCGGGTGCGGGCGGATGGCGTGCAGCTCGGGGGCGAGCACCTTGTCGGTGCCGAGCAGCGCCTCCAGGCTGAGCGCGGCGGTGACGTCGGCGGACTTGTAGAGCATGTCGAGGTCGGCGAGGGCCATGACCAGCATGCCGAGCATGCCGTCGGTGCCGTTGAGGAGCGCCAGCCCCTCCTTCTCGCGCAGCTCGACGGGGGCGATGCCGTGCTCGGCGAGCAGCTCGCCGGCGGGCCGTACGACGCCGTCCGGGCCCTCCGCGTCGCCCTCCCCCATGAGGGTGAGGGCGCAGTGCGAGAGCGGGGCCAGGTCGCCGGAGCAGCCGAGGGAGCCGAACTCGTGCACGACCGGGGTGATGCCGGCGTTGAGGATGTCGGCCATGGTCTGCGCGACCTCGGGCCGCACGCCGGTGTGCCCGGAGCAGACGGTCTTGAGCCGCAGGAACATCAGCGCCCGGACGACCTCGCGCTCGACCCGCGGGCCCATGCCCGCGGCGTGCGAGCGGACGATGTTGCGCTGGAGCTGGGCGCGCAGCTCCGGGCTGATGTGCCGGGTGGCGAGGGCGCCGAACCCGGTGGAGACGCCGTAGACCGGCTCGGGCTTGGCCGCCAGCGCGTCCACGATCTCGCGGGCCGCGGCGAGGGCCGCCACCGCCTCGCCGGAGAGCTCGATCCGGGCGCCGCCGCGCGCCACCGCGAGCACGTCGGACGCGGTCACGCCGGACGTCCCCACCACCACAGTGTGCATATCCATATTCAGGAGCGTACGCAGTGAAGACCGGGATGTCACCAGTGGGTACCGGGTTCACCCCTTACCGAATAGGTCACATCCTCAACGCCGCCCCCTGAACCGCCGCCGCTCGGCGGTCCGCTCGTGGGAGGGCTCGTCGGCGAGGCGTACGACGGGGTCGTCGGGACCCTCCCGCCCGGCGACCACCGGCCGGGCGGCCCGTACGGCCTTGGCCCGGTACTGGGCGGCGTCGGCCAGCCGGAACAGCCGGCGCGCGGAGGACACCGGCCCGATGGGGTCCTCGGTGGAGGCGACCCCGCAGGCCACTCCCTCACCGAGCTCCAGCTCACCGGCCCGTCGGCAGAGGTCGTCGGCGACCTTCACGACCTCGTCGGCGAGCGGCCCGACGGCCAGCAGACAGAACTCGTCGCCGCCGAGCCGGGCGGCCAGCGCGCCGGGCAGCATGGCCCCGCACAGCGACAGCACCGACCCGAACCGCTCCAGCAGCCGGTCCCCGACGGCATGCCCGAGGGTGTCGTTGACCCGCTTCAGCCCGTTGAGGTCACACACCACGAGGCTGACGACGACCCCCTCCGCGCGATGCCGCTCGACCGCCTCCTCCAGCCGTACGTCGACGGCACGGCGGTTGGCCAGACCGGTGAGGGCGTCGGTGAAGGCGAGCCGGCGGGCCTCCTCCAGCCGCTCGGTCTGGGCGAGCCCGGCGGCGACGACGGCGGCGAGGACGGTGGCGAAGTCGGCGTCGGCCCGGTCGAAGACAGGGGTGCCCACGGAACGGGCGACATACAGCTCCCCCCAGGCACGGCCGTGCAGCACGATCGGCGCGACCACACAGGAGCCACGGCCCCTGCGGCGCAGGGCGGCGACCCGCTGATGGCAGTAGCCGGGGCGCCCGGCGGCGGGGCCCTGGGCCGTCTCCACCCAGGCGTTGGGCTCCCCGCCGGCCACCCAGCGCTCGTGCAGGAACTCGGTGATCTCGGGGAACTGGTGCACCGGATAGGCCTCCCCGTCCGGGAACTCGTCCTCGTCGGCGGCCCGGTCCCCCACGTTCACCAGGACGCGCAGCCGCCCGAGGTCCCGCTCCCACACCGAGAGCGCGGCGAAGCCTCCGGAGAGCGCCCGGCAGGCCCCGAGCGCGGCCGCGCGCCACGACTCACGGGGGGTGTGCGCGGCCGCCATACCCTGCGCGAGCGCCACCACGGCCACCAGGCGTCGGTCCTCACCCATCTCTCCAGGCTAGGGACATTCAGCCCGAAAGGGGACACCGAAGGGTCACTGAAAGTGATGAGCGCACCTCCGGCCGCGTGTCGCCCACCGTCCGCTCACTCGCCCGGCCACTGCGGCTTCCGCTTCTCGTTGAAGGCCGCCACCCCCTCCGCCCGGTCCCCGGAGAAGGCCACCGACCGCCACGCCGCGTCCTCGATCTCCAGCCCGG
This sequence comes from Streptomyces sp. NPDC058295, assembly GCF_042880655.1. Classification (NCBI taxonomy): domain Bacteria; kingdom Bacillati; phylum Actinomycetota; class Actinomycetes; order Kitasatosporales; family Streptomycetaceae; genus Streptomyces; species Streptomyces sp. NPDC058295. The sequence continues at coordinate 22,026 of NZ_JBHVYO010000032.1, forward strand.
CCCGCAGCTCCAGCCCCTGCCCCAGCCGCAGCGCCCGCTTCGCCGCCCGCAGGCCCACCGGCGAGTTGCCGCCGATCCGCGCGGCCAGCGCCAGCGCCTCCTCCCGGTCCCGCCCGTCCTCCACCAGGACGTCCACCAGACCCAGGTCCCGGGCCTCGGCCGCCGCCACCCGGCGCGCCGTGAACACCAGCTCGGCCGCCCGGGCCGCCCCCACCCGGCGCGGCAGCAGCTGGGTCCCGCCGCCGCCGGGGATCACACCCACCGACACCTCCGGCAGCCCGACCACGGCCGTCCCGTCGGCCACGATCACGTCGCACGCCAGCGCCAGTTCGAAGCCGCCGCCCAGCGCGAAGCCGTGCACCGCCGCGACCGAGGGCACCGGCAGTTCCAGCACCCCGGTGTACGCGGCACGGGTGAGCGGCCGCTGCCGCAGCAGTTCGGCGTCGCTGAAGGAGTTGCGCTCCTTCAGGTCGGCGCCGACGCAGAACGCCCGCTCGTGCGTCGAGGTCAGCACCACCACCCGCACGTCCCGGTCCCCGCCCAGCGCCGCGCACGCCCCGGCGATCGACCGGGCCATGTCGGTGGAGACGGCGTTCATGGCCTTCGGCCGGTCGAGCACCAGCTCGGCGACGTGCCCGCCGTCCCCGTGCCGCCGCACCAGGACGAACTCCCCGAACCGCTCCTCGCTCATGTCACCGCTCCCGACACCGCTCACGACACCCTCCGGTTAACGCGGGTTAACAACGCTCGTCCGATCATCGCAGCCGGGACCGGGAGACGAAAGAGCGGACCGGCCCCCTGAACCTCCCGTATCCGGGCCCCGGCTACCCGTTCGGGTGACATGCCGCCCAACTCCCCCCGCAACGCCCACGGGAGCGCATAACGTGCGTCCGCCCCGGCGCATCGGGGGCGCGACCGCACCGGGGAGAGAACGCGATGACGAGCACGCCGGTGAGCATGTGGACCGGGCCGTACGAGACGGCTGCGCAGGACGGGGCGGCCTCCGGGGAGACCGGCGGGCTGTGGGCCCCGCGCCCCCGGGGCCGGCACCGCCGTCCCCGCCCCCGCAAGGTGCTGTTCGCCGCCGGCGGCCTCGCGCTGGCCGCCGGGGTGCTGAGCCTCGTCCGGCTGACCCCCGACCCGGGCGGCGCCGGCGGTCTCGGCACCGCGGGGGCCGAACCCCGGCCCGAACCCGTCGCGGGCACCGACACCGCCGCCGACACCGCCGCCGACACGGAGCCCGACGCCGAGCGCTCGGCCGGCCCGTCCACCCCGGTCGTGCCGACGCCGACCGCACCCAGCGCGATGGGCGGAGCGGGCACCGCCCCGGCACCCGAGGCAGGCCTGGTCCCGGGCGTCCCCGGCGCGCCTACGTCCGTCGCCCTCACCCCGGGCACCACCTACACCCCGGCCGCGCCCGCGCCGGCGCCTCGCTCCCCGGAGCCCGACACGACCGCCGCCCCGCGGCCCACCTCGCCTCCGCGAACACCGGCACCCGCCCCCACCACGGCCGCACCCGCGCCCCGGCCGGAGCAGCCCGACGAGCCACGTCAGCCGGGCGTCTGCGTACCCGTCATCGGCCTCTGCGTGGACCCGCTGGGTGCCGCCGTACCGAGGCTCTAGCCGTCGGTGTCGTTGCGTCGGGTCAGCAGCCAGGGCTCGACCACGCCGAGACCGCGCACCGGCCGCTGCCACATCGGCTGGAGCGCGAAGCGGTACTTCGGCGGCTCCTCGCCCTCCTTCTCGGCGGCGGCCGCCTCCTCGGCGGCCTCCGCCTCCGAGGCCGGGGCGTCGCCGGTGCGGATCAGCTCCTCGGCGAAGGCGCTGTCGACGAGGACGGCGTCCCGGGGAGCTATCGACGTCAGCCGGGAGGCCAGGTTGACCGTCGTGCCGAAGACATCGCCCATCCGGGTGGTGACCGTGCCGAACGCCATGCCGACCCGCAGTTCGGGCATCGTCTCGTCGTTGCTCATCGTCTCGACGAGCAGCAGCGCGATGTCGGCCGCGATGCCCGCGTCGTCGGCCGCGTACAGCACCTCGTCGCCGAGCGTCTTGATCAGCCGTCCGCCGCGGGCGGCGACCAGGTCGGCGGCGGTCGTCTCGAAGGCCTCGACGAGTTCGCCGAGTTCCTCCTCCTCCATCCGCCGGGTCAGCCGGGTGAAGCCGACGAGGTCCGCGAAGGCGACGGCCAGCCGCCGGTCGACCATCTCCTCGTCGTCGGCGGCCTGGACGACCCGGCCCGCCGAGGCGGCGAGCTGCCGGCGCCAGACGTAGACGAGGAACTCCTCCAGCTCGGGCAGCAGCAGCTCGACGATGGGATACGTGACCTCGGTACGGGTCATCCCCGGCTCGGGCGGCTCGGTCAGCCCCTCCAGGAAGGAGTCGATCTGCCATTCCGCCAGACGGGCGGTGGTCTGCCCGGTGGACCGCGCCACCTGCACGGCCATCGCCTCGCTCAGCAGCCCCGCCTCCACGAGACCGGCCAGGCGCCGCAGGGCGAGGACGTCCGCCTCGGTGAGCGCCTTGGCCTGCCCGATGTCGGCGAATCCCATGGCCCGCCAGAAACGCGACGCCAGCTCCATGGAGACACCGGCGCTGCGGGCGGCCTGGAACGGGGTGTAACGCCGCTCGGCACCGAGGATGAGCTGTTCGAGGCGCAGGGCGAGAGGATGCGGGTCCTCTCCGGGGTCGCCCGGCTCACCCGGCTCGGCCGGCAGGTTTCCCCGGCCGTCCGCGCCCGCGCCGGAGCCCGTGTCGTCGACGGTCACGCCTGCTGCCCTTCCGATCTTCCGCGGCCAGGTATCGACCGGCCTCAACTCTACGGCAGGTGTGCGCCAGCTCACTCCGTCCGGTTCGGCGGGGTCACGTCACCCGGCGTTCGGTCACGCCGGCCTCAGATGCACGATGTCTCCCGCGCCCACCGGCTCCTGTACCCCTTCCTTCGTGGCGATCACAAGCCGTCCGTCCCCGTCGACCGCGACCGCCTCGCCGACGATCGACCGGTCTCCCGGCAGTTCGGCCCGTACCGTTCGTCCCAGCGTCGCGCACCCGGCCGCGTACGTCTCCTGGAGACCGCTCGCCGCCGGGTCGCCGCCGGCCGCCCGCCAGCGCCCGTACCACTCCTCCAGGGAGCGCAGAACGCCCCGCAGCAGCGGGTCCCGGTCCGTGTTCTGCGCGCCGGCCAGGGCCAGCGACCCCGCCAGCGGCACCGGGAGCTCGTCCGCGCGCAGGGTGACGTTGAGGCCGACTCCGACGACCACCGCCTCCTGACCCGCGCGCTCCGCGAGGATGCCGCCCGCCTTGCGTTCCTCTCCCCCGACGGTCACCAGCAGGTCGTTGGGCCACTTGAGTGCCGTGTCGACGCCCGCCGCCCGGGAGAGTCCCGTCGCCACGGCGACCCCGGTGAGCAGGGGCAGCCAGCCCCAGCGGGCCACCGGCACCTCGCTCGGGGTGAGCAGTACCGAGAAGAACAGCCCGGAACGCGGGGGCGCGGTCCACCGGCGGTCCAGCCGCCCGCGTCCCGAGGTCTGCTCCTCGGCGACGAGGACCGCGCCCTCACGCGCCCGGCCGGCACTCGCCGCGTCGACCAGGTCGGAGTTGGTGGAACCGGTGCTCTGCACCACGTCCACCTGCGACCACAGCCCGCCCTCCCGTACCAGCGCCCGGCGCAGTGCCGGGGCGTTGAGGGGCGGCCGGTCCAGATCGGACCACCGGCTGCCGCCCTCGTCTGCTGCATCTCGCGGTGTCATGCAAGCCACCCTAGGTGTGTTGAATGCCGCACTGCCGATCCCCAGGGCCAGCACTACTCTACGGATGAGTAACCGTCCCCCCTTTTGAGCAGGCAGGGAGCCACATCCCGATGTCCGAGCCGGAAGAGCGCCACGAGATCCCAGGGATCGACGTCCACACCACCGCGGGCAAGCTCGCGGATCTCCAGCGCCGCATCCAGGAAGCGACGCACGCCGGTTCGGAGCGTGCCGTCGAGAAGCAGCACGCGAAGGGCAAGTTGACGGCCCGTGAGCGAATCGAGTTGCTCCTCGACGAGGGTTCCTTCGTCGAGTTGGACGAGTTCGCCCGACACCGCTCCACCAACTTCGGCCTGGAGAACAACCGCCCGTACGGAGACGGCGTCGTCACCGGGTACGGCACGGTCGACGGCCGCCCGGTCGCCGTCTTCTCCCAGGACTTCACGGTCTTCGGCGGCGCCCTCGGCGAGGTCTACGGCCAGAAGATCGTCAAGGTCATGGACTTCGCGCTGAAGACCGGCTGCCCGGTCATCGGCATCAACGACTCCGGCGGCGCCCGTATCCAGGAGGGTGTCGCGTCCCTGGGCGCGTACGGCGAGATCTTCCGCCGCAACACGCACGCGTCCGGTGTGATCCCGCAGATCAGCCTGGTCGTCGGCCCGTGCGCGGGCGGCGCGGTGTACTCGCCCGCGATCACCGACTTCACGGTGATGGTGGACCAGACCTCGCACATGTTCATCACCGGTCCTGACGTCATCAAGACGGTCACCGGCGAGGACGTCGGCTTCGAGGAGCTGGGCGGCGCGCGCACCCACAACGCGGTGTCGGGCGTGGCGCACCACATGGCCGGCGACGAGAAGGACGCCATCGAGTACGTCAAGCAGCTGCTGTCGTACCTGCCGTCCAACAACCTCTCCGAGGCCCCGGTGTTCCCGGAGGAGGCGGACCTGTCCGTCACCGACGAGGACCTGGAGCTGGACTCCATCGTCCCGGACAGCGCCAACCAGCCGTACGACATGCACACGGTGATCGAACACGTGCTGGACGACGCCGAGTTCTTCGAGACGCAGGCGCTGTTCGCGCCGAACATCCTCACCGGCTACGGCCGGGTCGAGGGCCACCCGGTCGGCATCGTCGCCAACCAGCCGATGCAGTTCGCGGGCTGCCTGGACATCACGGCCTCGGAGAAGGCGGCCCGCTTCGTCCGCACCTGCGACGCCTTCAACATCCCGGTCATCACCTTCGTGGACGTGCCCGGCTTCCTGCCCGGCGTCGACCAGGAGCACGACGGCATCATCCGCCGCGGCGCCAAGCTGATCTACGCCTACGCCGAGGCCACCGTCCCGCTCATCACGGTGATCACCCGCAAGGCCTTCGGCGGCGCCTACGACGTCATGGGCTCCAAGCACCTGGGCGCGGACCTCAACCTGGCCTGGCCGACCGCTCAGATCGCCGTGATGGGCGCCCAGGGCGCGGTCAACATCCTGCACCGCCGCACGATCGCGGAGGCGGCGGCGAGCGGCGAGGATCTGGAGGCGGTGCGGGCCCGGCTGATCCGGGAGTACGAGGACGCCCTCCTCAACCCGTACGTCGCGGCCGAGCGGGGTTACGTCGACTCGGTGATCATGCCGTCCGAGACCCGTCGGCACATCGTGCGGGGCCTGCGTCAACTGCGCACCAAGCGGGAATCCCTCCCGCCGAAGAAGCACGGCAACATCCCCCTCTAAGGAGCCGCTGTGACGATCAAGGTCGTACGGGGCAACCCGACCCCCGAGGAGCTCGCCGCCGCCCTGGCGGTGGTCCGGGCCCGCGCCGCGGCGGCAGCGGCCGCACCGTCCGGCGCGGACACCCCGCGGGACGCATGGTCCGACCCGGCCCGCATCGCGGCCCACCGGCTGCCCCAGCCGGGCCAGGCGACCTGGACCCGCACCTACTGGCCGAGCTGAGCGCGCCCCGGCTGTCTGTTGCTTTCAGGGGGGGCGGGGCCGCATCGACATGCGGCCCCGCCGCGCGGGCGCGACAAGCCCCCACCGGCCCGCAGCCGAACGACGACCGAACATCCGGTGAACGACCGCGGGCCCACAACTTGAGTACGGGTACTCAGGCGCCGTCAACCCGCCAGGCCGCACGCTGGTGGCATGCTGTGGTCCGACCCCGAGAACGAGCCCCCCGAGGAACTCCGCGAGGTGCAGGAGAGCCTGCGGAGACTCGGCCTCTTCCTCGCACTGGCCATGGTGATAGCGATGATCGTGCTGGGGCTCAGATAGAGCGCGCCACGCCGCTAGGCTGATCACATGCGCCGACTCGTCCTCGCCTCCCAGTCCCCCGCCCGGCTGAACCTGCTGCGCCAGGCCGGTCTCGCCCCCGAGGTGATCGTGAGCGGGGTCGACGAGGACGCCGTCACCGCCCCCACCCCGGCCGACCTGGCGCTCGCGCTCGCCGAGGCGAAGGCCTCCGTCGTGGCCGCGAAGCCCGAGGTCAAGGGGGCCCTGGTGATCGGCTGCGACTCGGTCCTCGACCTGGACGGCGAGGCGCTGGGCAAGCCCGCGGACGCTGCGGAGGCCACCGCGCGCTGGCAGGCGATGCGCGGCCGGGCCGGGACGCTCCAGACCGGCCACTGCGTCTACGACACGCTCAGCGGTCGCTACACCTCCGCGACCGCCTCCACCGTCGTCCGCTTCGGCGAGCCGACCGACGAGGAGATCGCGGCGTACGTCGCCTCGGGCGAACCCCTCTACGTCGCCGGGGCGTTCACGCTCGACGGCCGCTCGGCCCCGTTCATCGAGGGCATCGACGGCGACCACGGCAACGTCATCGGCATCAGCCTGCCCCTCGTGCGCCGGCTGCTGGCGCAACTGGGCGTCGGGATCACGGAGTTGTGGGCGCCGCCGGAGGCGTGACCGGCGCGGGCGCGACCGGTGGGGCCCCACCGCCGCCCTTGCTGTCCTGCGGCTGCCGGGCCACGGGCCGCTCCTTGGCGTCGTACGTCATCAGGAGCAGCACGATCAGGGCGAGGACGACCACCATGAACAGGAACTGCGTCCAGCCCAGCAGACCCCACGCGAAGGCGCCCAGCAGGCCGTGCACGACCGCGGCGCTGATCAGCAGCACCCGGCCGACCCCGGCGGGCGCGCGGTCGCGCAGCGCCACCAGCAGGGCCACCAGGGCGCACAGGCCGAAGTAGAGGCCGAAGAGGATCCCGCCGACCTTCGAGGACGTCGACATGACGTCCGGGTCCATTCCGGCCAGGGACATGTCCTGCCGGTCCACCACGACGCCCATGAACCAGTTCAACGCGGCGACGCCGAGCGCCTCCGCGAAGAGCACGACCGCCACGATCCACGCCACCGGTCTGCGCACCACCGGTCCCACCCACTTTCGACCCCGACCCGAGCAAGGGTGCTGTTACCTGAAGTACGTTCGGAACATCCTGAACGCTACTAACGGGTAAACCGCGGGACAAGGGTTCTGCGCGCGGCAAAGAATCGTTGGGCCATTCGTAGGGACTCCACAAAGAAACGGAGTGTGCCGCAGCACGTGCTCACAGAGACCTTGGCCACATCAGAGGGCTAGGGTTTGCCGGAGGAGTGCTGCGTACGGCGGTACTACAAGGGATTTCGCGGTCGAGTGAGCCTGGCATCACGCTCCGTGTGGGCAAGCTCACCTTTGGGGACGGGTCGATGAGTCGTGTCGGCAGTCCCTAAACTCGGCTTGTTTCAAGGAGGGAGCCTCAATCGTGCGCAAGGTGCTCATCGCCAACCGTGGCGAAATCGCAGTCCGCGTGGCCCGGGCGTGCCGGGATGCCGGTATCGCGAGCGTGGCCGTGTACGCCGACCCGGACCGGGACGCTCTGCATGTCCGCGCAGCGGATGAGGCGTTCGCCCTGGGCGGTGACTCTCCTGCGACCAGCTATCTCGATATCGAGAAGGTGCTGAACGCGGCACGGGAGTCCGAGGCCGACGCCGTTCATCCCGGCTACGGCTTCCTCTCGGAGAACGCCGACTTCGCGCAGGCGGTCCTGGACGCGGGCCTGATCTGGATCGGCCCGCCCCCGCAGGCCATCCGTGACCTCGGCGACAAGGTCGCCGCCCGGCACATCGCCCAGCGGGCCGGCGCGCCCCTGGTCGCCGGTACACCCGACCCGGTCTCCGGCGCCGACGAGGTCGTCGCGTTCGCCGAGGAGCACGGCCTGCCGATCGCGATCAAGGCCGCCTTCGGCGGCGGCGGTCGCGGTCTGAAGGTCGCCCGGACGCTGGAAGAAGTCCCCGAGCTGTACGACTCGGCCGTCCGCGAGGCGGTCGCGGCCTTCGGCCGGGGCGAGTGCTTCGTCGAGCGGTACCTGGACAAGCCGCGGCACGTGGAGACGCAGTGCCTGGCCGACAGCCACGGCAACGTGGTCGTCGTGTCGACCCGTGACTGCTCGCTCCAGCGCCGCCACCAGAAGCTGGTCGAGGAGGCCCCGGCACCGTTCCTCTCCGAGGCGCAGGTCGCCGAGCTGTACTCCTCCTCGAAGGCCATCCTGAAGGAGGCCGGCTACGTCGGCGCGGGCACCGTCGAGTTCCTCGTCGGTGTCGACGGCACGATCTCCTTCCTGGAGGTCAACACCCGTCTCCAGGTCGAGCACCCGGTGACCGAGGAGGTCGCGGGCATCGACCTGGTGCGCGAGATGTTCCGGATCGCCGACGGCGAGGAGCTCGGCTACGGCGACCCGGAGCTGCGGGGTCACTCGTTCGAGTTCCGTATCAACGGCGAGGACCCGGGCCGGGGCTTCCTGCCGGCCCCCGGCACGGTCACCACGTTCGCCGCGCCGTCCGGTCCGGGCGTGCGGCTGGACGCGGGCGTCGAGTCCGGCAGTGTGATCGGCCCGGCGTGGGACTCGCTCCTCGCGAAGCTGATCGTCACCGGTGCCACCCGTGAGCAGGCGCTCCAGCGGGCCGCCCGGGCCCTGGAGGAGTTCCAGGTCGAGGGCATGGCCACGGCCATCCCGTTCCACCGCGCGGTGGTCAGGGACCCGGCGTTCGCGCCGGAGCTCACCGGCAGCCAGGACCCGTTCACGGTCCACACCCGCTGGATCGAGACCGAGTTCGTCAACGAGATCCCGGCGTTCTCGGCCCCGGCCGACACCGACGCCGAGGACGAGACGGACCGCGAGACGATCGTCGTCGAGGTCGGCGGCAAGCGTCTGGAGGTCTCCCTCCCGTCCTCGCTCGGCATGAGCCTGGCCCGCACGGGCCTCGCGGCGGGCGCCAAGCCCAAGCGCCGCGCGGCCAAGAAGTCCGGCCCCATGGCCTCCGGCGACACCCTTGCCTCCCCGATGCAGGGCACCATCGTGAAGGTGGCCGTCGAGGAGGGCCAGGAGGTCAAGGAGGGCGACCTGATCGTCGTCCTCGAAGCGATGAAGATGGAGCAGCCGCTCAACGCGCACCGCTCCGGCACCGTCAAGGCCCTGGCCGCGGAGGTCGGCGCGTCGATCACCTCGGGCGCGGCGATCTGCGAGATCAAGGACTGACCCCACCGGTCACCCGTGTCGAGGCGCCCGCTCCCCGGGCGCCTCGCCGCGTTTCACCACCCGGCCGGCCCATCCGGCTCTCGGGCCCGGATTCCCGAACCCGGCCGCCCCACCCGGGCCCCGGCCTGCCGGAGCCATCCGACCCGCCCGGACATTCCAGCCCGTCTGGGGGTCCCCCTCTGGGGGAGTTTGAGGACGAGGCCCGTTCAGGACCGAACGGGGGTCTGGGGGCGGAGCCCCCGGGTCACCCGGCGCCGACGACCGCCCGAGGTCAACGGCGACGCATGTCGGCGACCCTGGCCCGCTCCCCGCCAGGGGCCTGCTCACCCAGCATCGAGGCCGCCCGCAGCCCCGCGGCCGCGCCCGGCACCTGCCCCCGCCGCGGAGCCGGCAACGGCACGTCCCGACGCTGCTGCTGATGGCGCGCCGGGACCGCATCACCCCCCGGGCTCCCCGACGCCCCGGCCACGGCGATCTGCACCCCCTGGTCCGCCAGAGCCTGGAGCTCGGTGGCCGCACGGTCGTCGTGCGCGGGCGGCTCGTCGGTCACCAGCCGGGTGATGACGTCCGTCGGCACGGTCTGGAACATCGTGTCCGTGCCGAGCTTGGTGTGATCGGCGAGGACGACGACCTCGGCGGCCGCCTGCACCAGTGCCCGGTCGACGGACGCCGACAGCATGTTGGACGTGGACAGCCCGCGCTCCGCGGTCAGTCCGCTCCCGGAGATGAAGGCCCGCGACACCCTGAGTCCCTGGAGGGACTGCTCGGCGCCGCTCCCCACGAGGGCGTAGTTGGAGCCGCGCAGGGTGCCGCCGGTCATCACGACCTCGACCCGGTTGGCATGGGCCAACGCCTGGGCGACGAGCAGGGAGTTGGTGACGACGGTCAGTCCGGGCACCCGGGCGAGCCGGCGGGCCAGCTCCTGTGTCGTGGTGCCCGCCCCGACCACGATGGCCTCGCCCTCTTCGACGAAGTTGGCGGCGAGATCCGCGATGGCGGTCTTTTCGGCGGTCGCGAGATGGGATTTCTGCGGAAAGCCGGATTCTCGCGTGAACCCACCCGGCAATACCGCACCGCCATGCCGGCGGTCGAGGAGTCCTTCTGCCTCCAGTGCGCGCACGTCCCGCCGTACGGTCACTTCGGAGGTCTGGACGACGCGGGCGAGTTCACGGAGCGACACGGCCCCGTTCGCTCGCACCATTTCGAGGATCAATTGACGACGTTCTGCAGCGAACACGAAACTGACAGTAACGCGGACGACCGTCTGCTTTCAGCTCTTTGCGCCGAATAGTAGAAGTTGTTCGCACAGGGGCACGGGGAGTGGTATAGGGCCCTGTTCCGGCGCCTATGCATCCCGGATGTCCGGCAACCCGGCGACGACGCGCCGTCAACTCCCCGTGACCAGCGGGGAGTCGAAACCGGCCGTCAGCCCTCGTCCGCCGTCTTGCGGGTGTGCAGCTGTCGCGCCACTTCCGCGATCGACCCGGAAAGAGACGGGTACACGGTGAACGCGTTCGCGATCTGTTCGACCGTCAGGTTGTTGTCGACGGCGATCGAGATCGGGTGGATGAGTTCCGAGGCGCGCGGCGCCACGACCACACCGCCGACGACGATCCCGGTGCCGGGGCGGCAGAAGATCTTGACGAAGCCGTCGCGGATGCCCTGCATCTTGGCGCGCGGGTTGCGCAGCAGCGGCAGCTTGACGACCCGGGCGTCGATCTTGCCCCCGTCCACGTCAGCCTGGCTGTAGCCGACGGTGGCGATCTCGGGGTCGGTGAAGACGTTCGAGGAGACGGTCTTGAGGTTGAGCGGGGCCACCGCGTCGCCGAGGAAGTGGTACATGGCGATCCGGCCCTGCATGGCGGCGACGGAGGCCAGGGCGAAGATCCCGGTCACGTCACCGGCCGCGTACACACCGGGGGCGGTGGTCCGGGAGACCTTGTCGGTCCAGATGTGACCCGACTCGCGGACCTTGACGCCCGCCTCCTCCAGGCCCATCCCCTCGCTGTTGGGGATGGCACCGACCGCCATCAGGCAGTGCGTGCCGGTGATGACCCGGCCGTCGGACAGGGTGACCTCGACCCGGTCGCCGACCCGCTTGGCGGACTCGGCGCGCGAGCGGGCCATGACGTTCATGCCGCGGCGCCGGAAGACGTCCTCGAGGACGGCGGCGGCGTCCGGGTCCTCGCCGGGCAGGACGCGGTCGCGCGAGGACACGAGGGTGACCTTGGAGCCGAGGGCCTGGTAGGCGCCGGCGAACTCCGCGCCGGTCACACCCGAACCGACCACGATGAGCTCCTCGGGGAGCTCGCCGAGGTCGTAGACCTGGGTCCAGTTCAGAATGCGCTCGCCGTCGGGCTGGGCGTCCGGCAGCTCGCGCGGGTGGGCGCCGGTGGCGAGCAGGACGGCGTCGGCGGTGAGGGTCTCCTCGGTGCCGTCGGCGGCGCTGACGACGACCTTGCGCGAGCCGTCGAGGGCCTGCATGCCCTCCAGCCGGCCGCGCCCGCGCAGCACGCGCGCGCCGGCCCGGGTGACGGAGGCGGTGATGTCGTGCGACTGGGCGAGCGCGAGCCGCTTCACCCGGCGGTTGACCTTGCCGAGGTCCACCCCGACGACCCGGGCGGCCTGCTCCAGCGGCGGGGTGTCGTCGGCGACGATGATCCCCAGCTCCTCGTACGAGGAGTCGAAGGTGGTCATCACCTCGGCCGTGGCGATCAGGGTCTTCGACGGCACGCAGTCGGTCAGCACCGACGCTCCGCCCAGACCGTCGCAATCGACGACGGTCACCTCCGCGCCGAGCTGCGCGGCCACCAGCGCTGCCTCATAGCCGCCGGGTCCGCCACCGATGATCACGATCCGAGTCACGTACTCCATTGTCCCGCACGGGGGCCGGTGGTACTGCCCCGGGGGGCCGCGGGGGCGCCACCGTTACGAGAGTGACGCGTGCGCGGGCTGCCGTACTCTCCTTGCATGTCGCTCTACGCCGCGTACGCCGGCAACCTCGACGCGCGGCTGATGACCCGCCGCGCTCCCCACTCTCCCCTGCGCGCCACCGGCTGGCTGAACGGGTGGCGGCTGACGTTCGGCGGCGAACAGCTGGGCTGGGAGGGCGCGCTGGCGACGGTCGTCGAGGATCCCTCGGACCCCGGCGCGCAGGTCTTCGTCGCGCTGTACGACGTCGCCCCCATGGACGAGGACTCCCTGGACCGCTGGGAGGGCGTGAGCCTCGGCATCTACCGGCGCGCCCGGGTGCGGGTGCAGACCATGGACGGGGAGGAGTCCGCCTGGATGTTCGTACTGAACGGCTACGAGGGCGGCCTGCCCGCGGCGCGCTATCTCGGGGAGATCGCCGACGCCGCCGAATCCGCCGGAGCGCCACACGATTACGTGATGGAGCTGCGCAAGAGGCCTTGCTGAGCGCGGCCGACTCTAGACTCGGTGGGCATCACAGCACACGAACGGGAGGGCGCGATGAGCGGCAGGACTGCGTACACCGTCTTCTACACGGAGCAGGCGGCAGCGGCGCGCGACCGGCTGGATGAACAGCAGCGGGCGGCGTTCGAGAAGGGCATCATGATGCTCGCTGCGGATCCGTTTCCCGACCTGTCCCGGCCCATAAGCTCCACCGGGGACGACCGGACGATCCGGCTGACCCAGAGCACCCTCATCGAGTACACGGTCAGCGTCGGCAGGCTGCTGATCTTCATCGTCGAGGTCTTCAACGACAAGGACATCTTCGTCACGGGCGAGTGAGCACTCCGGCCCTCTCGTTGGAAACGACAAGACAACGATCGCCATCCCGTGGGCTCTGTCATCTACGCGCGTAGGCCGGAACCGGCTACCCTCATCGCGTGAACGCATCTCTTCTCCCGGACGACATCCAGGGCGACCCGCACGCCGCGGCCGACGCCGCCGCCGCACGCCTGCGCGAACTGACCGGCGCCGAGACCCACGACGTCGCCCTCGTGATGGGCTCCGGCTGGGCACCGGCCGTGGACGCCCTGGGCGCTCCCGACGCCGAGTTCCAGGTCACCGAGCTGCCCGGTTTCCCGCCGCCCGCGGTCGAGGGCCACGGCGGGAAGATCCGCTCGTACCAGATCGGAGCGAAGCGGGCGCTGGTCTACCTGGGCCGCACCCACTACTACGAGGGCCGCGGCGTCGCCGCCGTCGCCCACGGGGTCCGTACGGCGGTGGCGGCCGGCTGCAAGACGATCGTGCTGACGAACGGCTGCGGCGGCCTGCGCGAGGGCATGCGCCCCGGGCAGCCGGTACTGATCAGCGACCACATCAACCTCACGGCGACGTCCCCCATCGTCGGCGCGAACTTCGTGGACCTCACGGACCTGTACTCCCCGCGGCTGCGCACCCTCTGCAAGGAGATCGACGCCACGCTGGAGGAGGGCGTCTACGCCCAGTTCCCGGGCCCGCACTACGAGACGCCGGCCGAGATCCGGATGGCCCGCACCATCGGCGCGGACCTGGTGGGCATGTCGACCGTGCTGGAGGCCATCGCGGCCCGTGAGGCCGGGGCCGAGGTGCTCGGCATCTCCCTCGTGACCAACCTCGCCGCCGGCATGACCGGCGAGCCGCTGAACCACGAGGAGGTCCTCCAGGCGGGCCGCGACTCGGCGACCCGCATGGGCTCGCTGCTGGCGCAGGTGCTGGGCAGGCTGTAGAAGCGGTTCCGCAGGTGACTGGGGGCCTACCGCCCCCAGACCCCCGCTTCGGCCCTGAAGGGGCCTCGTCCTCAAACGCCGGACGGGCTGAGTGACCTCTGCCGGCGCCGACAAGCAACCGGAGGGTGACCCCCCGTGCACGACGATCTCCTCGCCCGCGCCCAGAGCTGGCTCGCGGAGGACCCCGACCCGGAGACCCGCGACGAGCTCGCCGCGCTCATCGAGGCCGCAGACGTCGGCGAGCTCGCCGAGCGCTTCGGCGGCACCCTCCAGTTCGGTACGGCGGGGCTCCGCGGTGAGCTCGGGGCCGGGCCCATGCGGATGAACCGCGCCGTCGTGATCCGGGCCGCGGCCGGCCTCGCCGCGTACCTCACGAAGAACGGCGGGACCGGCGGCGTCGTCGTCATCGGCTACGACGCCCGTCACAAGTCGGAGGACTTCGCCCGCGACACCGCGGCCGTGATGACGGGCGCCGGCTTCCGCGCGGCCGTGCTCCCCCGTCCTCTCCCCACCCCCGTCCTCGCCTTCGCCATAAGGCACCTGGGCGCGGTCGCCGGTGTGGAGGTCACCGCCAGCCACAACCCGCCGCGCGACAACGGCTACAAGGTGTACCTGGGGGACGGCTCGCAGATCGTGCCGCCCGCCGACGCCGGGATCGCGGCCGAGATCGACGCGATCGCCGCCCTGAAGGACGTTCCGCGCCCGGAGGCCGGCTGGCAGACCCTCGACGACGGCGTCCTCGACGCCTATCTGGCCCGTACGGACGCCGTCCTCGCCGCGGACTCCCCCCGCACGGCCCGCACGGTGTACACGGCGATGCACGGCGTCGGCAAGGACGTCCTGCTGGCCGCCTTCGCCCGCGCGGGCTTCCCCGAGCCCGTCCTCGTCGCCGAGCAGGCCGAACCCGACCCGGACTTCCCGACCGTCGCCTTCCCCAACCCGGAAGAGCCCGGCGCCATGGACCTGGCCTTCGCCAGGGCCCGCGAGACCGGCCCCGACCTGATCATCGCCAACGACCCGGACGCCGACCGCTGCGCCGTGGCCGTGCCCCACGAGGGCGACTGGCGCATGCTGCGGGGCGACGAGGTCGGCTCGCTCCTCGCCGAGCACCTCGTGCGGCGCGGCGCGCGGGGCACGTTCGCCGAGTCGATCGTGTCCTCCTCCCTCCTCGGCCGTATCGCCGAGAAGGCGGGCCTGCCCTACGAGGAGACCCTCACCGGCTTCAAGTGGATCGCCCGCGTCGACGGCCTGCGCTACGGCTACGAGGAGGCCCTCGGCTACTGCGTCGACCCCGAGGGCGTACGCGACAAGGACGGCATCACCGCCGCCCTGCTCATCACCGAGCTCGCCTCCACCCTCAAGGCCGAGGGCCGTACCCTCCTCGACCTGCTCGACGACCTCGCCGTGGAGCACGGTCTGCACGCCACCGACCAGCTCTCGGTGCGCGTCCAGGACCTCTCGCTCATCGCCCGCGCGATGAAGCGCCTCCGCGAGCAGCCCCCGACCTCCCTCGCGGGCCTGGCCATCACCCGGGCCGAGGACCTCACCCTGGGCACGGACAGGCTGCCCCCCACCGACGGCCTGCGCTACACGCTGGACGGCGCCCGGGTCGTCGTCCGCCCCAGCGGCACCGAACCGAAGCTGAAGTGCTACCTGGAGGTCGTGGTCCCGGCCGCCACCCACGCCGACCTCCAGGCGGCCCGCGCCACGGCCGACGGCCTGCTCACCGCGATCAAGCGGGACCTGTCGGCGGCGGCCGGCATCTGACCTCGGAAACCACCCCGGAGACCCGGCCGCACGAACCTGGTGGGAGACCGCGCGTCCCCATACGCGCGGCAAGCCCGCGAGGGGCTCGGACGCGCGGCACTGCGGCCGTACGAACCGCGCACATCCGGTGAGCCGCGCGACCTCTGCCGGCTCCTCAGGCGCGGGCGCGCCCTGCGGAACACCGGCCCGCCGGGCCCGCGGACCCGGCGGGCCCGCACCTCGGTCGATCCCCGACCGGAGGTGTCGCCGCCGCCGTCCTCGTCGAGCCGGTCGGCGACCCGGACGGTGGAGAGCCCCGCACGAGCCCCGCAGGAGCACCCGTGGGGCGGACCCCCGACGGGCCGGGCGGGCGTCAGGGGAGGAGGACCACCGCCGCCGCGCCCACGACCCCGAGGACGATCCCGAGCGGCCACAGCGCACGCCCTCGTTGCCGCTCGTCGGCCGGGGCGTCCGGGCGGGTCGCCGGGTCCCGCCACATCGCGGTGATCTCGGCGGCCGTCCGCTGGTACGGGTGCAGCACGCCGAGCCTGCTCTCCAGCCACGGCCAGCGCGGCGAGGCCACCCGCCACTCCTCGAACGAGGCCGGCGTGCCGAGGATCCGCAGCCGCGCCCCCTCGCACTCCGCGGCCCGGATGTGGTCCCAGGCGAGGTGCCGGGTGCCGCTCAGACCGTTGAACCACAGGCCCTCGTGGTCGGCGGTGATCCGCCACGCGACGCGGCGCGGCAGCAGCAGGGCGGCGAGCAGCGTGGTGACCAGACCGTAGCCGTACCTCCACCACCCGGAGTCCTCCCAGTAGAGCGGGAGGAACAGCAGCACCAGCCCGACGGCGATCCAGTCGGCCCACCCGGCACGCCACTTCCGTACCCCGGCGGCGGCCTTCCGGCCGGTCCGCTCGGCGACGACGACCGCGGCGGCGGCCCCGCGCAGCTCCTCCAGCCGGGCCTGCCGGAGGGCCTTCCCCCGCTCGGTCCTGGCCCGCCACCGGTACGCGAGGGCCGTCACCGGCCGCACGGGCCCCACGGACGCCTCCACCACGGGCGGCTCACCGGCCTTGTCGGCGGCGGCGAGGAACACGACCTCGGCGCCGTCGTAAGGGGTCCCGTACAGAACGGCCTCGCGCAGCGGCCCGGCGCGCTCGTCGTCGATCCGCGAGATCAGCTCCCGAAGGCTCTCGTCGTCAGCGTCGTCCTCGGTCTGGTCCTCGGTCTCGTCCTCGGTCTCGTCCTCGGTCTCGTCCTCGTCGTCGTCCGCGCCCCCGTCGAGCTCCATGGTGAAGACCGTGAACAGGGGTCGCAGCGCGGCGAGGTCGTCGGCGGCGAAGACCTCGGTCTCGACGTCGCCGTTCTCCCGCACGAGCACGCGCAGCACCGGGGCGGGCGCCCGGCGCAGACCGACGGCCCGGCGGCGGGCCGGCGCCGCCGAGAGCAGCATGGTGAGGCCGAGCCCGGCGAGGCACCAGCCGGCCGCCGGGACCACCTGCCGGTCCTCGGCCAGGTCCCAGAGGCCCGCGGTGGCGTACAGGGCGCCTCCGGCGACGACCGTGACGAGCCCGGACCACAGCAGGAACGTGCCCCGCTCCGACCGCCTGCCCAGGGCCCAGGGGGCCCGGGGCACCTCGGCGGTCACTCCGCCGGCGGCCTCCAGCCCCGCCGCCCGTTGCCGCTTCCGCGCGGCCAGCCGCAGGCCCACGGCCACCCAGACGCCCACGAGCACGGCCGTCAGCCCCAGCCGGACGGGCGAGGCGAAGTCCCCGAGCGTCGATACGGCGGCGACGGCGAACGGCACGAGGACCAGGGCCGCCTCGGGCCGCAGCACCAGCCACACGAGGTGCAGGGCGACCAGCGCGGCAGCCCAGGCGGGCAGTCCGCCCGACCGGTGCAGCAGTCCGGCACCGGCCACGGCCGCCACCGGCAGCGCCACGAACACGGACGTCCGCGCCCGCACGGGCACCCAGCTCGGCGGCAGTCCACGCGTCCAGCGCCCCGCCTCCCCGGCCTCCCAGGGCCGGCACCCCTCGGGTATCGCCTCCCCGGGCAGCCGCAGCACCTCGGCAGAATCCGTACTCATCGCGCTCCCCCGACCTACCGGCCACCAGATCTCCCGCCCCGCACGGCGGCCGTCACGACCGGGGCATATGCCGATGATGACGAAAAACCCTGTGATCCACGGCAACGCCCGGATCACGATCCACCCCGCCCCGCTCGCTACTGCGCCCGCCCCGCCCCGCTACTGCCGGCCGGCGAGTGGTCCCGGCTGTCGCCCAGGAAGCCCCGGCCCCCGAACCGACGCCCCGCCGGATCACGCCCCGCCGGATCACGCCCCGCCGACCTCACCCCACGGCCAGCAGAATCCCCAGCACCACGGCTCCCGCCACCGCGGGGCCCAGGATCTCCCAGGCCCAGCGCGCGGTCACCTCGCCCTGCGCGGTCTCCGCCTTCTCGCGGTCCCCCCACAGCTCCCGCAGCTCGTCCATGACCCGGTCGGTCTCGGCGCGCACGGGCCCGTCCGCCACGGGGCCGACGGTACGAGGCATCCCGCTGCGCAGGCCGGTGAGGCCGCCGAGCCCGCTCAGGCCCGCCTCCCGGCCGCCGGTCCGGCCGCCCCCGGCCCGCTCCGCCGCCGCCTTCGACTCGCGCCGGGTCGCCTTCTTCCGCGCCCGCAGCGAGACCGGGATGGACCAGAGCTGGAACTTCTTCCCCGACGCGGCGACGACCTCGTTGGAGTAGCCGGATCGCAGGGAGGCCACCTGCCCCCACGGCAGCACGATCACCCGGAACGGATTGCGCACCCGGAGCCGGTCCTGGCCCGCGAACACGGCAGGCCGCAGCGTGAAGGCGACGATCAGCGGCACCACCAGGATCAGCGCGGCCAGCGCCAGCCACGGCGTGCGCCCGTCGCCCACGATGATCGCGTCCAGGCCGAGCCAGCCCACCAGGCCCAGCAGCAGCACGCCACCGGCCATGCCCGCGGGCGACCGGTAGATGCGGTCCTTGGTCTCGGGTGCCGAAGGCTGCGGCGCGGGTGACTGGTCTTCCGGGGTCGTCATGGCTCCGATTCTGCCCGACGCCCTGCGGCCCGCTCGTCCGCAGGCCCGCCGTGCACGGCGAGCACGGATGCGATCGCCGGGGTGTACAGCCGCTACGCGCGTAGATATGCTCGTCTGGTGACCATGCCCACCAATACACCTACCGCAGCCGACGCACTCACGGACGTCACGGCGTCCGACGGCTCGCTGCGCCGCTTCCTCCACGGGCTGCCCGGCGTCGACACGGTCGGCCTGGAGGCGCGCGCCGCCGCGCTCGGCACCCGTTCCATCAAGACGACCGCGAAGGCGTACGCCATCGACCTCGCCATCTCGATGGTCGACCTGACGACGCTGGAAGGCGCGGACACCCCGGGCAAGGTCCGGGCGCTCGGCGCGAAGGCGGCCCACCCCGACCCGACCGACCGTTCGACCCCGACCACGGCCGCGGTCTGCGTGTATCCGGACATGGTCGCCACCGCCAAGGCGGCCGTCGCCGGCTCCGGCGTCAAGGTCGCCTCGGTCGCCACCGCCTTCCCGGCCGGCCGCGCCGCCCTCGAGGTGAAGCTCGCGGACGTCCGCGACGCCGTCGCCGCGGGCGCCGACGAGATCGACATGGTCATCGACCGCGGGGCGTTCCTCGCGGGCAAGTACCTGAAGGTGTACGACGAGATCACCGCCGTGCGCGAGGCGTGCGGGACGGCCGCCCGGCTGAAGGTCATCTTCGAGACGGGCGAGCTGTCGACGTACGACAACATCCGCCGGGCGAGCTGGCTCGGCATGCTCGCGGGCGCCGACTTCATCAAGACCTCGACCGGCAAGGTCGCCGTCAACGCCACTCCCGCGAACACCCTCCTGATGCTGGAGGCGGTGCGCGACTTCCGTGCCCAGACCGGCGTCCAGGTCGGCGTGAAGCCCGCCGGCGGCATCCGCACCACCAAGGACGCGATCAAGTTCCTCGTCCTGGTCAACGAGACCGCGGGCGAGGACTGGCTGGACAACCACTGGTTCCGCTTCGGCGCCTCCTCGCTCCTGAACGACCTGCTGATGCAGCGTCAGAAGCTGGCCACCGGCCGCTACTCCGGCCCCGACTACGTGACGGTGGACTGATCACCATGGCATCCACGACTGCATCCGCATTCGAGTACGCTCCGGCCCCCGAGTCCCGCTCGGTCGTCGACATCGCCCCCTCCTACGGCCTGTTCATCGACGGTGAGTTCACCGAGGCGGCCGAGGGCAAGGTCTTCAAGACCGTCTCGCCGTCCACCGAGGAGGTCCTCTCCGAGATCGCCCAGGCGGGCGAGGCGGACGTCGACCGTGCCGTGCGGGCCGCCCGCAAGGCCTTCGGGAAGTGGTCCGCGCTGCCGGGCTCCGAGCGCGCCAAGTACCTGTTCCGCATCGCCCGGATCATCCAGGAGCGCAGCCGCGAACTGGCCGTCCTGGAGACGCTGGACAACGGCAAGCCGATCAAGGAGACGCGCGACGCCGACCTGCCCCTGGTCGCCGCGCACTTCTTCTACTACGCGGGCTGGGCCGACAAGCTCGACCACGCCGGCTTCGGCGCCTCGCCGCGGCCCCTCGGTGTGGCCGGCCAGGTCATCCCCTGGAACTTCCCCCTCCTGATGCTGGCGTGGAAGATCGCCCCGGCGCTCGCCACCGGCAACACGGTCGTCCTGAAGCCGGCCGAGACGACCCCGCTGTCCGCCCTGTTCTTCGCGGACATCTGCCGCCAGGCGGGCCTGCCCAAGGGCGTCGTCAACATCCTCCCCGGCTACGGCGACGCCGGTGCCGCGCTGGTCGCGCACCCGGACGTGAACAAGGTCGCCTTCACCGGCTCCACCGCCGTCGGCAAGGCGATCGCCCGGCAGGTCGCGGGCTCGCACAAGAAGGTCACGCTCGAACTGGGCGGCAAGGGTGCCAACATCGTCTTCGACGACGCGCCGATCGACCAGGCCGTCGAGGGCATCGTCAGCGGCATCTTCTTCAACCAGGGCCAGGTCTGCTGCGCGGGCAGCCGGCTCCTCGTCCAGGAGTCGATCCAGGACGAGCTGCTGGAGTCGCTGAAGCGCCGCCTCGCCACCCTCCGGCTCGGCGATCCGCTCGACAAGAACACCGACATCGGCGCGATCAACTCCGCCGAGCAGCTCTCGCGCATCACCTCGCTTGTCGAGCAGGGCGAGGCGGAGGGCGCCGAACGCTGGTCCCCGGCCTGCGAACTGCCCACGTCCGGCTACTGGTTCGCCCCGACGCTCTTCACGAACGTCACCCAGGCGCACACCGTCGCCCGCGACGAGATCTTCGGCCCGGTCCTGTCGGTCCTCAGCTTCCGCACGCCGGAGGAGGCCGTCGCCAAGGCCAACAACACGCCGTACGGCCTGTCGGCCGGCATCTGGACGGAGAAGGGCTCCCGCATCCTCGCGGTGGCGAGCAAGCTCCGCGCGGGCGTGATCTGGTCCAACACGTTCAACAAGTTCGACCCGACGTCGCCGTTCGGCGGCTACAAGGAGTCGGGCTTCGGCCGCGAGGGCGGCCGCCACGGCCTGGAGGCGTACCTCGATGTCCGATAAGACCGACAAGACCGAGCAGCAGCGACTCAGCGTCTTCAAGACCTACAAGCTGTACGTCGGCGGGAAGTTCCCGCGTTCCGAGAGCGGCCGGGTGTACGAGGTGACCGACGCAAAGGGCAAGTGGCTGGCCAACGCACCGCAGTCGTCCCGCAAGGACGCCCGTGACGCGGTCGTCGCCGCGCGCAAGGCGTTCGGCGGCTGGTCCGGGGCGACGGCGTACAACCGCGGTCAGATCCTGTATCGCGTCGCGGAGATGCTGGAGGGCCGCAAGGGCCAGTTCGTCCACGAGGTCGCCGAGGCCGAGGGCCTGTCGAAGTCCAGGGCCGCCGACCAGGTCGAGGCGACGATCGACCGCTGGGTCTGGTACGCGGGCTGGACCGACAAGATCGCCCAGGTCCTGGGCGGCGGAAACCCGGTCGCGGGCCCGTACTTCAACCTCTCCTCGCCCGAACCGACGGGCGTGGTCGCGGTCCTGGCCCCGCAGGAGTCGTCCTTCCTGGGCCTGGTCTCGGTGCTCGCCCCGGTGATCGCGACCGGCAACACGGCGATCGTGATCGCGAGCGAGCGCTCGCCGCTCCCGGCGCTGTCGCTCGGCGAGGTGCTGGCCACCTCCGACGTGCCCGGCGGGGTCGTCAACGTCCTCTCCGGCCGTACGGCGGAGATCGCGGCGCCCCTCGCCTCCCACCAGGACGTCAACGCGATCGACCTCGCGGGCGCCGACGACGTGCTGGCGAAGGAGCTGGAGATCGCGGCGGCCGACAACCTGAAGCGCGTCCTTCGTCCACAGCCTGTGGACGACTGGTCGGCGACGCCGGGCATCGACCGCATGACGGCCTTCCTGGAGACGAAGACGGTCTGGCACCCCACGGGTTCACTGGGCGCCTCGGGCTCGTCGTACTAGGCAGGCCATCGGGCCCCCGAGACGCGGAAGCCGCGCCGCCCCTCCGTCCGGGGGCGACGCGGCTTCCGTCCGTGAGACGAGGCGGTCAGCCGCCCAGCACCTTCGTCACCTCGCCCAGCACCGGGATCGAGCCGATGGACTGCGCCTGCGCCACCGGCCCGGTGAGCATCTGGGAGGTCAGCGGCTTGAAGTCGGCGAGCTGGGTGCCGACGCCGTTGTCGAGCGGGTCGACGCCGGTGCCCGCGAGGGGGTTGGGCTTGAGGCCGGAGACGGCCCCGGTGACGTAAGTCAGGGAGCCCAGCGCCCCCTGCACGCCCGCCTGCGGGTCGAGCTGACCGACCGAGGTGGGCCTCGTCCGCACCACGTCGACGGCGGGCTCGCCGGTCGCCGCGGCGGCGGTCCCGGCGCCGGCGCCCAGCGCCACCCCGGCGGTCGCGAGGGCGGCGAGGGCGCGCCGGCCGGTGGAGGTCTGGGGGGAAGCGTGTCGGGCCATCGATGCCGCCTTCTGATGCGCAAGGTGATCAGGTCGACACGAAGGGTAGTTGAGGTGTGACGCGCGCATCAAAGCCGACCCGCGGGGTCGTTGACGGCCGGGGGGATGCCGCACACTGGTGTCCCGTGACCTCCCCTCCGCCCATACCGACGCGAGTCGTGCTGCTCTGCGGCCCTTCCGGCTCCGGCAAGTCCCTCCTCGCGGCCCGCTCCGGCCTCCCGGTGCTGCGGCTCGACGACTTCTACAAGGAGGCCGACGACCCGACGCTGCCGCTGGTCGACGGGAGTTCCGACATCGACTGGGACCACCCCGCGTCGTGGGACGCGGACACGGCCGTCGCCTCGATCGTGGAACTGTGCGGCACGGGCCGTACGAACGTTCCCGTCTACGACATCTCGCTCAGCGCGCGCACCGGCGCGGACGCGATCGACATCGGGCGGACCCCGCTGTTCATCGCGGAGGGCATCTTCGCCGCCGAGATCGTGAACCGGTGCCGCGAACTGGGCGTCCTGGCCGACGCGCTGTGCCTGAGCCGCGGACCGGTGAAGACCTTCCGCCGCCGCTTCCTGCGCGATCTGAGGGAGGGCCGCAAGTCGGTGCCCTTCCTGCTGCGCCGCGGCTGGCGGCTGATGCGCGCCGAGCGCTCCATCGTCGCCCGCCAGACCACGCTCGGGGCGCACGCCTGCGACCGCGACGAGGCGCTGGGCCGCCTGGCGGCAGCGGCGGCGGGCCGCGGCGCCCCGACGGCACGTACGGCCGCCTAGGACGCTCACAGCGCGGCCGGACACGCAGAAGCGGGACTGGACGGACCCCCCGGCCCTCCAGCCCCGCTTCCTCGGTGCTCCCCCGTGTCCCCCCGGGTGGTGCTTCCCCCGTGTTTCCCCCGTGCTTGCGCGGTACCGCTCCGCCGACGTCCCCCGTCGGGCCCCCCGGTACCGCTTCCCCCGTGTTTCCCCCGTTCACCGGCTCCCCTGAGCGAAGCCGGGCCTTCCCCCGTTCACCCTCAGGCGACAAGCTCCCCGAAGGCGTCTTCCTCGTCACGGCCGAAGCTGAGGACCTCGTCCTCGCGCAGCCGACGGAGCGACCGCCAGATGCTGGACTTCACCGTGCCGACACTGATGTCGAGGATCTCCGCGATCTCCGGGTCGGTGCGGCCCTCGTAGTAGCGCAGGACCAGCATCGTCCGCTGGAGTTCGGGGAGCCGGGCCAGCGCCTGCCACAGGACCGCGCGCAGCTCGGTGCCGCGCATCGCGTCCGTGTCGCCGGCCGTCTCCGGCAGCTCCTCGGTCGGGTACTCGTTCAGCTTGCGGCGGCGCCACGCGCTGATGTGCAGGTTGGTCATCGTCCGGCGGAGGTATCCGCCGACCGCGGCCTTGTCACTGATCCGCTCCCACGCCCGGTACGTCGAGAACAGCGCGCTCTGGAGCAGGTCCTCGGCCTCGAAGCGGTCACCGGTGAGGTGGTAGGCGGTTGCGTACAGGGAGGCGCGGCGCTCCTGGACGTAGGCGGTGAACTCCGCCTCGGTCAGCGAGCGACGCTCCCCCGTGTCCTCCCTGTACGCGGCTCCCCCGTGAGCCGCCTGTTCCCCCGTGTCGACCACCGTCATGAAGGTGGTGTGCTGTCGCCCGGTGCCGCGAGCGCACCCCCGCCCGCTCACGGCACCGGACTTCTCGGAACCCCGGTGTACGTCGTGCAGACGCGTGACGACTGCGACTGCGTTGGTGCTCATACCGTGCAGCGTGTTCATCTCGCGCCCCCCGTCGTGGACTTCCGGTGTTCGGTCTCCTGCGCCGGTCCGGCTCCGCTGTGTTTCCGCGTCGCCTTGTCCGTGTCCAAAAGATTGCCCGGGGCACTTCATCGCCGTGTCCGCCGACTGTCACAGACCTGTCACAGGGGCCTGTCACGACAACTCCACAGACCGTCCACAGGCGTCCGGGGTACGGCAGTTGACGTGGTCCGCGCAGGTCACCGTGGGACCCTGCCGGGGTGACTGTCGGCATGGTGCTGTTCGACTCCCGCCTCCGCGCTTCGACGCGGACGCGGTAGCGGCCCCTTTCCTCCCGGCCTCGCGCCCCGCCCGCACCGGGCCCGGCGCGGGTTCCGCCTGCAGACTCCCCGCTCTCGCTCCCCGTTTCGTCGAAGTGCCCTTCGTGACCCGGCATTCACGACCACCCGAGGAGCACGCACGTGCAGTCCCACGACCCCGTCCCCACCGGCCTCACCCTCCCGGCCGGCCCCGTCACCGTCGCCGACGACCGGATGCGCGCCGCCACCGCCCACCGGCTCGCCCGCGCGGGCACGTCTTTGGTGTGGCGGGGTGACTTCCAGGGCGCCCGCCAGCTGCTGCGGGCCATGGACCGCCGGATCGGCGCCGGGCCCACGGCCGCCGACCCGGCGGAGGCCTTCCGGCTCCACCGGCGCTCGCGCGCCCACCGCGCCCGTGTGCTGGACCGGCTGCTGGTCGAGCTGGCCGACGACTACACGGTGGCCCTGCGCCGGGCCCCCGACGTCCGCGCGGCCTGTCACGCCGCCTACGGCCCGCCCGGCGGCCCGTCGCTGGTCCCGCTGCGGGAGCTGCTGGGGGTGATCGGCGCCCACCAGTGGCGGGTGCGGGGCGTCGAGGTGCCCGCGCTGGGCGCACGCGTCCATCCCCACTACGGCGTCTTCGCACCGACCCGGAGCGAGTACGTCGACCTCGTGGCGGACGCCCCCCTGCCGGCGACGGTACGGCGCGACCCGGCCGCGGCCGTCGCGTTCGACCTGGGCACCGGCACCGGGGTCCTCGCCGCGGTGCTGGCCCGGCGCGGCGTCGGCCGGGTGGTGGGAACGGACGTCGGCCCGCGCGCCGTCGACTGCGCCCGGGACAACGCCCGCAGGCTCGGGCTGCACGGGCGGATCACGGTGACCACGGGTCTGTATCCGGGCGGGGGCGCCGCGTCCGGGCGGGCCGATCTCGTCGTCTGCAATCCGCCGTGGCTGCCCGGCAGGCCGACCGCCGCCCTCGAACTGGGGGTGTACGACGAGGACAGCGCCATGTTGGACGGGTTCCTGGCGGGTCTCGGGCAGCACCTGCGACCGGGCGGGGAGGGCTGGCTGATCCTGTCCGATCTGGCCGAACACCTCGGTCTGCGCACCCGCGAGGAGCTGCTCCGGCTCGTCGAAACCGCAGGTCTGCGCGTTGCGGGCCGTACCGGTGTACGGCCTGGGCACAGGCGTTCGCGGGATGTGTCCGACCCCCTGTACGCGGCCCGCGCCGCGGAAACCATCTCCCTCTGGCGCCTCACCACCGACCCACAGGTCGAACGACAGCCCCCTCATGGGCCAGAATGAGCCCGTGCCTTCCCTGTTGCTGATCGAGGACGACGACGCCATCCGTACGGCCCTGGAGCTCTCACTGACGCGCCAGGGACACCGGGTGGCCACCGCTGCCAGCGGTGAGGACGGTCTGAAACTGCTGCGCGAGCAGCGGCCGGATCTCATCGTGCTGGACGTGATGCTGCCCGGCATCGACGGTTTCGAGGTGTGCCGGCGCATCCGGCGCACCGACCAACTGCCGATCATCTTGCTGACCGCGCGCAGCGACGACATCGACGTGGTCGTCGGGCTGGAGTCCGGCGCCGACGACTACGTCGTCAAACCTGTCCAGGGCCGGGTGCTGGACGCCCGGATCCGGGCCGTGCTGCGGCGCGGAGAGCGCGAGTCGAGCGATTCGGCGACGTTCGGCAGTCTCGTCATCGACCGCGCGGCGATGACGGTGACGAAGAACGGCGAGGATCTCCAGCTCACGCCGACCGAACTGCGGCTGCTGCTCGAACTGAGCCGGCGGCCGGGGCAGGCGCTGTCCCGGCAGCAGCTGCTGCGGCTGGTGTGGGAGCACGACTACCTGGGCGACTCACGGCTGGTGGACGCCTGTGTCCAGCGGCTGCGGGCCAAGGTGGAGGACGTGCCGTCGTCCCCGGTCCTGATCCGTACCGTGCGCGGCGTCGGCTATCGCCTGGACGCCCCTCAGTGACACAGCGGCAAGGGGGGCTCCGCGGCTGGTCCGCGGCGCGTAAGGGAAGACTCTCGCGGCTGCGTTTCACCAGCCTGCGGCTGCGGCTCGTCGTCGTCTTCGGGGCGGTGGCGCTGACCGCCGCGGTGTCCGCGTCCGGCATCGCGTACTGGCTCAACCGCGAGGCCGTGCTGACCCGTACCCAGGGTGCGGTGCTGCGCGACTTCGAGCAGGAGATGGAGAACCGGGCGGGTTCGCTGCCCGAGCATCCCTCGCAGGACGAGCTCCAGCACACCGCCGGGCAGATGGCCAACAGCAGCCAGCGCTTCAGCGTGCTGCTGGTGGGCGAGGACTCCAGCGGCAAGACCGTCTACGGCAACTCGGGCGGCCTCAACGGGTTCTCGCTGGAGGACGTGCCCGGGGCGCTGCGTACGGCGGTGAACAAGCGGCAGGACGTCACGGGCGGCAACAAGGCGCCGTACCACCTGTACTGGCAGCGGGTCGTCGACCACGGGACGCCGTATCTGGTGGCCGGGACGCAGGTGAACGGGGGCGGGCCGACCGGGTACATGCGCAAGTCGCTGGAGCCGGAGGCCAAGGACCTCAACTCGCTGGCCTGGTCGCTGGGGATCGCCACCGGCCTCGCGCTGATCGGGGCCGCGCTGCTCGCGCAGGCCGCCGGGACGACCGTGCTGAAGCCGGTGCACCGGCTGGGCGTCGCGGCGCGGCGGCTCGGCGAGGGCCGGTTCGACACCCGGCTGCGGGTGTCCGGGACGGACGAACTCGCCGATCTGTCACGGACGTTCAACCGGGCCGCGGAGTCTCTGGAGAAGCGGGTCGCCGACATGGCGGCGCGGGACAACGCCTCGCGACGGTTCGTCGCCGACATGTCGCACGAGCTGCGGACTCCGCTGACCGCCATCACCACCGTCGCGGAGGTGCTGGAGGAGGAGCTGGACGCCGAGTCGGGCAGCATCGACCCGATGATCGAGCCCGCGGTGCGGCTGGTCGTCAGCGAGACGCGGCGGCTGAACAACCTCGTCGAGAACCTGATGGAGGTCACCCGCTTCGACGCCGGTACGGCGCGGCTGGTCCTGGACGACGTCGATGTCGCCGACCAGATCACCCACTGCATCGACGCGCGCGCCTGGCTCGACGCGGTCGATCTGGACGCCGAGCGCGGCATCCACGCCCTGCTCGACCCGCGCCGGCTGGACGTGATCCTGGCCAACCTCATCGGCAACGCGCTCAAGCACGGCGGTTCGCCGGTGCGGGTGTCGGTGTCGGCGGCGGACGACGCGGTCGTCATCTCGGTGCGCGACCACGGGCCCGGTATCCCCGAGGAGGTGCTGCCGCACGTCTTCGACCGGTTCTACAAGGCGAGCGCCTCCCGGCCGCGCTCCGAGGGCAGCGGGCTCGGCCTGTCCATCGCCCTGGAGAACGCCCACATCCACGGCGGCGAGATCACCGCCGCCAACTCCCCGGAGGGCGGTGCGGTGTTCACGCTGCGGCTGCCCCGGGGCGTTCTGGAGGCGGCGGACCCGGGGGGCGAGGAGGACGAGCGGGCCGTGCGGCCGGCGCCGTCCGTCCCGTCCATGCCCGTGCAGTCCGGGAAGTCCGTGCAGGACAAGGGGGACGCGTAGTGACCATGCGCCGTGCGACGGTACGACGGCTGCTCGCCGTGCCCGTGCTGGCCGGTCTGCTCGTCGGCTGCGGGATCCGGGCGACCGAGGTGCCGACCGACTTCGGGCCCGCGCCCTCCCGGGCGCGCTGTTCGCTCACCGAGCCGGACGTGACGTCACAGTCCGCCCGCGCGGGCGTGCCGGTGCAGGTGTTTTTGCTGTGCGGTTCGTCGCTCGTGACCGTCGACCGGTCCGTGCGGGTGCCGGACGGCGCGGCGGACTTCGAGCGGCGGGTGCTGGTGGCGCAGGGCCTGCTCGACCAGCTCGCCGAGTCGCCGTCGGCGGGCGAGAAGGAGGCCGGGTACACGACGGACGTGCGCGGCGGCATGAAGGTCGGCGGGCCCGGTGCGAAGGATCCCGACGACGCGCTGCGGCTGAGCACCCCGCCCGGCGACCTGACCTCGTACGCCCTCGCCCAGCTCGTCTGTACGTTCTCCGACTCGGCGGCGGCCGAGGGCGACGGCAAGGTGGTCCTGGGCGGCCCCGGCTCCGACCCGCTGCGCCGCTACGAGTGCACCGACGAGGTCCGCTCCCGCCCCGGCAGCACGGAGCCCCCGTCCTCGGCGGTCACCGACAGCGGCTGACCGGGACCGCCTGCCCGGCCGGTGTGGCGGACGCCTCACGTGGGGCCCGGCGGCCGTGGTCGTCGCAGGTCACCGTCTGTCGGGAGGCCGTGGCGGCCGGGCGGGGCGGGTGACTCGTGCCGGTGTCGGGGGTCGGGCCGGAACCGATCGTGCCGGGGGTCGCGTCTTGGGGGGCGTGCAGCGTCAAGGCTCCATCGGCGGCAGCGCCGCGATCCGCATCCGCGCGACCGGGATTCTCCTCCTGGCCGCCCATCTCGTGTTCGTCGCCTGGGTCGCGCTGCGCCCGCTGAACGTCCCCTGGGTGGTGCCGGCCAACCTCCATCCGTTCGACGGGATCCGGGCCGACCTGAGACTGGGCTGGCCCGAGGCGGCCCGGCGGATCGGCGAGGGGCTGGGGCTGCTGGCCCCGCTGGGCTTTCTGCTGCCGCTGGTGCACGGCAGGCTCCGGGTCTCGCCGCTCGCCTCCCTGATCCGTACGGTCACGGCGGGCGCCCTGCTGTCGCTGGGCATCGAGCTGTTGCAGACCGGGGTGCCCGGTCAGGTCGTGGACGTCGACTCGATGCTGCTGAACACCCTGGGCGTGGCGCTGGCGCATGTCGCGGTGGTGCCGAAGGCGCGCGCGTGGCTGCGCCGCAGGGACGAGCGCCGGGGGCGGGCCGCGGTCCGCCAGGAGGAGGCCGCTCAGGGTCTTACCCCGAGGATTCCCAGGGTCGGGGTCGCACCGTAGAGCGACGCTTCGTCCCCTTCGTCACCGTAGCGTGGACGTCAGATGGAGGGGCCGCAAGGGCCGCCTCCGTCCCCCCCTCTCGACTTCGCTCGAGCGGGTGGGGCCCCCATCGCTCGCGAAGGAGCCGCAGATGTCCAGCCTCGCTCGCCCCACCAACGGCCGCATGATCGGCGGAGTGTGCGCCGCGCTGGCCCGGCGCTTCGGCACCTCCGCGACCACGATGCGCGTGATCTTCGTGCTCTCCTGTCTGCTGCCCGGCCCGCAGTTCCTGCTCTACATAGCGCTGTGGGTCCTGCTGCCGTCGGAGGACAAGGCGGCGCGCACGGCCTGGTGACGGCCGTCCACGGCAACGCCGTCGGGGCGCGCCCGGTGATTCTGGGTGCGCCCCGACGGCGTGTCGTGCGTGACGGGCGGTGCCGTTCAGCCCAGCGGGATGCCGTTCACCGGCAGGCCGTGCGTCGGCAGGCCCTTGAGCGGCAGACCACCGAGCAGACCGGCGACGGGCGCGGTCGGCCCCTCGGCGAGCAGCTTCCCGGCGACCGGCTGCACGGCGGTCAGACCCGCACCGAGCGCCGGCTGGGCCTGCGTCAGCACCTCACCGGCCGCGGGCAGCGCCGAGGTCAGGTTCTCCGCCGGCAGCGTCCTGGTGACACCGTCCAGGGCCTGCGTGGCGTCCGGAACGGCGGGGGCGGCGTTCGCGGCGCCCGCACCGACGGCGGCGAAGGCGGCACCGAGAGCGGCGACACCGAGGGTCTTGGCAGCAGACTGCTTCATGATGAATGCGTCCTCGAATGGGATACGGGGAACTGAGCGGTTCTCGACCGTAAACACGGAGAGGGGTCGGCGGCAAACATCGAAATGCGGACGGATGGTGAACACCCGCCCGCATTCCGTGCCCCGGAAAACCGCTACTCAGCCTTCCGTACCCGCAGAACCGCTGGTGGAGGCGGTCTGCTGGAACAGCCATTCGGACTTCAGCTCGGAATAACCAGGCTTGATCACGTCACTGATCATGGCAAGTCGTTCATCGAAAGGAATGAATGCTGACTTCATAGCATTGACGGAGAACCACTGGAGATCGTCGAGCGTATAGCCGAACGCGTCGACAAGGTGCTCGAATTCCTGGCTCATGCTGGTACCGGACATCAGACGGTTGTCCGTGTTGACGGTGGCCCGGAAGTGGAGCCGGCGCAGCAGGCCGATGGGGTGCTCGGCGTAGGAGGCGGCCGCTCCGGTCTGGAGGTTGGAGCTGGGGCACAGCTCCAGCGGGATGCGCTTGTCGCGGACGTAGGAGGCGAGCCGGCCGAGCTTCACACTGCCGTCGGCGGCGATCTCGATGTCGTCGATGATGCGCACCCCGTGGCCGAGCCGGTCGGCGCCGCACCACTGGAGGGCCTGCCAGATCGACGGCAGCCCGAAGGCCTCGCCGGCGTGGATGGTGAAGTGGTTGTTCTCGCGCTTCAGGTACTCGAAGGCGTCGAGGTGCCGGGTGGGCGGGAAGCCCGCCTCGGCGCCCGCGATGTCGAAACCCACGACCCCGAGGTCCCGGTAGCGGTTGGCGAGTTCGGCGATCTCCAGGGAGCGGGCCGCGTGCCGCATGGCGGTGAGCAGGGCGCCGACGCGGATGCGGTGCCCGTTGCGCCGGGCCGTCCGTTCGCCCTCCCGGAAGCCTTCGTTGACGGCCTCGACGACCTCTTCGAGGCTCAGTCCGCCGTCGAGGTGCTGCTCGGGCGCGTAGCGCACCTCGGCGTAGACGACACCGTCCTCGGCGAGGTCCTCGGCGCACTCGCGGGCGACCCGGACGAGCGCGTCGCGGGTCTGCATCACGCCGACGGTGTGCGAGAAGGTCTCCAGGTACCGTTCCAGCGAGCCGGAGTCGGCGGCCTCCCGGAACCAGATGCCGAGCTTGTCGGGGTCGGTCTCCGGGAGTTGGGCGATGGGGGCACCTCCCACGCCTTTAGGGCTGTGGGGGACGGAGTCCCGGGCGAGGTCGACGATCGTGCCGGGACGCAGCCCGCCGTCGAGATGGTCGTGCAGCAGAACCTTGGGTGCCCGCCGGATCTGGTCCGAGCTCGGGGTGATGCCCGCCTGGGTGCTCTGGCTCGTCATTTCCGCACTCTAACTCCTACGCGCGTAGACGGCGCGCTGTACAACTCCGCCGATACGTAACGGTGACCGCCCGGACAGGTGGAGTACAACGACGCTTCTGACACTGTTCTGTCATGGCACAGGATGTGACGCCGGTTCGGACGGTCCGGCTGGGGAAGGCGCTCGGCCCCGCGCCGACGGCGGTGAGCGGGGTGGTGCTGCTGCTCCCGGGCGGCGAGGAGGTGTCCAGCCGGAGGCCGTCCGCCGTGTGGGCGGCCGCCTCCGTACGGGGGTTGGGGCGCAGGCTGGCCCGGGCGGGACGCGAGGAGGGCCTCGCCGTGCACGCCGTGCACTACCGCTACCGTGGCTGGAACGGCAGCGAGGCGCATCTCGCCGCCGACGCGGCCTGGGCGGCCGACGAGGCCGTACGGCGCTACGGAGACGTCCCCGTGTGCCTGACCGGCGTCGGCATGGGCGCGCGGGCCGCGCTGCGGACGGGCGGTCACGAGGCCGTCAACTCCGTGCTGGCGATCGCTCCCTGGCTGCCGGAGGAGGACATGGCCGCTCCACCCGAACCGGTGAAGCAGCTGGCCGGGCGGCGGGTACTGATCGTGCACGGCACGAACGACGAGCGCTGCGACCCCGAGCTGTCCTTCCGGCTCGCGGCACGGGCGAAGAAGGCGAACCGGGACGTGTGCCGGTTCGAGGTGCACTCCGACGGCCACGGGCTGCACCAGTACCGCGGTGAAGTCCTCGCGCTGGCCGAGGACTTCGTCATGGGCGCGCTGTTCGGCCGGGCGCTCTCCCGGCCGGTGGAGGACGCGCTCGCCGCCCCGCCGCCGCTGGGGCTGCGGATGCCGTTGGCCGTGGGGTTCGGCAGCTCGTTACGGCGCCCGGGCCGTCCGTGAGGCACGGCCCTCAGTCCGGCAGCAGGTTGCCTCTCCTCGACAGCAGGAACTTCTTGAAGGCCGCCACGGGCGGGGTGTCCGGATGGCCGTCCAGCCAGGCCACGCCGATCTCGCGGGCGGCCCTCGGGGCCGTGACCGTCAGCTCCACCACCCCCGGGCGGGCCACGGCGGGCGGCGGCAGCAGCGCCACCCCCAGCCCCGCCGCCACCAGTCCGCGCAGGGTCTCCGCCTCCTCGCCCTCGAAGGCGATCCGGGGCCGGAAACCGGCCTCCTTGCAGAGGTCGTCGGTGATCCGGCGCAGGCCGTAACCCGGTTCCAGGGTCACGAAGGTCTCGTCGGCGGCCTCGGCGAGGCGGACCCTTCGGCGGGCGGCGAGCCGGTGGTCGGCGGGGACGACCAGGCGCAGCTTCTGCTCGTCGAGGCGGCGGGCCACCAGGTCGGGGGCGTCCGGGACGGGGGAGGTCAGACAGAGGTCCAGCTCCCCCGCCCGCAGCCGCTCGAGCATCGCCTCACCGTAGTTCTGGACCAGGCTGAAGCGGACGCGCGGATGATCGGCGCGGAAGGCGTGGATCAGCCCGGGGACGGTCTCCGCGCCCATGGTGTGCAGGAAGCCGAAGGCGACCTTGCCGGTGGCCGCGTCGGCGTCCGCCCGGACCTCGTCGGCGCCCCGCTCGATCTCGTCGAGGGCCCGCTCGACGGAGGCGAGGAAGGTGCGCCCGGCGGGGGTGAGGGAGACCGTGCGGCCGTGCCGGGCGAACAGGTCGACGCCCAGGTCCTGTTCGAGGCGGACCATGGCCCGGGAGAGCGTCGACTGCGGGACCTGCATCTCCTGCGCGGCGCGCGTGACGTGCTCGGTACGGGCGACGCCGGCGAAGTACGCGAGCCGGGGGGCCAGCGTCCTCGACATGGCTGCCATGTCGACCATGTCTTCTGTGTCACTGGACGGTGACAGACGAGCCTCTGACCTCTGCTGATGCACCATGGGAACGATTATGACGATTCCATGCATTGGACGGATGAGCAGGGGCGTACGTAACTTCGAAGCATGTCTCCCGCCAGTACCGGGGCGTCCACGATCGTGGGCGCCGCGTCCTCCGCTTCCGTCTCCTCCACTCCCCCGCCCGCCGACTCCCGTCTGGCCCCCGGCGGCCCCGGCTACCGCCGGATGAGCTTCGCGCTCTTCCTCGCCGGTGTGGCCACCTTCGCCCTGCTGTACTCCACGCAGGCGCTCCTGCCGCTGATCTCCGGTGACTTCGGGGTGGCGGCGAGTCAGGCGAGCTGGACGGTGGCGGCGGCGACCGGCGGACTGGCGCTGTTCGTGCTCCCGATGAGCGCCCTGTCGGAGCGCTACGGCCGCCGTACGGTCATGACGGCCTCGCTGGGCGTCGCGGTCGGCGTGGGCATGCTGGTCCCGTTCGCGCCCTCGCTGGGCACGCTGGTCGTGCTGCGGGCGGTGCAGGGTGCGGCGCTGGCCGGCCTCCCGGCGTCGGCGACCGCGTATCTCGCCGAGGAGGTCCGGCCGAAGGCGCTCGTCACGGCGATCGGCCTGTTCGTGGCGGGCAACAGCGTCGGCGGGATGAGCGGCCGGGTCATCACCGGCTGGGTCGCGCAGGAGTGGGGCTGGCGGGTGGCCGTCGGGGTGATCGGCGCCCTCGCGGTGGCCTGCGCGATCGCCTTCCGCCTGCTGCTGCCGGCGCCCCGGCACTTCAAGGCGGGTTCACTGGCGCCGCACGTCCTGATCGGCACGGTCCGCGAGCACCTCGCCAACCCGCTGCTGTGCCGCCTGTACGCGATCGGCGCGCTGTTCATGACCGTCTTCGGCGGCGTGTACACGGTGATCGGTTACCGGCTGACGGAGGCGCCGTTCTCCCTCCCCCAGGGCATCGTCGGCTCGATCTTCCTGGTGTACCTGGTGGGCACGGTGTCGGCGTCGACGGCGGGCCGGCTGGTCGGCCGCCTCGGCCGGCGCGGCGCGCTGTACCTGGCGGGCGGCACCACGGCCACCGGACTGTTGCTGTCGCTGGCGGACTCGCTGGGCCTGGTCCTGCTCGGCCTGGTCCTGATCACGGCGGGCTTCTTCGCGGGGCACGCGGTGGCCTCCTCGGCGGTCAGCAAGACGGCGACGACCGGCCGCGCCCAGGCCTCTGCCCTCTACCAGTCCGCGTACTACATCGGCTCCAGCGCCGGCTCCACGGTGGGCGCGCTGGCCTTCCACTCGGGCGGCTGGGCCGGCACGGTCTGCGTGGGCGTCCTGGCGGTGCTCGGCGTCGTGACGATCACGGTGTTCGGGACCCGGGCGGCCCGCCGGGAGACGCTGGTCGCCGCTCACTGAACGTCCCGCGGCCGTCCCGCGGTCCTCCCCCTGCTCGGGGCCGGTTGTCAGTGGTGGCGCATAGCCTCCGCGCGACGACCGGTACGAGCGGGGGGTTTTTCGATGGAGTTCCGGATCGACCGCGGTGACCTCGCCGAGGCGGTGGCCTGGGCGGCCCGCGCGCTGCCCGCCCGTACGCCGGTACCCGTGCTGGGCGGGCTGCTGCTGGACGCGGCGGGGGGCCGGCTGACCGTGTCGGGGTTCGACTTCGAGACGGCGGCCCGGATCGAGACCGACGCCGAGGTGGGTGCGGCGGGCCGGGTGCTCGTGCTCGGCCGCCGGCTCCTCGACATCTGCAAGCTGCTGCCGGACGGGCCGGTGAGCTGCGCCCTGGCCGGCACCCGGTTCACCGTCGAGGCGGGCGGCACCCGCTTCGGCCTGTCGACCCTCCCGCACGAGGAGTACCCCACCCCGCCCGAGCCGCCGCGGGCGTACGGCACCGTGGACGCGGCCGCGTTCGCGACCGCCGTCGCCCAGGTCGCGGTGGCGGCGGGCCGCGACGACACGCTCCCGGTCCTGACGGGTGTCCAACTGCACCTGGACGGCGACGAGATGACCCTGTCGGCGTCGGACCGCTACCGGTACGCGGTACGGCGGCTGGAGTGGAAGCCGCAGGCGGCCGCCGAAGGGGTGGCGGAGGCGCTCGTGCCGGCCCGGCGGCTGCTGGACGTGACCCGGTCGCTGGCCCGGCGCGGGACCGTCCGGGTCGGGCTCGACGGGGCCTCGGGGGCCGGCCCGGTCGGGTTCGAGGGCGGGCGGACGCGGACGGTGGTCCGGCGGCTGGACGGACGGCTGCCCGCCTACGGGAAGCTGTTCGACATGGCGGGGGCCGCGGTCACCGAGGTGGACGGCGGGGCGCTGACGGAGGCCGTGCGGAGAGTGGCGGTGGTGGCGGAGGCGAACAGCCCGGTACGGCTGGACTTCTCGGCCGGGTCCGTCCTGCTGCGCGCCGGGTACGGCGACGACGTGGCCACGCAGCGGCTGCCCGCCGCTCTGACCGGCGCCGAGGAGGTGACCGTGGCCTTCAACCCGGTCTACCTGCTGGACGCGCTGACCTCCTTCGAGGCGCCGAGGCTGCGGGTGGAGCTGCTGGGGACGGGCCAGCGGGCGCTGCTCGGCGCGGCGGACGCTCCCGAGGCCCATCGGCACCTGCTGATGTCCGTGAAGCAGCTGGTCTGAGAGCGCCTTCGACGTGCCTTCGGCGTCCTTCCATGTGCCGTCCACACGCCTTCTGCCTGGGCCTTTGCCGACTCGGCGGGCCATTGTCAGTGGGCTGCGGTAGCTTCCGAAGTGCTGGGCGCGAAGACGCGTGACAGAACGGCCACAGGGGTGGGTGGACGATGGGCAACAGCACGGCGACGACGACCGACATCGACGTCGCACTGGAGAAGCACCGGACGGAGCTGACGGGCTACTGCTACCGCATGCTCGGCTCCTCCTTCGAGGCCGAGGACGCGGTGCAGGACACCCTGGTCCGGGCCTGGCGGAGCTACGCGAAGTTCGAGGGCCGCTCCAGTCTGCGCTCGTGGCTGTACCGGATCGCGACGAACGTCTGCCTGGACATGCTGACGGCCGGCAACAAGCGGGCCCGGCCGATGGACCTCTCCGAGTCCACCCCGCTCGCCCGGGCGGCGCTCTCGCCCCGCCCCGACAACACCTGGCTGGAGCCGATGCCGGACGCCCGTGTGCTGCCGACGGTGGAGGACCCGGCCGAGGCGGCGGTCGCCAAGGAGTCGGTGCGCCTCGCGTTCATGGCCGCGCTGCAGCAGCTGCCGCCGAAACAGCGGGCGGTGCTGATCCTGCGGGAGGTGCTGGCGTGGAAGGCGAGCGAGGTCGCCGAGCTGCTCGACACCTCGGTCGCCTCGGTCAACAGCGCGCTCCAGCGGGCGCGGGCGACCCTGTCCGAGCGGGAGACCGCCGGCGCGGACGCGGCGGTGTCCGACCCGTTGGACGAGGAGCAGCAGAAACTGCTCGACCGCTATGTGGCGGCCTTCGAGGGCTATGACATGACGGCGCTGACGGCCCTCCTCCACGAGGACGCCATCATGACGATGCCGCCGTTCGACCTGTGGCTGACCGGCCACGACGACATCACCGGCTTCATGACCACGCTCGGCTCCGCGTGCGAGGGCTCGCGGCTGCTGCCGGTCCAGGTCAACGGCCTGCCGGGCTTCGCCCAGTACAAGCCGGACCCCGACAAGGGCGGATTCACCCCGTGGGCGATCCAGGTCCTGGAGATCTCAGACGGCCGCCTCACCGGGTTCCACTTCTACCTCGACACCCAGCGCTGGTTCCCCCTGTTCGACCTCCCCCTCCACCTCGAAGCGGAGACCGACGAGGTCGAGCAGGGCGCGTAGGGCCGGATCGGGGGCCCGCAGCCGTAGGTGTCCCCCGGCCCGCCGGGCGGCCAGCTGGAGCCGCGCCAGCAGGTCGACGGCGGTGAGCCCCGGCGGCCCGATCCCGGCGACGTCACAGACGACGACGGCGGCGCCGGTGGCCTCCATCAGCGCCCGCACGTCGTCGACGAGCCCGGTCACCCGGGGGCGGGTGACGGGGCCTGTCAGGGTGAACACGGGCGGTGTCGTCGATTCCACGATCGGTAGACCGGCGCGGGGCGCCCAACTCATCGGAGCGGGCGACCCGCCGTAGGGCGACCCTGCGTCGGGCGATCCGTTCAGGCGATGCGCTCCAGCACCACGGGGGACGCGGTGAACGCGGTGCCGGCCGCGCCGATGTCGTACGAGCCCGTCACCGCCTCGAGTGCGTACGCGAAGCGCTCCGGGGTGTCCGTGTGCAGGGTCAGCAGGGGCTGGCCCGCCGTGACCGTGTCGCCGGGCTTGGCGTGGAGTTCGACGCCCGCGCCCGCCTGCACCGGGTCCTCCTTGCGGGCACGGCCCGCGCCGAGGCGCCAGGCGGCGATGCCGATGTCGTAGGCGTCGAGGCGGGTCAGGACGCCCGAGGCGCCCGCCGTCACCACGTGCTGTTCCTTCGCCGTGGGCAGCGGGGCGTCCGGGTCGCCGCCCTGGGCCGCGATCATGCGACGCCAGACGTCCATCGCCGAGCCGTCGGCCAGCGCCTTCGCCGGGTCCGCGTCCTTCACGCCGGCCGCGTCGAGCATCTCGCGGGCGAGCGCGATCGTCAGTTCGACCACGTCCGCCGGGCCGCCGCCGGCCAGCACCTCGACCGACTCGCGGACCTCGAGGGCGTTGCCGGCCGTGAGACCGAGGGGGGTGGACATGTCCGTCAGCAGGGCGACCGTCCTCACGCCGTGGTCGGTGCCCAGGCCGACCATCGTCGAGGCCAGCTCACGCGCGTCCTCGATGGTCTTCATGAAGGCGCCGGTGCCGACCTTCACGTCGAGGACCAGGGAGCCGGTGCCCTCCGCGATCTTCTTCGACATGATCGACGAGGCGATCAGCGGGATCGCCTCCACGGTGCCCGTGACGTCCCGCAGCGCGTACAGCTTCTTGTCGGCCGGAGCCAGGCCGTCGCCCGCCGCGCAGATCACCGCGCCGGTCGTGTCCAGGACGTGCAGCATCTCCTCGTTCGACAGCAGCGCGCGCCAGCCCGGGATCGACTCCAGCTTGTCCAGGGTGCCGCCGGTGTGGCCGAGACCCCGGCCGGAGAGCTGCGGGACCGCCGCGCCGCAGGCCGCCACCAGCGGGGCCAGCGGGAGCGTGATCTTGTCGCCGACGCCGCCCGTGGAGTGCTTGTCGGCCGTCGGGCGGGACAGCGCAGAGAAGTCCATGCGCTCACCGGAAGCGATCATCGCGGCCGTCCAGCGGGCGATCTCGCGACGGTTCATGCCGTTGAGCAGGATGGCCATGTTGAGGGCGGCCATCTGGTAGTCGGCGACCTCACCGCCGGTGTACGCGTCGATGACCCAGTCGATCTGCGCGTCGCTGAGCTCACCGCGGTCCCGCTTGGTGCGGATGACGGAGACGGCATCCATCGACAACTGCGTCATGGCTTTCCTTCCGATGGTGCACCGCGGTGCGGGTGCACGGTGGTGCGGCAAGACGTTCCAGAAACCGCGCGGCCCCTCTGCGCCGGTCAGAGGGGCCGCGCGGGACTACTTGGTGAGGTGGCCCGGCCCGAAGGCCTGCGGGAGCATCTCGGCCAGCGTCAGGATGCCCGCCGGCGTCTCCAGCAGCAGCTCCGGGCCGCCGAACTCGTAGAGCAGCTGGCGGCAGCGGCCGCACGGGACGAGGATCTCGCCACGGCCGTCCACGCAGGTGAAGTGCGTGAGCCGGCCGCCTCCGGTGTTCTGCAGCTCCGAGACCAGCCCGCACTCCGCGCACAGGCCGATCCCGTAGGAGGCGTTCTCGACGTTGCAGCCCGACACGATGCGGCCGTCGTCGACGAGGGCCGCCACGCCGACCGGGTAGCCGGAGTACGGGGCGTACGCCCGGGACATGGCGTCCCGGGCCACCGTACGCAGCTTCTCCCAGTCGACCGAGGCAGCGGGCGGGGTCACTTGCCCTGCCCCTTCCGGTAGGGCATGCCGTCCGCCTTGGGCATCCTGAGGGACTGGGCGGAGAGCGAGAGCACCAGCAGGGTGACGACGTACGGCGCGGCCGTCACGACCTGGCGCGGGACCTCGTCCGTACCGAGGTACCAGACGAACATCAGGGCCGAGATCAGCGCGGTGACGACGGCCGGGACGTACTTCTTCTGCCATGCCAGGTAGGCGGCGCCGAACACCAGCACGATCGCGAGGAGCAGGATCAGCGCGTGCACGTTGGTGGTACCGCCGCGCAGGTTGAGGCTGTCGGTGTAGCCGAACAGACCCGCGCCGAGGGCGAGGCCGCCCGGCATCCAGTTGCCGAAGATCATCGCGGCGAGGCCGATGTAGCCGCGGCCCGCGGTCTGACCGTCGAGGTAGACGTTCGAGGCCACGATGGACAGGAACGCGCCGCCGAGGCCCGCGAAGCCACCGCTGATGATCACGGCGATGTACTTGTACTTGTAGACGTTGACGCCGAGGGACTCGGCGGCCACCGGGTTCTCGCCGCAGGACCGCAGCCGCAGACCGAAGGCGGTCCGCCACAGCACCCACCAGGTGACCGGGACGAGGGCGACGGCGACGACGGTGAGGGGCGACAGGTCGGTGATCAGACCGCCGACCAGTCCCGCGATGTCCGAGATCAGGAACCAGTGCTTCTCGTTGAGCGTGTCCAGCCAGCCGGACAGCCCGGGGACGTCGAAGGTGCCCAGCGAGTCGATCGGCGGGGATTGCTTGGCGGAGCCGCCGTCGGCGTTCTCGAAGGTGAACTTCGACAGGTAGCGGGTGGTACCGAGGGCCAGGATGTTGATGGCCACACCCGAGACGATGTGGTTCACGTTGAAGGTGACGGTCGCGATGGCGTGGAGGACGGCGCCGAGCGCGCCGCCGATGATGCCGAAGGCGACGCCCGTCCACGGACCCCACTGGTAGCCGGCCCAGGCGCCGAACCAGGTGCCGAGGATCATCATGCCCTCGAGGCCGATGTTGACGACGCCCGCACGTTCGGCCCACAGACCGCCGAGACCGGCGAGGCCGATCGGGACGGCGAGGCGCAGCGCCGTGGACATCTGGCCGGTGGAGGTGATGCCGTCCGCGCCGGTGATGAGGCGGACGACGGAGGTCAGCACCAGAACGCCCGCGACGATCAGCAGGAGGACCGGGAGCGAGATTTTGCGGCCGCCCTTGCCGGGCTGCTTCGCCTGCGGCTTGGCGATGGTCGTGGTGCTCATCAGACCGTCACCTCCTTCTTGGTGTTCTGGGCGGCGGCGGCGAGCTCGGCGCCGACGCGCTTCTGCTGACGGCGCAGACCCCACTGGCGGACGGCCTCGTACGAGATGACGACCGCGAAGACGATGAGGCCCTGCATGATCGTGGCGATCTCCTTCTCGTACGCCACCGGGGTCGCGTAGTCGAGGGCGGGAGAGGCCTTGTCGAGGAAGGCGATCAGGAGCGCGGCGAAGGCGATGCCGACCGGGTTGTTGCGGCCGAGCAGGGCGATGGTGATGCCGGTGAAGCCGAGTCCGGTGGGGAAGCTCAGGCTGTAGGTGTGGGCGTCGCCGAGCAGCAGGGGCAGGCCGGAGAGGCCCGCGATGCCGCCGGAGATGAGCATGGCGGTCAGGACCATCCTCTTGGCGTCGACGCCGGAGGCCGCGGCTGCGGTCTCGGACTCGCCGGTGGCGCGCAGGTCGAAGCCGAAGCGGGTGCGGTTGAGGACGATCCAGTAGACGATGCCGAGCGCGATGGCGAGGAAGACCAGACCGTAGATCTCGCCGACGTCCGCGCCGAGGTCGATGCCGGGCACCCAGCCGGAGTCCTTCATGATGCCGGTGGTGTTGTTGTTGCCGACCTGCACGCCCCACATATTGTCGAGGGTGAGGTAGCCGATGACGCTGGTGGCGATCGCGTTCAGCATGATCGTCGCGACGACCTCGCTGACTCCGCGGGTGACCTTCAGGATGCCCGCGATGCCGGCCCAGAAGGCGCCGGTGAGGACGCCGACCAGGAGCAGCAGCGGGATCTGGAGGAAGGACGGCAGGGCGATGTTCGCGCCGACCACGGCGGTCATCATCGCGGCGAGGCGGTACTGGCCGTCGACGCCGATGTTGAACAGGTTCATGCGGAAGCCGATGGCGACCGCGAGCGCGGCGATGTAGTACATCGAGGCCTGGTTGACGATCAGGACCTGGACGTCGGAGTAGCCGGCCTGCTCCAGCATGAGCGTGTACGGCTCGATCGGGCTCTTGCCCGAGGCGATCAGCACGACCGAGGTCAGCAGGATCGCCGCGACGAGCGCGATGACCGGGCCGGCCACCGCGAGGAGCACGCGCTCCTTGTCGAACTTCTTCATCGGGCCTCGTCCTCCGGACCGGCAGCTTCCTCGGTGGTTTCCGCGTCGTCGGCGTGTTCTTCGTCGACGTGTTCCAGGTGACCGGACGCGGCGCCGGTCATGGCGGAGCCGAGCTCCTCCGGGGTGATGGTGGCGGGGTCGGCGTCCGCGACCAGCGTGCCGTTGTAGATCACGCGCAGGGTGTCCGACAGGCCGATGAGCTCGTCGAGGTCGGCGGAGATCAGCAGCACGGCCAGGCCCTCGCGGCGGGCCTCGCGGATGCGGTCCCAGATCTGGGCCTGGGCGCCGACGTCCACACCCCGGGTGGGGTGGGCGGCGATCAGGAACTTCGGGTTGTGGCTCATCTCGCGGCCGACGATCAGCTTCTGCTGGTTGCCGCCGGAGAGCGAGGCGGCGGTGACGTCGATGCCGGGGGTGCGGACGTCGAACTCCTCGACGATCCGGCGGGTGTCGGCCTGGGCGCCCTTGATGTTCAGCCAGAAACCCTTGGCGTTGGGCGCCTCGGTGACATGGCCGAGGATGCGGTTCTCCCAGAGGGGCGCCTCCAGGAGCAGGCCCTGGCGGTGGCGGTCCTCGGGGATGTAGCCGACGCCGGACTCGCGCCGCTTGCGCGTGTTCCAGGAGGTGATGTCCTCGCCGAGGAAGGCGATGCTGCCGGAGTCGGCGTTCTTGGTGCCGATCAGCGCGTCGATCAGCTCGGTCTGGCCGTTGCCCTCGACGCCCGCGATGCCCATGACCTCACCGGCGTGGATGGTGAAGCTGACGTCGTCGAGGGCCTTCTTGACCTCGCCGCCGAGAGCGACCTCGGGCGAGATCATGCCGCTGACCCCGCCGGCCGTGGGCTCCGCCTCGATGCCCAGGGAGGCGCCGCCGCTGGCGTACACGGTGAGATTGGCGACCTGGATGACGGGCTTGTCGGTGACCGTGGACTCGGCGGTCTCCGGGGTGGGCAGCTCGCTGCCGACCATCATCTCGGCGAGCTGGCGCGGGGTCGTCTCGGCGGGGACGGCCGTGCCGACGGTCGTACCGCGCCGGATGACGGTGATCTCGTCGGCGACCGACAGCACCTCGCCCAGCTTGTGGGAGATGAAGATGACGGACAGGCCCTCGGACTTCAGCTCGCGCAGGTTGTCGAAGAGTGCGTCGACCTCCTGCGGGACGAGCACGGCGGTCGGCTCGTCGAGGATGAGGGTCTTGGCGCCGCGGAAGAGGACCTTGAGGATCTCCACGCGCTGGCGGTCGGCGACACCGAGGTCCTCGACCAGGGAGTCGGCGCGCACGCCGAGCCCGTAGCGGTCGGAGATCTCCTTGATCTTCTTACGGGCGTTGCCACCGATGCCGTACAGCTTCTCGCTGCCCAGCACCACGTTCTCCAGCACGGTCAGGTTGTCGGCCAGCATGAAGTGCTGGTGGACCATGCCGATGCCGCGTGCGATGGCGTCGGCGGGGCTGGAGAAGCTCACCTGCTCGCCGTCGATCGCGATGGTGCCCTCGTCCGGCTTCTGCATGCCGTAGAGGATCTTCATCAGCGTCGACTTGCCGGCGCCGTTCTCGCCGACGAGGGCGTGCACGGTGCCTTTTCGGACGGCGAGGTGGATGTCGTGGTTGGCGACGACACCCGGGAAGCGCTTGGTGATCCCCGCCAGCTCTACCGCGATCGTCGACTGTGCGGTGAGCGGAGGGCTGCTGGACGCGTCGATGGCGCACTCTCCTTGGAAAAGGGGTCGCTCTACGCGCGTAGCGCCCCTGCTTTAAATAGTGCCCGGATCAGGTCGATCTTGAATGATCTCGGGAGAGATCCCGATCAAGTCTCGATCCGTTCCGAGCATTCTGCCGCGCGAACGGGGCGCGGGGAGGACATCCTTCCCGCGCCCGGTTCCGTGGCCGTAACGCTGCCATTACAGCGTTCCATTGGCCAAGGCCTCTGACAGAAGGTCAGGAGGTCTTCACCGTGATGGTGCCGTTCTTGATGCCCTCTTCGGCCTTCTTGATGGCGTCCTGGATCGCGGTGTTGCTCGCGAAGGCCGGGTTCGAGTCCGACACGCTCACGCCGCCGTTCTCGAGGCTGCCGCGGACGACACCGGTCGCCGGCTTGCCGTCCTCGACGGACTTGGCCAGCGTGTAGACCGCGCCCTCGACGTTCTTCATGGCCGAGGTGAGGATCGAGTCCTTGTACGCCTTCAGCGCGTCCTGCTTGTACTGGTCGGAGTCGACGCCGATGGCCCAGACCTTGTGGGCGTTGGCGGCCTTGATGACACCCTGACCGGACAGACCGGCGGCGGCGTAGACGACGTCCGCACCGGCGTCGATCTGGCCCT
This sequence comes from Streptomyces sp. NPDC058295, assembly GCF_042880655.1. Taxonomy (NCBI): domain Bacteria; kingdom Bacillati; phylum Actinomycetota; class Actinomycetes; order Kitasatosporales; family Streptomycetaceae; genus Streptomyces; species Streptomyces sp. NPDC058295. Next base: position 66,231 of record NZ_JBHVYO010000032.1, read on the forward strand.
CGGCGGCGCTCTCACCCTTGTCGGGGCTGGAGAAGCCACCCTCGGCGGCGGTCTCGGTCAGGTACTGCGACTTGACCGTGACGCCCTTCTTGGTGTCCTCGACGCCCTGCTTGAAGCCCGCCTCGAACTTGTGGATCAGCGGGACGTCCACGCCACCGACGAAGCCGACGGTGTTGGTCTTGGTGGCCTTGGCGGCGGCGACACCGGCGAGGTAGGAGGCCTGCTCCTCGTGGAAGACGAGGTCGGCGACGTTGTCGGCCTTGATCTGCTCGTCGTCGACGATGCCGAAGGTGGTCTTCGGGTACTTGGCCGCGACCTCCTTGACGGCCGGCGCGTAGGCGAAGCCGACGCCGATCACCGGGTTGTAGCCCTGCTTGGCAAGGCTCTCGAGGCGCTGCACCTTGTCCGCGTCGGACTCGCCGTCCTGCGGCTCGACCGCGGTGGACTTGTAGCCGAACTCCTTGTCGGCCTTGTCCAGGCCGGCCGTGGCGGCGTCGTTGAAGGACTGGTCGCCCTTGCCACCGACGTCGTACGCGAGCGCGAGGCCCAGGTTCTTGTCACTGCTGTCGGAGGAGGAGGAGGACGTGGAGGAGCTTCCGCAAGCGGAAACGGTCACGGCGAGAGCTGCGGTGGCAACACCCGCAACCGCGATTCGGGACACCCGGCGCATGGAACTTGACTCCTTTGTGCAAGCGCCCAAACCAGGCGCTGGTTCCGCCGCAGCGTAACGCGCGTAGACCAGACGGAAAAACCCTTCTGTCCGGTCCGTTACCGAGCTGTGGCCACAGTTGCGGTCAAGGTTACGGACAGCAGTACGCCCCTTGCGGGAGGCAAGGGGCGTATGGGCTGCAAGGACGCTCGGAAGGGCGTAGGTGGAGCCGGTCGGAACGGGTTTCGGGCCGTTACTTGGTGTTTACCGTGATCTTGCCGTCGATGATCTCCTGCTTGGCCTTGTCGACGGCCGCGACGACGTCCGTCATCGCCTTGTACTTCGGGTTGCTGTCGGCGAATCCGACACCGTCGTTGGAGAGGCTGCCGCGGACCACGCCGGACAGCGGCTTGCCCGCGTGGACGGACTTCACGAGGTCGTAGACGGCGCCGCCGACGTTCTTCAGGGCCGAGCCGAGGATGTAGTCCTTGTACGCCGCCAGCGCGCTCTGGCTGTACTGGTCGGAGTCGACGCCGATGGCCCAGACCTTCTTGGCCGCGGCCTCGGTGATCACGCCCTGACCGGAGAGACCGGCCGCGTGGTAGATGACGTCGGCGCCCGCCTCGATCTGACCGCTCGCCGCGTCCTTGCCCTTGTCGGGGCTGGAGAAGCCGCCTTCCTGGGCGGTCTCGGTCAGGTACTGCGACTCGACCTTGATGTTCGGGTCGACCGACTTGGCGCCCTGGATGTAGCCGGCCTCGAACTTGTGGATCAGCGGGATGTCCACGCCGCCGATGAAGCCGATGTGCGCCTTCTTGCTGGCCTTGGCGGCGGCGACACCGGCCAGGTACGAGGCCTGCTCCTCGTGGAAGACCATGTCGGCGACGTTCTTCGCCTGGATCTGCTCGTCGTCGATGATCCCGAAGGTGATCTTCGGGAACTTGGCGGCGACCTCCTTGACGGCCGGCGCGTAGGCGAAGCCGACGCCGATCACCGGGTTGTAGCCGGCCTGGGCGAGCTGGGTCAGGCGCTGCACCTTGTCCGCGTCGGACTCGCCGTCCTGCGGCTCGATGTCCTGGCCGCCGATCTTGAATTCCTTCTCGGCCTTCTGGAAACCGGCGTAGGCGGCGTCGTTGAAGGACTGGTCGCCCTTGCCGCCGATGTCGTACGCGAGGCCGATGCCCTTGCCCGCGTAGCCGCCGCTGCTGGATTCCGAGTCGCTCGACTTGGAGTCGCTGCTGGACTTGCCGCAGCCGGCGGCGGCGAGCGCGACGACCGCGACGGTCACCGCGGCCCGGGAGAATCTCGTCCTCCGAGATATCAGACGCATAGCAAGCACCCCTTCATCCCCACGGCGCCGTGACCGGCCCGCTTCCCCTTGGTGGCGCCGTTCAGGAGGGGCTCCCCCAACAAGCCTTTCCCGGTGGCGATTCCGGCGCACAGTAACGCGCGTAGAAGCGGAGGGGAACGGGGTTTCTCCGGGCCGTTATCGATTCGTGCCGACACGGGGTTACCAGCGCGTCACCGGAGTTACGGGTGGGTGACACAAGGGGACGAAGGGGCGCCTTTCCGGCACCCCTTCGCCCGGGCTCCGTCGCGGGGCTCCCTCGCCGGGTCGCTCCCCGGAGTTACCTGAGTTACCTCAGTGCGTGCGGGTCGCCGCGTCCAGCAGCGCGGCCGCCGTGAAGAGCTCCACGCCGACCGTGATCGCCGACTCGTCCGCGTCGAAGTCGCCCTGGTGCAGATCGCGCACCGTGCGCTCGCCGGGCGGGCGGACCCCGAGCCGGGCCATCGCGCCGGGCACCCGCTCCAGGTACCAGGAGAAGTCCTCGCCGCCGAGGCTCTGTTCGGTGCTCTCCACGCCCGCCTCGCCACGCCGGACCACCATCGCGTCCCGCAGCAGCCCGGCGACGTCGCCGTCGTTGACGACGGGCGGGACACCCCGCACGTAGTTGATCTCCGACTTGGCCCGGTGCAGGTTGGCGACCTCGTCGATCGCCGCGACGACGATGTCCGGGGCCTGCCGCCATGCCTCGATGTCCAGGCAGCGGACGGTCCCGGAGAGCTCGGCGTGCTGCGGGATCACGTTCGGCGCGTGGCCGCTCTCGATCCGGCCCCAGGTGACGGCCAGCCCGGCCCGGGTGTCGACGCGGCGGCCGACCAGCGCGGGCACGTCGGTGACGACCCTGGCGACGGCGGTCACGAGGTCGGTGGTGAGGTGCGGGCGGGCGGTGTGGCCGCCGGGCCCGTCCAGCGAGATCTCCAGCCGGTCGCAGGCGGAGGTGATGGCACCCGCGCGCAGCCCGACCCTGCCCGCGTCGACCCGCGGGTCGCAGTGCACGGCGATGATCCGCCCGACCCCGTCCAGCGCCCCGCCCTCGATGGCGTCGGCGGCACCGCCGGGCAGCACCTCCTCGGCGGGCTGGAAGATCAGCCGCACGGGCCGCGGGAGCCGGCCCTGCCGGTGCAGTTCGGCGAGGACGAGTCCGGCGCCGAGGACGACGGTGGTGTGCACGTCGTGCCCGCAGGCGTGCGCGCGGTCCGGCACCGTCGAGCGGTAGGCGCACTCGGTCTTCGTGTCCGGGATGGGCAGCGCGTCGATGTCGGCGCGCATCGCGAGGACGGGCACGCCGTCGGCCCCGGCGCCCGCCACGCCCCCTCCGCCCACGGTCCCGATGTCACAGATGAGGCCGGTCCCTACGGCGAGTACGCGCGGCTCGAGGCCCGCCTTCTCGAGGCGGGCCTTGATCGCGGCCGTCGTACGGAACTCCTGGTTGCCGAGCTCGGGGTGCATGTGCATGTCGCGGCGGAAGGCCACGAGCTCTGCGCGCAGCGCCTCCGGCAAGGTGCCGGGAAGGGCTGAGGGCAGCGCACCCGGAAGTGCACCGGGGAGCACGTCTTCCCCTGACGGATCGGCCTCGGACTCTCGGGACATCAGTTGCTTCACCCTCTGAAGGGTAGGACGCCGGGGCGGTCAACTGACCCGATCAACAAAAGTTCAACCCGTTAGGCGAAGAAAAGTTGGCCGCGCGGCGCATGGCTGCTGTGGTGGATGGGTACACTCGCCGGCTTCTCGGTCGGCACCCACACTTCTTCCTTCCTTTCACGGATACCACGGACCGCTCGAGGCACGCTGATTTTGTCCACGTACCGGGACCGATCCCGGAATCATCACCTCCGTGCAGCGGTCGCGCCACGCTGGGCGACCGGCGGGACCCGAGCGGGCAGGGTGCCGTCATGGAGACGATGACGTGCGGGTGCGGCGAGGACCGGATACCCGGGGCACTGGCGAGGGGCCTGGCGGCACTGGTGCTGACCGGACTGGCCGTGATGGCCCTCACGGCGTGTGTGCTCGGGGGCGTGCTGTGGGCGGTCGCCTGGTGGCGCGGCAGGGCGCGCGTCGAGCACGAGGAAAGCTTCTTCGACGGGTTCGGCCGTTGGGGGGAGGAACGGGCGGAGCCGCCGCCCCCACGGGGCGGCGGCTCGTAGACACCCTGGTCCCGGCGCTGCTCAGACCACGCTCACCGCTGCCAGCCGGTGGACGTCCTTCGCCGTGCCCGTCACCCCGGACAGGAACCCCTGGGCTCTGGGCGAGGCGTGGTCCGTCAGCCAGGCCGGGTCGATGTCGCAGACCGCGACCCGGACGTCCGTGCCGGACAGGGCCAGCGGCAGGGTGTGGACGACTGTGGAGGGGAAGCTGAGGACGGTCCGGCCGATGGGGCCGCGGCGGGCGATCAGTTCCAGCGGAAGGTCCGGGCGGACCACCTCCAGTCCCGTCTCGACGGCCAGCCGGTGGAGTTTCTCCGTGCTCTCCCGGCGGTGGGCGAAGTAACGGGTCGCGCCGTGCGCCTTGGCCAGCGTCCGGACCGCCTCCACGTAGCGGTCGACGTCCACCACGCCGGTCTCCACCAGCGAGGTGCCGACCATGTCCGCGCTCTTCGTCACCCGGGGCGGCCCGAAGCGGTCGCGGGTCCAGGCGAAGACGTTGGACGTGATCGTGACGCCGTCGGGGGCGTCCTTTATCGGCATGGAGGAGAAGACCTCCACCCCGCGGTCCGGGCCGGGGGTCAGCCGGCGGCGGGCCGCGGCGGACACCGGGGCGAAGAGCACGTCGCGGGGGCCCGTGCGGCCGCCCTTGCGGTGCCAGCGGACGAGGCGTTCGCCGCGGGCCAGCTGGCCCACGAACTCCATCGTCGCCGTCCCGTCGTCCACCACGACCAGCTCGCTCGCCCTGGTGATGGTCAGCAGCAGCTGGACGTAACGGGAGAACGGGTCGCCCATCACCATCCGTTCCGCGCGCCGCAGCAGCGGGGTGAGGCCCCCGATGGTGCGGAAGGGCGCCGTGGTGCCGCCGCGGGCCTCCTCCCAGCGGACCGTGTGCCCTTCCCGGCGGGCCAGCTCGGCCATGCGGCGCAGCTGGCCGCGGGTCATCGGGTCGTTCGGGGACAGGACGACGAGGGTCAACCCCGCGCCGGGCTCCTCCCGCGGGTGGAGTTCCCGGGCGTGCGCCCACTCCAGGACGTTCAGGAGCTGCACCGGACTCTCGACGAACGCGAGGGTGTGGGGGGTGTGGCCGGAGTTCTTCCCGGCGCGAGGACTCATCGTCGGACGACCATCCCGTAAGGCACTCGGAGGGGTATTTCAGGTCACACCGCGACCGGTTCGCCCGCCGCCGCCGCGATCTCCGCCGCCGCGACGACGCCCGACACGCGGCGCAGCTTCTTCATGGGGCCGAGCTCCGAGTCGTAGACCTTCTTGGCGCCGTCGCCGAGGGAGGCCTCGATGGTGCGGATGTCGCGGACGAGGCGGGTGAGGCCGCCCGGCTCGACGGAGGCGGCCTGGTCGGAGCCCCACATCGCGCGGTCGAGGGTGATGTGGCGCTCGACGAAGGTGGCGCCCAGGGCGACCGCGGCGAGGGTGGTCTGGAGGCCGGTCTCGTGGCCGGAGTAGCCGATCGGGACGTTCGGGTACTCCTTCTCCAGCGTGTTGATCACGCGGAGGTTGAGCTCCTCGGCCTTCGCCGGGTAGGTCGAGGTGGCGTGGCACATGAGGATGTTGTCGCTGCCGAGGACCTCGACCGCGTGGCGGATCTGGCGCGGCGTCGACATGCCGGTGGAGAGGATGACGGCGCGGTGGGTGGAGCGCAGCGCGCGCAGCAGCTCGTCGTCCGTCAGCGAGGCGGACGCCACCTTGTGCGCGGGGACGTCGAACTTCTCCAGGAAGGCGACCGCCTCGGTGTCCCACGGGGACGCGAACCAGGCGATGCCCTTCTCCTTGCAGTACTCGTCGATCTGCCGGTACTCGTCCTCGCCGAACTCGACGCGGTGGCGGTAGTCGATGTAGGTCATCCGGCCCCAGGGGGTGTCGCGCTCGATGTCCCACTGGTCGCGCGGGGTGCAGATCTCGGGGGTGCGCTTCTGGAACTTCACGGCGTCGCAGCCGGCCTCGGCGGCCACGTCGATCAGCTTGAAGGCGTTCTCGAGCTCGCCGTTGTGGTTGATGCCGATCTCGCCGCAGATGTAGACGGGCCTGCCGGGACCGACCTCGCGGGAACCGAAGGTGCGCAGACGGGAGTTGGTGCTCATGGCGCAGATGTCCTTACGTGGTGAGGGTGTCGAGAGAGGGTCCGAGGATCCAGCCGGCGATCTCCCGGATCGCGCCGTCGCCACCGGGGAGGGTGGTGACCGCGCGGGCGGCGCCGCGGACGACGTCGTGGGCGCTCGCGACCGCCACCGGCCAGCCCACGAGGGCGAAGCAGGGGAGGTCGTTGACGTCGTTGCCGACGTAGAGCACGCGCTCCGGCGCGATGCCCTGTTCCTCGCACCACTGCTTGAGCGCGAGGTCCTTGCGGTCGATGCCGTGCAGGACCGGGAGCTTCAGCTTCCGGGCCCGGGCGGCGACGACCGGGTTCTGTTCGGTCGAGAGGATCAGCATCCGCAGGCCCGCCCTGCGCAGGGCGGCGATGCCGAGGCCGTCGCCGCGGTGCACGGAGACGAACTCCCGTCCGTCGGAGTCGATCAGCACCCGGTCGTCGGTCTGGGTGCCGTCGAAGTCGAGGACGACCGCGTCGATGTCGGCGGCCGTGGGGAGGGAGCCGGGCCGGTTCGCGTCGAAGAGGGGCGCCAGCGCCCGGGCCCGGTTCAGGTCGTGCGGGTCGTCGATCTCCAGGACCCGGGCGGGGTCGGTACGGACGAGTTCGGTGCGGCCGAAGAAGCGGTGGCCGTGCGCGCGGAAGCCGTCGGTCTCCATGGCGTAGGCGGCGCCGGTCTCCAGGAGGTCCTGGGGCCGGTCCTGGCGGCGGGGGCGGAAGGCCTTGTCGTGGTTGACGCCGAAGCCGCCGGCCGGGCCGGGGCCCCCGTCGGTGTCCGCATCCTCCGCGGCGTCCCCGTCGCGCCAGACGAAGCCGTGGAACGGGGCGACCGTCACCGCGGTGTCGGCGCCCTGCTCGACGACGGCCGCGGCGACCCCGTCGATGTCGTCGCGGACGAGGAAGGGGCTGGTGCACTGCACGAGCAGGACGGCGTCGACCGGGGAGCCGTGGAGGGCCTCGTGGGCGTCCAGGGCGTGCAGGACGGCCGCCTCGGAGGTCGCGGTGTCACCGGCGATGGCGGCGGGCCGCAGCACGACCTCCGCGCCCGCCTCGCGCGCCGCCGCCGCGATGGCGTGGTCGTCGGTGGAGACGACGACGTCCGTCACGAGGCGGGTCGCCCGGCACTCGCGGACCGCGCGGGTGACGAGCGGTACGCCGCCCACCGGTGCGAGGTTCTTCGCGGGCACGCCCTTGGAGCCGCCGCGCGCGGGGATCACCGCGAGCACACGGCGCACCCCGGCTGGTGAGTCGGACATGGGTTTCTCTCCTTGACGGGTCACAGCTCCCCCATCCGCCGGATGACCGGGGCCACCCGCTGCACGCCGTGCCGGTAGGCGCCACGCGCCGCCCGGCGCACGATCTGCCGGACCGGGCCCGGCTCGCGGTCGGCGGCGGGCGCGCCGGGCAGCGGGCTGCCGTCGGGGCCGAGGTGGTGGCGGGCGAGGATGCCGGGCAGATAGCCGGGCGCGGTGGCGGGCGTGTAGTAGGGGGTGAGGGGCGGAAGGCCTGCGGGAGCGCTGAGCGCTTTGCCGATCCGCTCACGCGCCGCGTCGAAGGCCGTCGCGTACGAGCCGTCCACCGCGACGCCCTGGCGGGCCACCCACTCCTCGTCGGGGGCGGGCCGGTGCCCGGCGTCGAGCTGGTCCCAGGAGGCGAGGCAGCCGGAGCCGACGAAGTGGTGGTTGCCGAGCGCCTCGCGCACCCCGAGGTCGGTGAGGACGACCGTGGGGACCCGGCGGTGCAGGGACTCCAGGGCGGCCGTCGAACTGACCGTGACCATGAGGTCGGTGCGGTCCAGGACTTCGCCCATGTTTCCGTACACCAGACGGAAGTTGGGCGGCGGATCGAGCTTCTGCACCAGCTTCTGGTAGGGCAGCTCCTCGATGTGGGTGGTGTGCTCGCCCGGCTTGGAGCGGAGCTTCAGCAGCACCTCCCGCTCCGGGTGCAGCCGCGCGTGCCGCACCATCCGGTCGAGCAGGTACATACGGTCCCTGCGGTTCTCCGGCACGGAGGGCTGTGCGGCGAAGACGACGGTGTAGGGGTCGTGTTCGCCCGTGTACGGGGCACCGCCCAGGAACGGCAGGGCCACTTCGGTCACCGAGGAGGCGTCGGCGCCCACGCCCTCGTACACGGCGCGGAAACGCTCCGCGTCCTGGCGGGAGTTGGCGAGGACGAGGTCGGCGCCGTGCCGGAGCAGCAGACCGTCGGCGAGCTTCTCGTAGACGACGCCGACATAGCCGGTGACGACGACGGGGCGTTCGGGCCGTCCCTCCCAGATCCGCTTCAGGCCGTGCAGGATCGCCTGGACGCCGCCGCCGACCAGGGCGAGGACGAGGACGTCGTACGAGGTCCTCGTCATGGCGCGCAGGAACTCGAGTGCGGTGACCTCGCTCAGCGAGTCGGCGTGCACGCCGACCTCGGCCAGTTGGCGGGGGGTCGGGGTGGCGCGGCCGCGCAGCAGGAATCCGTCCAGGACGGGGGCGACTTGCGCCCCGCTCCCGGATCCGGCTTCCATGGAGGGCGCGATCCGCGTCGCGGTCAGCGCACCCCATTTCCATCGGGTGTCGGAGTCCGCGAGGACGGCAATCCGTGGGGGGTTGGCAGTACTTGCTGGCACGAGCTAGACGCTAGAAAGCAAAACCCCTGCTTTACCCAACCTCGACTCAACGAGAAGTTAACAGCACGCCACCGAACGCCGAACCGGCCCGCCCATTAAGCGAAAGCGCGGCGGGTGCACCATTCCGACACATCGAGTTCACCCCCTGTATCCACACCAGCAATTTTTGCCGCCGGGGGCCCTTCTAGGGTTTCGCAGGTGCCCAAGCTTTCCGTGATCGTGCCGTTCTACAACGTTCAGCAATACGCGCCCGACACCCTGACGAGCCTGCGTTCGAACGCGCGCGAGGACTTCGAGTTCATTCTGGTCGACGACTGCTCGACCGACGCGACCTCGGAGATCCTGACGCGTGCGGAGCGAGAACTACCGGGCGCGGTGTTGGTCAGACACGAAAAGAACGGAGGGCTGGCGACCGCGAGAAACACCGGTATCGACAAGGCGCGTGGCGATTATCTGACTTTCCTGGACGGCGATGACTGGCTGGCGCCCGGATACTTCCCCCAACTCCTCGCCGCCATCGAGGAACTGGGCTGCGACTTCGTCCGCACCGACCACGTGCAGTGCACCGCGCGGGCCCGGAGCATTCACCGCGTACCGCACGGCCGGCGCGGGACGGTGATGAACCCGCGGGAGGCGATCCTGCCCGCCGACCGGTCCACCTCGGTGGACTACGCCTACGCCTGGGCCGGTATCTACCACCGCCGTCTCGTCGACCGCGGACTGCTGCACTTCACCGACGGGCTGCGGACGGCCGAGGACCGGCCCTGGATCTGGAAGCTCCACCGGGAGGCCGACACCTTCGCCGTGGTGGGGCTGCTGGGCGTCTACTACCGGCGCGGGGTGGCCTCCTCCCTCACCCAGATCGGCGATGTACGGCAGCTGGACTTCATCCGCGCCTTCGACCAGGTGATCGAGGAGACGGCACGGGACACCGAGGGCGAGAAACTGCTGCCCAAGGCGGTGCGCACCTACTGCGCGATCATGACGCATCACCTCGGCTCGATCGAAAGGTTCGAACCCGCCGTGGCAAGGAAACTGCGCTCCCTGTGCGCCGCCGCCCTGAAGCGCATGCCGCAGGACGTGCTCGCGGAGGTCATGGACTCGATGGACGTACAGCGGGCGAGTGCGCTGCGGCGGGTACGGCGCAGGCCGGTGGCGGCACGGACGGTGGCCGTCTGATGCCTCGCACGACCCGGATCTTCTGCGTCTCGACCCTGTACGGGGCCGCGACCCTGGCCGCGGCCCTGGACGCCGGGCTCTTCGAACCGATCGACCGCAGGCTGCTGCTCGTCACCAACAACGCGGTCAACCCGGAGATCACACCGTCGGTCGACGCCATGCCGGGCTTCGCCCGGATCCGTGAGCGCTTCGACGAGGTGCTGTCCTGGAACGAGACCATCGCCCCCTTCCACCCCGGCGGCTGGGGCCCCCGCGGGGACGACATCCCGATGTGGGAGCGGTACGTACGGCTGCTGTGGGACCTCGGTGACGACGAGGTCCACCTGGCCGTGGAGTCCATCCAGGTGAACCCGGCGCTGGCGCTGTGCCAGTTGTTCACCGGCGCGCCCGTCGACGCCTACGCCGACGGTCTGATGAGCTACGGCCCCACGCGCGACAAGATCGACCCGCTGGTCGGCACCCGGGTCGACCGGCTGCTGCACCTCGATCTGGTGCCGGGCCTCACTCCCCTGCTGCTCACCGAGTTCGGCGTGCCGCCGGTGCTGGTGCCGTCCGAGGCGTTCCTGAAGGTGCTGGGCGAACTGGCCGAGGACGAGAACGGGTTGCCCGCCCCCGAGGAGCAGCCGGCGCTGCTGCTGGGGCAGTACCTGTCGGCGCTCGGCATCCTCGGCGACGCCGAGGAGGAGGAACTGCATCTGGGCATGGTGCGCGGCGCCGTGGCGCTCGGGCACCGCAGACTCGTCTTCAAGCCGCACCCCACGGCGCCCGCCCGCTGGTCCCGGCTGCTGGAGGACGAGGCGAAGAAGCTGGGCGCCGAACTCGCCGTTCTCGACCGGCCCGTCCTCGCGGAGGTGACCTACCAGCGGCTGCGGCCCGCCCTGGTCGTCGGCTGCTTCTCCACCGCGCTGCTCACCGCCGCCGGTCTGTACGGTCTCCCGGTCGCCCGGGTCGGCACCGGCACCGTGCTGACCAGGCTCGCGCCGTACCAGAACAGCAACCGGGTGCCGCTCACCATCGTCGACGCGCTGCTGCCGGACCTGGCGGACGGCCCGGCGGTGGAGGCGTGGGCCATGCCGTCGGCGGAGCGGGTGGAGGAGCTGGCCGCGCTTCTCAAGGCCGTCGGCTTCGCGATGCAGCCCAAGATCTACCCGGGGCTGCAGGCCGAGGCGGAGCGCTACCTCTCCACGCACCTCGACCCGCACACCTGGCGCTACTTCAAGCGCCGGCGCCTGGCGGCGCTGGCCCTCCCCGGTGCCGTCCCGGGCCAGCTCGCCTTCATCCCGCGCAACGCGACCTTCCGCCGCCTGGCGCGCCGGGCGCGGGCCCTGAAGCGGGTGACCGGCAAGCGGTAGCGGTCGTCTCTCCGGAGTGCCGGTCGCCTTTCCGGAGTGCCGGTCGCGTCTCCGGAATCCGGTCGCGTCTCCGGCGGGGCCGTCGCTCCCTGCCGGAAACACGACATACCGGGACAGCTGTTCATCGGATCGTCATTCTTACGCCGTCGGTGAGTCAGCCGTCACTCATCCCGGACTTGTCGGAGATGCATAGCGTTCCGTCGTCGAGCCGACGGCGATGGCCGTCCCTCACGGCGGAACACCTCTCATGAATCCCACGGAAGGTCCCAGGATGAGCGCGGCTGACCAGGCGGCGGCACCGGCCCCGACCCCAGCACTCCGGCTGAACATGCTCATCCCCGACCGGGCGCCGGTCCGGCCCCGGGCGGAGAGCCGGTTGCGTGCCCTGGACGGGCTGCGCCTGCTTGCGGCCCTGATGGTCTGCTTCTACCACTACGCCGGCAAGAACGGCGAGGTCGCTCAGTCCTGGCACCAGTCCCCCGGCCAGAAGTTCCCGACGCTGTCGCAGTTCGCCACCTACGGCAGCCTGGGCGTGCAGTTCTTCTTCCTGATCAGCGGGTTCGTGATCTGCATGAGCAGCTGGGGCCGGAGCATGGGGGACTTCTTCCGCTCCCGGGTCGCCCGGCTGTACCCGGCGTACTGGGCGGCGATCGTCCTGGTCACCGCCGCGGGCCTGATCCTGCCGGTGGTGGCCTCGCCGCTGCGCTCGGACGAGATCCTCACCAACCTCACCATGCTCCAGCAGCCGATGGGCGTGCCCCGGGTGCTGGGGGTGGACTGGACGCTCTGGGTGGAGGTGCGCTTCTACGCCCTCTTCGCGCTGTTCGTGGTCTGGCGGGGCGTCACCTACCGCAGGGTGGTGATGTTCTGCTGCCTGTGGACGCTGGCCGGCGTCTTCGCCCGGGTCGCCGACAACCCGCTCACCGACGAGCTGGTGATGCGTGACCACGCCCCGTACTTCATCGGCGGCCTGGCCTTCTACCTGATCCACCGCTTCGGCAACGACCTGCTGCTGTGGGGCATCGTCGGCTTCAGCTTCCTGCTCGGCCAGCGCTACTCGGTCACGGCCCTGTGGCACCCCGGCCCGCAGGGCCAGTTCCACCGCAGCCCGTACGTCATCGAGCTGATCGTCCTCGTCGCCTTCGTCGCCGTCGGCGCGGTGGCCCTGGGCTGGACGAGCCGGGCGAACTGGCGCTGGCTGACGGTGGCCGGGGCGCTGACGTACCCCTTCTACCTGATCCACGAGCACCTGGGCTGGTTCTTCATCCGGGTGCTGTACCGCGACTTCGGTCTGAGCCCGTACCTGACGATCGGCACGACCGTGCTGTCGATGCTGGGGATCGCCTGGCTTCTCCACCGGTTCGTGGAGAAGCCGATCGGGCCGCGGCTGAAGCGAGCGCTCGCCGCTCCGCGGAGGGCGCCGGAGTGATCCGCGGGCCCGGTGGGGGCTGATCGCGCAGTTCCCCGCGCCCCTTCGGGGCGCCGGTACCCGTGCCGGACGAGGGCGCGGCCCGAACCCTGGACAGGGTTCGGGCCGCGCCCTCGTCGTGCCGGGCGGCCTAGCCCTGACGCGTCGTCTGCCGCAGTCGGCGTACCGCGCGGCGGACCGCCGGGTGGCGGCGCAGTGCCTCGGCGCGGATCGGGCCGCCGCCGGGGAGGCGCAGGCTCGTGAGGCGCCGGCGCTTGAAGTAGCGCTGGTACGGGGACCCTTCGGCGAGGTTCGCGGAGAGCCAGCTGACCGCCTCGGCGCGCAGGCCGTGGTACTTGCGGGACTGCATGCAGTAGCCCACGGCCCGGATCAGCGGCGTCAGTTCCTCCGCCGCACCCGCGAGTTCGAGCGGGGCGCCGAGCTCCGCGTGCTCCGCGTCGGGCAGCGCCACGTCGATGATGGTCAGCGGGACGCGGTTGCTGTTCTCGTACGGTGTGATGCGTTCCAGGAGCAGCTCCGTGCCGACCCGGGCGACGGGAATGCCGTAGAAGGCGGCGGCGGTCATCAGTGCCGTGGAGAAGCACCCGATGACGAGCTCGGGCTTCAGGTAGGCGAAGACCGTCTCGGCGAGGATCGGTTCGTTCAGCACGGTGAGCCGTACGCCGAGTTCGCCGGCGGCCGCCTCCAGGGACTCGCTGTAGACGGCGGGCGCGCTCGGGTGCGGCTTGAACAGCACGTTCTCGTGACCCGCGCGGGCGGCGGCACGCAGCATGCGGACGTGCAGCCGCTCCTCCTCGTCCTGGGTGATCAGGTCGATCGCGGAGAGGTACTGGCCGAGGAGCACGGCGGTGGCGCGGTGGTCGGCCGGGAGCCGCTCGGCCAGGACGCCGGAGCCGGACTCGCCGATCTGCGCGAGGACGTCGACCATCGCCTCGCCCGGCACGGCCTCGGGCCGGACGCCGTACTCGGACAGGAGCATCGGCCGCAGTCCTGGCACCAGGTCGAGGTGGAGCACGCGGGTGATGCGGCTGCTCATACCGTGCGGGATGCGGTTGCGGGTCGGGCCGTAGCTCATCAGTCCGTCCGCGTACACGTGGATCGGGCTGTCCGCGAAGATGTCGGCGATCGCGCGGGACGGGTTGGCCTGGATGGACTCGCAGGCGATCTCGACCTCTTCCTCGCCCAGGTCCCAGGCGAGGCGTACGGCCTTCTCCCAGAGCCGGGTGTCCTGGGCGCGCGGCGACCAGCCGGCCGGGTGGTGCGGGGAGATGAACTCGTTCCAGGAGTACACCTGGTCGAACTCGGGGCGCAGCTTCTCGAAGCCTGCCATCCGGTCCAGCGGGGTGCCGACCTCCGGCGCGGCGGCGGTGTTGCTGACGACGAGGATGCGGCGGACGCCCTCGCGCGGGCCGAACAGACCGGCGCGGATCGCGGCGGTGACGGTCGCGGCCGCGTACTGGGTGGCCGAGCAGAATATCTGGATCACGCCGCCACACCCTTCATACCGCCGCGGACCCGGCGCAGCACCTGTACACGTTCCTCGCCCATCCCCACCACGGCCTCGCTCAGTTCCTCCTCGCTCATCCCGCCCAGCGCCCCGGCGGCCAGCCGCTTCAGCTTCGCGGCCACACTGCGCTCGAACCGGCGCCGGTCGATCAGCTGGTGGGCGATGACGACGCAGAAGTTGCGCAGCGCCTTCCCGCGCAGCCGGTCGGCCTCGGGGTCGTCGGCGAGTTCGGCGAGGACGAGGTCGAAGGAGCGGAAGAAGTCCAGCTGGCGCACGTCACCGATCTGGGTGAGCGAACTGGCGATGCCCCGGCGGTAGAAGACCCCGTGCAGGCTGGCGACGACGTAGGACTCCGCCCTGCGGTGGAGGTCCCAGATCCACGGCCGGTCCTCGGCGGTGCGCAGCCCGTCGTGGAAGCGGAGCATGCCCCGGTCCAGGAGACGGCGGTGGTAGACACCGGCCCAGGCGTACGGATAGTCGACCATCGTGGTGTCGTCGACGGGCAGGATCGAGGTGCGCGGGTCGAGCGGGGTGTGGCGGCGGCCCTCGGGCGCCCGGTGAACGGCCCGCTCGATGCCGGTGACCTGTACATGGTCCGTGCGTACGAAGTCGACGTCGAACCGCTCGACGACGTCCACCAGCTGGGCCAGATAGCCGGGCGCCAGCCAGTCGTCGCCGTCGAGGAAGGTGAGGTAGCGGCCTTCCGCGACGTCGATGCCGGTGTTGCGCGCGGTGGCCAGTCCGCCGTTCCGCTCGTGCCGGATCACCCGGCTGTTCCCGAGCCGCTCCGTCAGGGCGAGGAGCGCTTCGTAGGTCCTGTCCTTGGTGGATCTGTCCTCGACGAAGATGAACTCGAAGTCGTCCCGCGCATTGTTGACCAGACTGGTCACCGTCTCGGGTAGATATGACTCGATGTTGTAGCAGGGGACGACGACGGACAGGGTCGGTGTGTTGGCCACGTGTGCGCACCTGGATTCTCAGCGGAAAGTCAAGTGATCCTAAGAAAGTAGGATCAGCTTCCGCATGTCCCGTCGCCGACCCCCAGGTGAATTCGACGTGACATCCGGATCGGGTCGGGAAATGGCAGATGAAGAACGGGTGAGCCGACGCCTCCCCTTTTCATCACCCCGTATTCTCGCGGAATTCGATGCTACGTTCGCGCACGTGACCGACATATCCACCGCACCTCCACCCGCCGCGCAGCGCGGGCGGAGTCCGCACGGACCGGCATCGCGTCGGCTGCGCCTCGCCTCTCCCGCGGGGTGGACCACCGCCCTCACCACCGCCGCGCTGCTGATCTGGACGACCCTCACCGCCGGCGTCTTTCTCGACATCCGGTATGTGCTCGCCGCCCTGCGGACGACGGGGGCGAGCGGGCTCTCCCCGTCCGAGATATTCGCCCACCGGCCCTTCTTCTACCGCTGGTTGCTCCACGGCCTGGACTCCGTCACCGGCGGCTCGAACGCGGTGCGCGAGGCCCTCCTGCGGCTCATCGGCCTCGCCCTGTGCGGGGCGGCCGGTCTGCTGCTGCACCGGACCCTGCGCCGCCGTATGCCCGAGCGGGACGCGCTGCTCGTCTCGGGCCTGAGCGCCCTCACCCTGGCCTTCGCGCCCGTCATCGACTACTTGCAGCCGGAGTGGTTCGCGATCGTCTTCGCGACGCTCGCCGTCGCCGCCGCGCTGGGCGTCCGCGGCCGCTGGCAGGCCGCCGCGCTCGGCGCGCTGCCGCTCGGTCTCGCCGTGCTGATGAAGTTCTCCACCGCCGGCACCGCAGCGATGGCGCTCCTCGTGGTCTTCGCCGTGGACCGGGTACGGGGCCTGCTGCTCGCCGCCGCGACCGCCGTCGGCACCGGCCTGCTGTTCGCGGTCAGCGCCTGGTCGGGCTCGCGCGAGCTCCAGTGGCTGCGCGACATGCCGCACATCAACGCGCACGCGCTGGGCAAGGACCCGGTCGTCGTCTCGGACCTGCTGCTGCGGACCGCCGACTACCTGGGCGACCGGATCGCGGTGACGCCGGTGCTCGCGCTGCTGCCCGGCGCGCTGCTGCTGTTCGCCGCCACCCTCCCGTCACGCCGGCAGCGCGTCGAGGCCGTGCTCGTCACGCTGCTGCTTCTCGTCGTCGGTCTGGCCGTCGTGGTCTACCAGGGCAACTGGTTCGCCTACCACGGCGAGAGCCTGCCGGTGGTGGCCGCGGTCCTGACCGCTCTCGCGATCGGCCGCTGGTACGGCGCCCACGGCCGGCCTCCGCTGTGCCTCACCGTGCTCGCCCTTCTGTACGGCGCACTGGCCCCCCTGCTCACCCTCGTCCGCGCGGACGTGGACACGGACGTCGTCGCGTGGCTCGCCTCGGCGGCGGCGCTCCTCGCCGGGGTGGTGGACCTGCTCCTGGTGCGGGCACCGCGCCCGCGCACCCTTCGCGTTCCGGTCGCGCTGCCGGTCCTCGCGGTCGTCGTGTGCCTGGCCGCCACCGTGTGGCCCCTGTCCGGAGTCCGCGTGATCGAGGGGCGGATCGTCACGACCAACGCGGAGCTCAAGGAACAGGCGCGGTCGGCGGCAGCGGCGGCCGGGCAGGTGGACGCCGAACTCCCGGACGGCGTGCCCGTCCTGTACCTGACCTTCGGCCAGCAGGCCTACTACATCGGCCATCCGACCGCCTGCCGGTATCCCTTCCCCACCTTCTTCAACGTGCCCAAGCAGCTCACCGACGTGCCCTCGCTGGAGTCGACCCGGGAGAACGTGCGCTGCATCACGCAGGAGCACCCGGCCGCCTACGCCGTCTACCAGCCCAGCTGGCTGTCGCTGGGCATCATCGACCCGCGGATCGCCGCCGACATCCGCAGGGCGTACGAGTGCCCCAAGCCGGAGGGGCGGCAGCTCGTGGTGTGCACGGCGCGCCGCTGAGGCAGGTACGGCGCACAGGCACGGCCCCGGCGGCAACTCCCCGCCGGGGCCGTTCCTGTGTGCGGCGGGCCGGGTCAGGCGACGCCCGCGATGCGCGCCGCCTTGTGACCCAGCTCCACCGAGTAGCTCTGCCCGCGGTCCTGCGGGTAGATCTGCGCCATCGTCGCGAGGGTCACCCCGCCGAGATGGGTCTCGTGGCCGGGGATCAGCGCCTTGTACTCGGGCGTGACCACGGGCTGGGCGAAGGGCGCCCGCGAGAAGTGCCAGTCCTGGATCCAGGAGCGGTCGAACTCCGGGTTCACCCGCCTGAGCCACGGCAGGAACCGCTCCAGCAGCTCGGCCGGCTCGGTGGTGAAGCGCCAGTCGTCACGCTCGACGTAGTTGCCCACGTAGAGGATGTGACGGCCCCCGTACCGCGCCGGGTCGATCATCTGCGTGTGCTCGACGACCGCCAGGAAGGGGAAGTCGGGCTCGTTGATGTTGAGCCAGTAGTACGGGATGGCGCTGCGGTCCAGCTCCAGCACGAAGCAGGTCGCGCCCAGGTACTGGTTGCGCCAGACGGCGTCGTCGGCGGGCGCGTCGGCGGCCTTGGCGAAGGCGGGCTGCGGAGTGGTGACGATCAGCTGGTCGAAGGCGTACGAGGCGCCGTCGGCGGTGCGCACGGTGACCTGTCCGCCGCCGCCGTCCTGACGGATCGTCTCCATCCGCTTGCCGAACTCGACCTTGCCGCCGCGCTCGGCGATCCGGTCGGCCAGCGTCGTGTACACCCGCTCGAACCCGCCGTCCATATAGCCGAGTTCGAAGGTGCGGCAGTGGACCCGCGCCCACAGCCAGGCCATGGACACCTGCTCGGCGCGGTCGCCGAACTTCCCGCGCAGCAACGGCTCCCAGACGGCCTCGGTGGCCCGTCGCCCGGCCCACTTGCGCAGCCAGCTCAGGGCGGTGCGGTCGTTGAACTTCTCCCCGTCGCGCACGATCTTCAGCCACGCCGAGGACAGACCGAAGCGGACGCCGGCGGGCAGGCCGTACAGCGGGGAGGTCAGCATCTCCAGCGGTGTGCTGAACGGGTGGATCCGCCCGCCCCGGAACACACCGGTGGTGGTCTTGTGGAAGTGCAGGTCGCCGCCCAGGCCCAGCTCCTCGATGAGCTCGATCATCTGACGGTCGCTGCGGAAGATGTGGTGGTAGTAGCGCTCCAGCGGCACTCCCCCGACGGGGATGGACGCGGCGAGCCCGCCGAGTTCGTCGGCGGCCTCCAGGACGGTGACCGCGTGGCCCTGCTTGACCGCGTCGTACGCGGCGGTGAGGCCGGTCGCTCCCGCGCCGATGACGCCGAGGTTCATGCGAAACTCCACTTTCTGTTGAGCGCGAACTGGAAGACCAGCACCAGCGGCAGCGAGCCCGCCTTCACCAGGTTCGGATCGACGCCGAGCCCCCGGGAGAACACCGCGAGCAGGACGAACGTCAGGGCGATACCGGTCAGGCCGACGGCGTAGAAGCGCAGATAGCGCAGCAGCAGACGGTCGCGCTTGCCGAAGGTGAACAGGGCGTTCAGGACGAAGTTGTTGGTGATGCCGAGGCTGGTGGAGAGCACGTTGGCGACCTGCTCGTGCAGGCCGACCACGTTGTAGAGCAGCAGGAAGGCGCCCAGGTCGAGGAGGACGCCGCTGCCGCCGACCAGCGCGTAGGTGATCAGCTGCCGGAGGTCGCGGGTGCGGGTACCGGTGCCGGTGCCGGTGCCGGTGTCGGTGTCGGTGTCCGACGGGGTGTCACCGTCTGCCGGGGCGTCGGTGCCGGTACGGGCGCCCGCCTGCACCATGTCCTCAGTGGTCATGTCCGGTGCCGTCACCGCCGGCCTCCGCGTCGTGCGAGATGACCTGCCGCACGGTGTAGAGGGGCCGCCCCTGCACCTCGTTGTACGTCCGTCCGATGTAGCTGCCCAGCACGCCGAGCGACAGCATCTGCACACCGCCCATGAACAGCACGACGACCATCAGCATCGTCCAGCCGGAGACCGTGATCTCGGGCCGCAGCACCTTCATGCCGAGCGCGTAGCAGATGCCGACGAGGGAGAGCGCGAGCACCGCGAAACCCAGCTTGGTGATCATCCGCAGCGGTGCGGTGGAGAAGCCGGTCAGGCCGTCGATGGCGAGCCGCGCCATCTTGCGCAGCGGGTACTTGGTCTCGCCGGCGAACCGCTCGTCCCGGTCGAAGTGCACCTCGCTCTGCCGGAAGCCCATCGAGGCGACCATGCCGCGCACGAACCGGCTGCGCTCCCGGAAGCGCCGCAGCTCCTCGGCCGCGCGTCGGTCCATCAGCCGGAA
Source organism: Streptomyces sp. NPDC058295 (assembly GCF_042880655.1). NCBI lineage: Bacteria > Bacillati > Actinomycetota > Actinomycetes > Kitasatosporales > Streptomycetaceae > Streptomyces > Streptomyces sp. NPDC058295. Next base: position 85,779 of record NZ_JBHVYO010000032.1, read on the forward strand.
GTCGCCGGTGTCCACCGGGATGTCCACCTCGGTGGAGGAGCGCAGCAGACGGTAGAAGGCGTGCGCGGTGGTCCGCTTGAAGAGCGTGTCCTGACGGCTGCGCCGACGGGCGTGCACGATCTCCGCGCCGTCCCGCCAGGCGTCGATCAGCTGGAGGCTGACCTTCGGCGGATCCTGGAGGTCGGTGTCCATGACGATCACGGCATCGCCGCGCGCCTCGTCGATACCGGCCGTGATGGCCATCTGGTGGCCGAAGTTGCGCGCGAAGTCGACGACCCGGACGCGCCGGTCGTTCTTCGCGATGTCTTCCAGGATGAGCGACGTGCCGTCGGCGGAGCCGTCGTCGATGTACACCAACTCGAAGGTGTACTCGGGGCGTTCGCGCAGTGCCGCCACGAGCTCCTCGTGGAAGTGGCGGATCCCGTCCTGTTCGTTGAAGACGGGCAGTACATAAGAGACGAGTGCGGCGCCACCCCGCTGACGAGGCACGCGGGACTCCTGCACCCGGCTGGATATGTCAGGCATTCGGCGAAACTAGGTGCGCGATGTGAACGCGATGAGAACGCGGTATGTGTGGTGCAATGCCGTGAATCGACAGACGGCTCCGGCCCGCGCCCCGGCCGGCCGTCGGTCCCGGCCTACCGCACGCCGTAGCGCGCGGCGATGCCGGCCACGATGATCTCCAGCCCTTCCCCGAACTGCCGGTCGTAGTCCTCGAAGATCTCCGCGCCCGCCTTCGCCGACAGCGGGAACTCGGCGAGCAGCCGGGCGCGTTCCGCCACGTCGAACCCCTCGCGCCGCTCGCCCGGACGCGGGTACACGCCCTGTTCCTCGGTGACGAACCCGATGGTGTACGCGTACGCGGTCGACGAGGCGCGCACGGCGTCGGCGAGGGTGAAGCCGGCGGCCGTGAACAGGCGCAGGTTCTGCTCCATCTGGACGGCGTGGTCGGTGCCGGTGAAGCGGGAGCCGCTGAAGACCCGCGCGCCGTCGCGGTGGGCGAGCAGCGCCGCGCGCAGCCCGTGATTGGCCTTGCGCGTCCGGTCCTGCCAGGTGTCGGCGGGGTCGAGTGCCGTGCCCGCGACCATCCGCCGGAACATCTCGGTCGCCATCTCGTCCAGCAGCGCCTGTTTGTCCTTGAAGTGCCAGTACAGGGCGGGCGCCTTGACGTCCAGCTCCCGGGCGATGGCACGCAGGGTCAGCCCGTCGAGACCCACCTCGTCGAGCAGCCTGAGCGCGGTGTCCGCCACCCGCTTGCGGTCGAGGGGGGCGCGTCGTTCGGTACTCACACTTGACAGCTTAACGCCGTTAAGGCCACTCTCATGGGCAACGGCACTTAACAGCGTTAAGGAGAGTTGTATGGCTATGGACGTGGACGTCCTGATCGTCGGCGCGGGCCCCACCGGCCTCGCCCTCGGCATCGACCTGGCCCGGCGCGGAGTGGACGCGCTGGTGGTGGAACGCGGCGAGACCCTCCCCCCCGGCTCCCGCGGCAAGGGCCTCCAGCCGCGCACGATGGAGGTCTACGAGGATCTCGGCGTCCTCGACGAGATCCTCGCCGCCGGTGGCGCGTACCCGGTGGGCATGGTCTGGACGGACGGCGAGCAGGCCGGCGAGCACGCGATGTTCGACCCGATGGAGGACGGCGAGGAGGGCTGCCGCTTCACCGTCCCCTGGATGGTCCCGCAGTGGCGCAACCAGGAGATCCTGCTGGCCCGGCTGACGGAACTGGGCGGGACCGTGGCCTTCGGCCGTGAGGTGGTACGGCTCGAGCAGGACACCGAGGGCGTGACGGCGCACTTCGCCGCCGGCGAGCCGGTCCGCGCCCGGTACGCCGTCGCCGCGGACGGCGGCCGCTCGGCGGTGCGCCGCGCGCTGGGCATCGAGATGAGGGGCGAGACGCTCGACCCGGACGCGGCCCTGGTGGCGGACGTGCGCATCCCCGACCTGGACCGGGCGTGGTGGCATCTGTTCCCGCCGAGCGGGCCGGAGGCGGGCTTCCTGGCGCTGTGCCCGCTGGCCGGGACGGACCAGTTCCAGCTGGTGGCGCGGCTCCCCGGCGGGACGGATCCGGATCTCTCCCTGGAGGGCGTCCGCAAGCTGGTCTCGGAGCGCACCCACCTCGCACCCGGCGCGGTGACGGAGCTCTTCTGGGCGTCCGACTTCCGCCCGCGCGCCGCCCTGGCCGGTCGCTTCCGCGAGGGACGGATCTTCCTGGCGGGCGACGCGGCGCACGTCCACTCCCCGGCCGGCGGCCAGGGCCTGAACACCAGCGTCCAGGACGCGTACAACCTGGGCTGGAAGCTGGGCGCGGTGCTGGGCGGCCTGGCGCCGCAAGCCCTGCTGGACACCTACGAGGAGGAGCGCCGCCCCGTCGCCGAGCATGTACTCGGCCTCTCCACCGCGATCCACCGCGACGAGGCGAGGCGGGGGGCGGCGACCCGCCAACTGGGCCTGAACTACCGGCACTCGTCACTGAGCGAGGAGACCCGGGAGAATCCCGGCCCGCTGTCCGCCGGCGACCGCGTCCCGGACCTGACGGTCGACGGCGTCCGCCTCTTCGACCGGCTCAGGGGCCCGGACTGGACCCTGCTGACCCTGGAGGACGGGGTGTTCCTGGTCCGCCCGGACGGCTACGTGGGCTGGGCGGGCGCCACGGAGGACGGCCTCGCGTCCTACCGCGCACGGGTCGGCCTCGGCTAGTCGTCGCCGTCGAGGAGGGTGTCGACGGAGAGTTCAAGAGCGACACCGACGGACTCGGGAACGGGGACGGCCTGGCCTCGCTGGTAGCGGACGGGGTCGGGGTATTTGCCGTCAGCCGGGGCCGTGTAGAGGAGGATTTCGTCGTGTTTGCGATCGACCACCACGTAGACGGGAATGCCGGCCTCGGCGTACACCTCCGGCTTGCTGAGCGTGTCGTCGGACCAGTTGGAGGAGGTCACCTCCAGCACCATGCGGAAGACGTGTGGGGCATAGCAGTTCTTCCGTACGAGCGCGTCACCGATGTCAGCCTCGACGATCGACAAATCCGGAATCGCATAGTCCGCCGGCCCGGACGGCAACCACAGGCCGATACCCGGACGAACCTTGAGACCGGCCTCCTTGGCCCCGGCCCGCCGGAACTCGTAGCCGACCTCGAACACCGTTCCCTGATGCGGCTCATCCGGCGGCGGTGACACGATGATGCTCCCTCGAATGATCTCCACGCGGTGTCCGGGCAGCCAGGTGGAGATACGGTCGGCGGCCTCAGCCATCGTCATCTCGCGCTCTATCACAGCCACGGCAACCTCCTTTCGGGAGCACTTTTCACGAGAGTAGCCGCGAACGGGCGATTTCCGCCCCCGATCACCCATTCGGAGGAATCGCCCAGCTCAGAACGCATCCGACGGCACGTACGTCCCCCAGACCCCCCGGAGGGCGTTGCACACCTCGCCCACCGTCGCCCGGGCCCGCAGCGCGTCCTTCATCGGGTACAGGACGTTGTCCTCACCCTCGGCGGCCTTCCTCAGGGCGTCCAGGGCCGCGTCCACCGCCGCCTGGTCCCGCCCCGCGCGCAGCTTCGCGAGGCGCTCGGCCTGCTGGGCCTCGATGGCCGGGTCGACGCGCAGCGGCTCGTAGGGCTCCTCCGTGTCGAGCTGGTAGCGGTTGACGCCGACCACGACCCGCTCGCCGGAGTCGGTCTCCTGGGCGATCCGGTAGGCGGAGCGCTCGATCTCGGACTTCTGGAAGCCGTGCTCGATGGCGGCGACGGCGCCGCCGAGGTCCTCGACCTTCTTCATCAGCTCGACGGCCGCCGCCTCGACGTCGTCGGTCATCTTCTCGACGACATAGGAGCCCGCGAAGGGGTCGACGGTCGCGGTCACGTCCGTCTCGTAGGCCAGCACCTGCTGGGTGCGCAGGGCGAGGCGGGCGCTCTTGTCCGTGGGCAGCGCGATCGCCTCGTCGAAGGAGTTCGTGTGCAGGGACTGGGTGCCGCCGAGGACCGCGGCCAGACCCTGGACCGCGACCCGGACCAGGTTCACCTCCGGCTGCTGGGCCGTCAGCTGGACGCCGGCCGTCTGCGTGTGGAAGCGGAGCATCAGCGACTTGGGGTTCTGCGCGCCGAACTCCTCGCGCATCACCCGCGCCCAGATCCGGCGCGCGGCACGGAACTTCGCGACCTCTTCGAGGATCGTCGTCCGGGCCACGAAGAAGAAGGACAGGCGGGGCGCGAAGTCGTCCACGTCCATGCCGGCCGCGACGGCCGTACGGACGTACTCGATGCCGTCGGCCAGGGTGAAGGCGATCTCCTGCGCCGGGGACGCGCCCGCCTCCGCCATGTGGTAGCCGGAGATCGAGATCGTGTTCCACTTCGGGATCTCGGCCTTGCAGTACTTGAAGATGTCGGCGATCAGCCGGAGCGAGGGCTTCGGCGGGAAGATGTACGTGCCCCGCGCGATGTACTCCTTCAGCACGTCGTTCTGGATCGTGCCCGTGAGCTTGTCGGCCGGGACGCCCTGCTCCTCGCCGACCAGCTGGTACATGAGCAGCAGCAGGGCCGCGGGGGCGTTGATCGTCATCGACGTGGACACCTTGTCCAGCGGGATCCCGCCGAACAGCACCCGCATGTCCTCGACCGAGTCGATGGCCACGCCCACCTTGCCGACCTCGCCGCTCGCGATCGGGGCGTCCGAGTCGTGGCCCATCTGGGTGGGCAGGTCGAAGGCGACCGACAGGCCCATCGTGCCGTTGGCGATCAGCTGCTGGTAGCGGGCGTTGGACTCCACCGCCGTGCCGAAGCCCGCGTACTGGCGCATGGTCCAGGGGCGGCCGGTGTACATCGACGGGTAGACGCCCCGGGTGAAGGGGTACTCGCCCGGTTCGCCCAGCTGCCGGGCCGGGTCCCAGCCCGCCAGGTCCTCCGGCCCGTACACCGGCTCGATGGGCAGTCCGGACTCCGACTCACGCGCCATGGGTGTGATGCCTCCCGCTGAGCATTCCCGCTGCTTCGATTCCCGCTGCTTCGACCACTCGGGTCACCTGTCGGTCACCTGCCGAACGTACCGCCGGTTACCCGTCAGTACGGAGCGGCCGTCCGACGGACTGTATCGGCGCGCGCACACCCGGCGCAGAGGACCACGCTGGGACCTTCCTCACAGACTGTTCGCGGTGCCGGTCACCACAATGCCGCTCCGTTCGCGAGGCGTCATCCCGGGGGAACATCTCAGGCATGCGGATGCGGAGATCGATCGCCGTCCTGGCCGGCACGGCGGCTCTGGTGACGGTGTGCGGGTGCAGTGTGCAGGGCCCGGACGCGGACGGGGAGGCGCGCTCGCCCGTGCCTTCCGGCGTCGGCCGGACGGCCTCGCCGTCGCCGCCGGCCCGGACCACCACCGACGACAGGCCGAGCGCCCCGGCCACCGGCGCCCGGCCGCCCGCGGTCCTGTGGTCGCGCGGCGACCAGGGACGCGACGTCCGCGAGCTCCAGGCCCGGCTGCGTCAGATCGCCTGGCTGTTCGAGGGGCCCACGGGCACGTACGGCGGGGTCACCGAGGAGGCCGTGAAGGGTTTCCAGGGCAAGCGCGGGCTGCCGGTGACGGGGCGGACGGACACCGTCACCTGGCAGCGGCTGCTGGGGATGACCCATGAACCCGGGGAGTGGGAGCTGTATCTGATGGGCGGCCAGCCGGCCGCCGCGCCCGATCCCCGCTGCCTGTCCGGGCGGGTGCTGTGCATCGACAAGACGACCAGGACCCTGCGCTGGATGGTCGACGGCCGGACCCTGACGACGATGTCGGTCCGCTTCGGCTCGCAGTACACGCCCACCCGGGAGGGTGTGTTCCACGTCTACTGGAAGTCCCGCGACCATGTGTCCACGCTCTACCACTCACCGATGCCGTACGCGATGTTCTTCAGCGGCGGGCAGGCGGTGCACTACTCGTCCGACTTCGCCGCCCGCGGCTACGCGGGGGCCTCGCACGGATGCGTCAACGTGCGGGACGAGACGGCGATCGCGAGTCTGTTCGCGCAGGTCAGGAACGGCGACAAGGTCGTCGTGTCCTGGTGAGCGCGGTGCCGCGCGAGAGAGGTGAGGTGTTTGGGGCGCGAGCGGGACCGGGGGAACGTGTCCCGCCCGCGCCGAGCGCACGAGCCGGAAGTACGGGGGGAACCCCGGCTCTGTGCAAGGGCCGATGACCAGTCGGCTCACTTCTTACTGCGCTCCGGCCGCCGAAAACGTCACACCCCTGGCGAAGAAACTTCGGCGATCCGCGAAACCGCAGGTCAGCGGTGGTGAGAAGACGAGCTTCCGCCGGACTGGCCGGCGCCGGAACCGCCGGAGCCGCCCCGGCCACGGCCGTCACCGCCACCGTCACTGCCGTGGCCGCCGTCGTGCCCCTCGCCACGGCCACCGTGGCCACGACCCCGGTCACGGTCACGGTCACCGTCACGATCTCGATCACGGCCCCCGTCGCCGTCGCCGTCGTCGTCGGAGCCGCCCTTGTCGCCCGAACCGGACCTGTCGCCCGTGGCGCCGCCGCGGCCGCCGCGGTCGCTCTGGTTCTTTCCGGTGTCCCGGCCGGTGGTGCCGTTCGGAGTGCGGTCGTCGCCTCGGGAGTTTCCGGCGGCGGTGCCGTCGAGGACGCCCGCGCAGTAGTTCGGCACGCGTTCCGGGCCGCCCGCGAGGTGCTCCAGGGTCTGGCGGCGCTCGGTGTCCAGGGTGCGGCCGGCGCTCAGGTCGAGGCAGGACGAGGCCACGCCGGTCGGCCAGGAGCCGCCGGGGTCCGGGGTGGCCGAGGGGGCGCCGTCCGATGTCCCGTTCCCGGTGTCCTCGCGGCCGGTGGCGCCCGTACCGTCCGGTGTCGCCGGGTCCTCGTCGCTGCCCGAGGCCTCCGGCGCGGGCGGTACGAGCGCGCGCTCGTCCGGGGGCACGGGGGCCGAGACGGATGCCACGGGACGGGCGGGTTCGGCGCCGTCGAACGGGGTCGGCAGGACACCGGTCCCGGCCGCGATCCCGCCCACCATCCCGGCGGCGAGGGCGGCGGCCAGCCCGAGCCGTACGGGTCGGCTCCACCGGGCCGGACGCCCGGTTTCCGCAACGCGCCCGCCGATGCGCACCAGTCCCGCGTCGGCGGTGTCCGTGACCCGGAGCCGACCGGTGGCGGCGGACGTCGTCCCGGCGTCGGGGCCGGCGCGACCCGTCGCGAGGCCGGCGGGACCGGCCCGTCCCGCGAGGTCGGCGCGGTCCGCGTGGACCTTGCGGAAGGCGGCCAGGGCCGCGGCCTCACCGGGCAGTTCCTCGTCGGCGGGCAGGGGCTCGGCGGCCAGCGCGGCGAGCGCGGCGAGGGTCCGGGCGAGCCGCTCGGCCTCTTCCCGGGCCACGGCATCGACAGCGTCGACAGCGTTGTCCGGTGACTCACCGCGCAGCAGACGCTCCGCCGTTTCGCGATCGAGCCACCTGTCCTGCTTGTCGGCCATCACATGTCCTTCTGCGTCCGCGCGCGCGTATGCGTCACACCGGCGGACGTCACCGCGCGTGGGCGCGGTTCTCGCTGGGAGGGCAGTGCGTCGAGCGCGCCGGCCGTCTCCGGGTCCTCGCCGAGCAGTTCGGCGAGCTTCTTCAGACCGCGGTGGGCGGCCGTACGCACGGCACCGGGGCGTTTGCCGAGCGTCTCGGCGGCCGTCTTGGCGTCCAGGCCCATGACGACCCGCAGCACGACGGCCTCTGCCTGGTCCTGCGGCAGCCGGGCTATGAGGCCCAGGGTGCGGCCGGTGGCCAGCGCCTCCATGGCCTCGCCCGCGGTGTCGGACTCGGCGGGCCGGCCGGTCAGTTCGGTCTCGTCGGCGACCGTCGCGGGGCGCCGGCCGCGCATGCGTATGTGGTCCAGGGCGCGGTTGCGGGCGATCCGGGCGGCCCAGCCGCGGAAGCGGTCCGCGTCGCCGCTGAACCGCTCCAGGTCCCGGGCTATCTGGAGCCAGGCCTCGGAGGACACGTCCTCGGCGTCGAGGTCGCCGACGAGCGTGCGTACGTACCCGAGCAGCCGCGGGTGCACCGTGCGGTACACAGTCCGGAACGCGGTCTCGTCCCCGTTCTGTGCCGCGAGCACCGCGGCTGTCAGCTCCGCGTCGTCCCCCACGTCGTGGTTCCTCGGTCGATGGTGCGCGGTTTTCTGGACCGCTGGTCGTTGCGGTGGTCTGCCGCTTGGCCGTCCGGCGCGAAAGGCACGTTACGACCTGAAACCGCCGCACGTCCATGTCCGTAGAACATGCAACTAACTCGTGACGCGAGCGGGCGCGCGCGGGGTGTGACAGAAAACGCACTCATGGCGCTGTAGGGAGTACGGGCCGCCGCGCGGCCCGTGCCGCGCGACGGCCGGGGCCTCTCCTGTGGGGGGTGGCGGCCTCGGCCGTTGCTTTGGCGGCAACCGGTTACCGGCCCTCGGCCCCGCTCCTGGTGGCTTTGGTGGCCTTGGCACTCTGCCCGGCCCCGGGCGTCTTCCCGGCCTTCGGGGCAGGCTCGGCCTGCTGTGTCTTCCCGGCCCCGGCCTCCGGAGTCTTGTCCGCCTTCGGGCTCTTGCCGGACTTCGCCCCGCCCCCGGCCGATCCCGATTCCGCTGCCGATTTCGATGCCGATTTCGATGCCGTGGCTGCCGCTGTCGCCGCCTCGCAGTAGGCCACGACGTTCTCCGCGCCGCCCGCCGCCGTCACGAGTCGCTGCCAGGCGGTGGAGTCCGTCGCCTTGCCGCGCCCGAGGACCTTCTCGTAGGCACGGCAGTGCGCGTCGGTGTCCTCGGCGCTCAGGGGACGGTCCCGGTCGGCGGCGGGCGGCCGGGGGCGCGCGGAAACGGTGTCGGCGGACCGGGCCCCGGAGGCGCCTGGCAGGGTTGCCGCCGGTTCGGGGCGGCCCGCGCCGGCGGCGACGCCGTTCGTGGAGGATCCGACGGCGGCGAACGCGACCCCGCCCAGGGTGAGTCCGGCGACCAGCACGGAGAGCGTGGCCCGCAGCGAGCGGGCCGTGTGCCGCCGGGCCCTGGGCCGCCAGTCGTCCCGGCGTCGGGTACGGGCCCTGTGCGCACCCGCGTCCCGGGCGGCCCGAAATGCGGCGACGGCCCGCCGCTCGCCGTCACCGGGCCCGCGCACGCCCTCAGCGCGCGGGGCCTGCGAAGGCAGGGCCTGAGGAGACGGTGCCTGAGGAGACGGTGCCTGAGGAGACGGTGCCTGAGCGGTCAGGGCCTGGACGAGCAGCGCCTCCAGCGGGGGTGTCGCCGTCCCTGGTGTGTCGGTGGTGGCTTCGTCGTCGGCGGCGTCCACGGGGTGTGCGCGCCGACGGCTGTGGCCCGCGCCGTCGTTCAGCCGTTCACCCATGTCCGTTTCCGCCTCTGTCCCGTCCGTCCGATCAGGCCGTTCGACCTGGTGGCCGGGCCCGCCACCGATCCATACGGTCCGCGGCCCGCACCGTTCATGTCGACTCCCCCAGCGTTCGGGGGCCGCCATCCGTCACACCTTCGCCCGCGCCCGCGGCACCGAGCTGCTGGGCCAGCCGTTTGAGACCCCGGTGCGCGGCCGTACGGACGGCGCCGGGGCGCTTGCCGAGGACGCGGGCCGCGGCGGGCCCGTCCAACCCGACGACCACCCGCAGCAGCACCGCCTCGGCCTGATCGCGCGGCAGCCCGCGGACCAGTTCGAGGGCGTGCTCGGTGGAGAGCGACTCCAGCGCCTCGTCGTGTGTGCTGTGCGGGCCGGCCAGGTCGACGACGACGTCCTGGTCCAGCACCGCCGACCGGGGCCGGACCCGCAGTCGGCGCAGATGGTCGAGGGCCCGGTGCCGGGCGATGGTCGCGGTCCAGCCGCGGAACCCGGCGCCGTCGCCCTTGAACCGCCCCAGGTCCCGGGCGATCTCCAGCCAGGCGTCGGAGGCCACGTCCTCGGCGTCGTCGCCGACGATCCCGCGCAGGTAGCCGAGCAGTCCGGGCTGCACGATCCGGTACGCCACGGCGAACGCGGCCTCGTCGCCGTCCTGGGCCCGTGTCACGGCCGCGCCCAGTTCCCCGTCGTACGCCTGCGCGCGCCGGGATTCCCCTCCCTGGCCCAAGACTGTCCTCGTTCGTGCGGAGTTCGTTCCGGCGCGCGACTCCCCCGCCGGACCCCTGGTCCGAACACGGCCACGCCCTCACGGTCATTCAGCGCCGGGCCGCGCAGAAGTGTCACAGGGGACGAATGCGCCACCGGGCCCGCCCGGCGCGGTCTCGCTCAGGCCGCGGCCAGTTCGCACCACACGAACTTGCCCCGGCGCGGGTGGTCCCGTGTCCAAACTGGACACGGTGGTGCGCGACGGACCCAGCGGTCCCGTGTTCATCGACACCGAGGCCCAACTCGGCCGCTACCGAACGCTCTTTCGCAGGGTAGAGGCAGTGTCACTCGAGCCCGAGTGTTCGCGTGACTTCATCCACCGGTTGGCGAAGGAGCTGTAACGCATTGACCTGGAAGAAGTCTTCCTACTCCGGCGGCGGCCAGGGCGATGCCTGCGTCGAAGTCGCCCACCATCACCCTCACCTAGCGATCCGTGACTCCAAGGCCCCCGACCGAGCCACCCTCACCTTCCCCGCAGACACATTCGTCGCGTTCCTCGACGGGCTCAAGGAGCGCTGAGCGGGCGGGGTGCGGCTAGCGCCGCCCCCGCATCGCGTCCCTGCACAGCAACCGCAAGGACCCGTGGCCGCCGAAGCAGCGGCGGGACTCGTCGAGGGGTTCCCAGAGGCGGCCGTCGGGGGTGCGGACCCAGTGGTCGCCGGCGGAGCCCCACCACTCGCCGCCGGTCTGCCGGACGATCACCTCGCCGGCGTAGGCGCCGAGCCCGCGCAGCACGTTCGCCACGGCGGTGTACGGCGAGCCCTCGCGCCGCAGCTCCTCGATCAGGCGGTCGACACGCCACAGGCTCTGCGCGGAGTGGTCGAGATGGGGCCGGATGCCGTCGGGCGCTGCGGCCACCGCCTCCGCCGCCCACCGCACGGGCTTCGCGGCGGCGGAGGGCCGGTCGGGCCGTTCGCTCCGCTCGTTCCGGTCGCTCCGGTCGCTCCGGTCGGTCCGGTCGGTCCGGTCGGTCTGGTCGGTCGTCCTGCGCGTCACATCAGGAAAAGCGAGGTCGGCGCGGGTTGTGTCACTCATATTCGGGGCCGTTCCGAGACCGGTGCAGGACCGCCCCACATTCCCCGCATCGCGCTCACTTACGTCCACGGGCCCGCCGCGAGACCACCGCGCGCAGCACCCGGCGGCCCTCCGTGGACACCTCGAGCGCCCGGCGCAGTCCGCCCGCGCCATGACCGGCGAGCACCTCCAGGACGGTGACCTGGCGGCGCAGCTCGGCGGCGACGAGGGGGGACATGCCCTCCGTACGGCCTTCCCGGCGGGAGTCGACCGGGGAGGCGTCCTCGGCCGGGTCGAGGAGGCGGTGGATCTGCAGCGAGGCGACGGAGCAGGCGTCGGCCCAGAGCCGCACCTCGGCCGCGGAACGGTCGTCGGGTGCGGCGGCCAGCATCCGCCGGGCCAGGAGCTCGGCCTCGTCGCCCTCCTCCGCGGCCGACGCCAGCTTGCCGCGCGCCTGTTCCAGCAGCTCGCCCCAGTCGGCGGCGTCGGAGTCCTCCGTGAGGGCGCCCCACAGCGGCCGCAGGCTCTCGTCGTCACCCCCGAGCAGGGGTATGCACCGATCCAAACAAGCCAGCCCACTGGCGGCCAGTCCGCGTTCGTCGGCCTGAGCGATCAGTTCCACCAGGCTCATCCACGCCTCCTCGCCAGGGCACCGACCTTACGGAGCCCGCACTTCCCCTTACTGCGTGCGACGGGCCAGGAGTGTCACAGGCGGGCCTTTTCAGCCAACGAGAAGGGGAGGGGAGGCCGCGCCCGGCCCTCCCCCGAGCCGGCCGCGCGGCAGCGCGCGGAACGTACGGTTCACCGACGCCCTGTGTCCGGCGGAAATCAACCGAGCCTGTTCGCCAGGGCCGTGAACTGCGTCCAGGTCAGCGGGGGTGTCCCGGCGTCCCACAGCTTCTGCGAGGTGGCCCGCAGCGGCATCCGGATCCCGGCCGCGATCTGGTCCTGGGTCTGCGAGTTCGCGAGGTCGCACCACACCGAGAAGGAACCGCCGAGGATCTGGGCGTCGTACTTCGCGGGGACCGGCGTCGTGCCGCGCAGCACCCGCGGGGTCCACTGCTCGTAGATCCGCTTCCCGGTCGGGTAGACGAAGTCGTTCGGTTCGCCGAGGACGTAGTACAGGTACTCGTCGTTGTAGTTGAGCATCTTGAGCCCGGCGCTCAGGTATTCCACCGGCGGCCGCGCGCCGATCTCCTTGCCGGTCCAGTAGGCGACCACCAGGTCGGAGGCCGGCTTGACCGAGGTGCCGCGGAAGAAGCCGTCGTTCCACACCCGCATGGTGCGGTCGTGGGCGCGGACGGTGTCGGCACGGTCGTTGAGCCAGCCGGTGGTGAGGTCGGCGACGCCCGCGCCGGAGCCGTACCGGGCCGTCGCGGCGGCGGCCAGCTGCGGGTAGGAGGCGGCCGGGCTGGAGACCGTCAGGGCCTGGTACTCGTCGCCGCCGAGGTGCCAGTAGGCGCCGGGGAAGACGTCGGCGTACTCGTCCAGCAGGTCGTCGAGGAGGTCCGCGGACTCGTCCTTGGAGATGTCGATCGCCCCGCGGGTCGCCACCCCGCTCGCGTTGCGCAGCTGGAGCTCGGGGTGGGCCGCGAGGACGGCGCCCAGGTGTCCGGGTGAGTCGATCTCGGGCACGACGGTGATGTGCCGGCTCGCCGCGAGGTCGACGATCTTCTTCACCTCGGCCTTGGTGAGGTGCTGGGCGGAGACGATCTCCGGGTGGCTGTCGGACTCGATCCGGAAGGCCTGGTCGTCGGAGAAGTGCAGGCCGAGCTGGTTGTACTTCAGGTCGCCGAGCTCGCGCACCCGGTCCTCGATCCAGCCGGCGGTGAAGTGCTTGCGCGCGATGTCCAGCGTGAACCCGCGCTGCGGCTTGGCCGGCTGGTCCCGGACGACGCCCTCCGGCGCCGTGCCGCCGGCGTGCACCTCCTGCTTGAGCGTGCGGGTGCCGTAGAAGACGCCCGCGTCGGAGGGCGCGCTGATGGTGACCCGCCCGCCGCGCACGGTCATGGTGTACGACTCCGGGTTCGCGCCCTCGTCGTCGTTGAGCGCCAGCCGCAGGTCCCCGGCGCGCACGTCGTCCTTCTCCCCGGCGTACGTCAGCCCCAGCTCGCCGGCGACCAGCCGCCCCTCGTCGGCGAGCCCGGCGTCGCTCACCACCAGCCGGCGGGTGGACTGCGGCTTCCACCCGGGGCCGCGCGCCGGGGTGTGGGCGCTGACGGCGGGGATGGTGCGGGGGGTGGTGGAGAGGGCGTAGGAGCGGGTGGGCGTCGGGGTCGCTGCCTGCGCGGCGGCGGCGCCGGTGTCGCCCGCGCCGGGCGTCCTCGCGGCGGCCTGCCGGGAGGCGGCCGATCCGGCCGGTGTCGTGCCGTCGTCGTCCGACGAGGCCCACACGCCGAGCCCGACGCCGAGCGCGGCGACCAGCCCGCCCGCCATCACTGCTCGCGCCGCGACCTGCTGGTGCGGCTTCCTCTGCGGCGCTCGGCGCCGATGCCTGTGCCTGCTCACTCCGCCCACCGTACGACTCCCGGCCGCCCGAAGCGCGTCGAACCAGGCGTGACGGAGTCCACGACACGTTTCGAAACTCTCTCGTTCGGGTGAAATTCAGGCATCGGTCAGACACGTCCTGACCGCTCTCGATAACGTGTCGACACACCTTTCACTGCATCCCCTTCCACATCACACGTGACGCGAGGATCCACGCTGCCTGCGCACCGTCTTTCCCCTCTCTCCGGCTGCCTCGCCATACCGGCGCAGACCCGGACCTCACCCGTACGTCCGCTGGACGGTTTCAACACCGCCCCCGCCGACGAGGCGCACCGCACCCTCCTCGCCTGTCTCCGCAGCCTCCGCTGGGCCCGTCGTATCGCCGACCACCGCCCGTATCCGACGCTCGACGCCCTGCTGGCCGCCTCCGACGAGGCCGCGTACGACCTGAGCCCGGCCGATCTGGCGGAGGCCCTGGCGGCGGAGTCCCTGCCCGGCCTGCCCGCGGACGCGTACGGAGCGGCGCACATGGCGCTGGACGCGGCCCACGCGGCCTACGAGGCCCGATTCGGACACGCGTTCGCCATCTGCCTCGACGGTGTTCCCCAGGAGGAGTCCCTGGACCACGTCCTGGAGGGCATCCGGTCACGATTGACAAACGATCCCGAGGACGAGCGGGTGGTGGCGGCGGAGGAGCTCCGGAGGCTGGCGAGGCAACGGCTGGCACGGCTCGCCTGAGGTGCGCGGGGCGGTGACCCGGGCGGCTCCGCCGCGGGGCGCGGCCGACCGGCACGGGTCCACTTCCGGACCCAAACAGGACACTCCACCCCAGATGCCGCAACGCTCACCCATCTGCGTGCCACTTTGATCACACAGGTAGGCCCGACGTAAGCCGAGCGCCAGCGCCTCGCTACGATGCTGGGGGCCGGTGGACCGTACCCGGCCGGGCCCGTCCGACACCCCAAGCCGGCAGGCCCCAATCCCCGCTCCCGGAGGGTTCTTCCGTGCCGGCTGGAACGCTGTACCGCGGCCGGGAAGGAATGTGGTCCTGGGTGGCTCATCGAGTCACCGGCGTCCTCATCTTCTTCTTCCTGTTCGTTCACGTGCTGGACACCGCCCTCGTGCGTGTCTCCCCCGAGGACTACGACAAGGTCGTAGCCACCTACAAGACGCCGGTCGTGGCGCTGCTGGAGTACGGCCTCGTGGCCGCCATCCTCTTCCACGCGCTCAACGGCCTGCGCGTCATCGCCGTCGACTTCTGGTCGAAGGGCCCGCGCTACCAGAAGCAGATGCTCTGGAGTGTCGTGGGCCTGTGGCTGCTGCTGATGCTCGGGGCGATCTACCCCGTGCTCGGCCACGCCGCTCGTGAACTGTTCGGGAGCTGAGACCGATGGCCACCACTGAAACCACCGCGGCCGGGATCGGCCCCGTCGAGGGCGGCTCCGTCTACGACGTGGACAACCCCGCGCCCTTCATCGAGCCCCCGCGTCAGCGCACCAAGAAGACGCCCCGGTCCACCCGGGGCAACTTCGAGATGGGCGCCTGGCTGTTCATGCGCCTGTCCGGCGTCGTACTGGTCGTCCTGGTCCTGGGTCACCTGCTGATCCAGCTCGTCCTGGACGGCGGTGTCTCCAAGATCGGCTTCGCCTTCGTGGCCGGCCGCTGGGCCTCCCCGTTCTGGCAGGTCTGGGACCTGCTGATGCTGTGGCTCGCCATGCTGCACGGGACGAACGGCCTGCGCACGGTCATCAACGACTACGCGGAGCGCGCGAACACCCGGCTGTGGCTGAAGGGCCTGCTCTACACCGCCGCGGTGTTCACCATCCTGCTGGGCACGCTGGTGATCTTCACCTTCGACCCGAACATCCGCTAGGCGCACGGGACCGAGGGACTGAGAGAAACACTCATGAAGATCCACAAGTACGACACCGTCATCGTCGGCGCCGGCGGCGCCGGTATGCGCGCCGCGATCGAGTCGACGAAGCGCAGCCGCACCGCCGTGCTGACCAAGCTCTACCCCACCCGCTCCCACACGGGCGCCGCGCAGGGCGGCATGGCCGCCGCGCTGGCCAACGTGGAGGAGGACAACTGGGAGTGGCACACCTTCGACACGGTCAAGGGCGGTGACTACCTGGTCGACCAGGACGCCGCCGAGATCCTGGCGAAGGAGGCCATCGACTCCGTCCTCGACCTGGAGAAGATGGGCCTGCCGTTCAACCGGACGCCCGACGGCACGATCGACCAGCGCCGCTTCGGCGGTCACAGCCGCAACCACGGCGAGGCCCCGGTCCGCCGGTCCTGCTACGCGGCCGACCGCACCGGTCACATGATCCTCCAGACGCTGTACCAGAACTGCGTGAAGGAGGGCGTGGAGTTCTACAACGAGTTCTACGTCCTCGACCAGCTGATCACCGAGGTCGACGGTGTGAAGCGGTCCTCGGGTGTGGTCGCGTACGAGCTGGCGACCGGCGAGATCCACGTCTTCCAGGCGAAGGCCGTGATCTACGCCTCCGGCGGCACCGGCAAGTTCTTCAAGGTGACCTCGAACGCGCACACGCTGACGGGTGACGGCCAGGCGGCCGTGTACCGGCGCGGGCTGCCGCTGGAGGACATGGAGTTCTTCCAGTTCCACCCGACCGGCATCTGGCGCATGGGCATCCTGCTGACGGAGGGCGCCCGCGGTGAGGGCGGCATCCTCCGCAACAAGGACGGCGAGCGCTTCATGGAGAAGTACGCGCCGGTCATGAAGGACCTGGCGTCGCGTGACGTCGTGTCCCGCTCGATCTACACGGAGATCCGGGAAGGCCGCGGCTGCGGCCCCGAGGGCGACCACGTCTATCTGGACCTCACCCACCTCCCGCCGGAGCAGCTGGACGCGAAGCTCCCGGACATCACGGAGTTCGCGCGCACGTACCTCGGCATCGAGCCGTACACGGACCCGATCCCGATCCAGCCCACCGCGCACTACGCGATGGGCGGCATCCCGACGAACGTCCAGGGCGAGGTCCTGCTCGACAACACGACGGTCGTCCCGGGCCTGTACGCGGCCGGCGAGGTCGCCTGTGTGTCGGTGCACGGCGCGAACCGTCTGGGCACCAACTCGCTGCTGGACATCAACGTGTTCGGCAAGCGGGCGGGCATCGCCGCCGCCGAGTACTCGCAGAAGGCGGAGTACGTCGAGCTGCCGGAGGACCCCGCGCGGCAGGTGATCGACCAGGTGGAGCACCTGCGCGCGTCCACCGGCACCGAGCGGGTGGCGGAACTGCGCCGTGAGCTCCAGGAGACCATGGACGCCAACGTCATGGTGTTCCGCACCGAGCAGACGATCAAGACGGCGGTGGAGAAGCTCGCCGAGCTGCGCGAGCGCTACCGGAACATCTCGATCCAGGACAAGGGCCGACGGTTCAACACGGACCTGCTGGAGGCCATCGAGCTGGGCAACCTGCTCGACCTGGCCGAGGTCATGGCGGTGTCGGCGCTGGCCCGCAAGGAGTCCCGCGGCGGTCACTACCGCGAGGACTACCCGAACCGCGACGACGTCAACTTCATGCGCCACACCATGGCGTACCGCGAGGTCGGCGACGACGGCACCGAGTCCATCCGTCTCGACTACAAGCCGGTCGTCCAGACCCGCTACCAGCCGATGGAGCGTAAGTACTGATGGCAACTCCCGTTCTGGACAAGGTCGAGGCGGAGTCCGCGGCCTCTCCGTACATCACGGTCACCTTCCGGGTCCGCCGGTTCAACCCGGAGATCTCGGCGGAGGCCGTCTGGCAGGACTTCACGCTGGAGATCGACCCGAAGGAGCGCGTCCTCGACGGTCTCCACAAGATCAAGTGGGACGTCGACGGCACGCTGACCTTCCGGCGCTCCTGCGCCCACGGCATCTGCGGTTCGGACGCGATGCGGATCAACGGCAAGAACCGCCTCGCGTGCAAGACGCTGATCAAGGACATCAACCCCGAGAAGCCGATCACGGTCGAGCCCATAAAGGGCCTGACGGTCCTGAAGGACCTGGTCGTCGACATGGAGCCGTTCTTCCAGGCGTACCGGGACGTCATGCCCTTCCTCATCACGAAGGACACGAACGAGCCCACGCGCGAGCGCTTCCAGACCGCCGAGGACCGCGAGCGGTTCGACGACACGACGAAGTGCATCCTGTGCGCGGCCTGCACGTCGTCCTGCCCGGTGTTCTGGAACGACGGCCAGTACTTCGGTCCGGCCGCGATCGTGAACGCCCACCGCTTCATCTTCGACTCGCGCGACGAGGCGGGTGAGCAGCGCCTGGAGATCCTGAACGACAAGGACGGCGTCTGGCGCTGCCGTACGACGTTCAACTGCACGGACGCCTGCCCGCGTGGCATCGAGGTCACGAAGGCGATCCAGGAGGTGAAGCGAGCGCTGATCACGCGCCGCTTCTGAGTCTCCCGGCTCGCTGAGCCCGGCAACACGGCGAGGGCCCCGCTCCTTGAAGGAGC